>NZ_JACAPZ010000022.1:0-27785 GCF_013385475.1 Pseudomonas sp. G5001
GTTGGTCAAGAGCGTTTTGCTTACTTTTGCGCTTTTCAAAAGTGAGCCGCTGTAAGAGCGGAACCAATCTCAGCCATCACCAAAATAACGGATATTCACCCACCACCGGCCGTAATAAACCGCCGCGCCAAAAAACCATACAACAGATACCCAAACGCCAATACCAGCGTCGCACCAAACACCGCCTCCTCACCACACGCGTAAATCGCATACAGCGAATACCCCACGGCAATCAGCAACACCGTGGTATTGCGCGCATACACCACCGCCGCCACCCGCGCTTTGTGCATCATCACCAGCAGCCCGGTCAGCGCGGTGACGTAAGGAATCAAATTGGTCACCACCGCCAGGTTCACCAACTTGCCGAACTGCGCACTGGCTGTGGGCGAGATGGTCGACAAGGCAATCAAGCTCTGCAACGCCGCGCAGGCAATCAGCCCCAACACCGGCGCGTGGGCGCGGCTGACCCGGCTGAAGAAGCGCGGAAACAGACGCTGGTCCGCCGACATCTTGGCCGTTTGCGCCAAGGTGAATTGCCAGCCCAACAGCGAACCAATACACGCCACCACCGCCAGCGCCATGATGATGTCGCCCACCAGCGGCGTGAAAATCTGCGCGTACACCAAGGCAAACGGCGCAGAAGACTCGGCCAGTTCAGCGTTGGGCACGATGCCCTGAATCACTGTGGTCGACAGCACATACACCAGCGCCGCGCCGAGGGTGCCCAGCAGGCAGGCCAGCGGCACGGTGCGCTTGGGGTCTTCCACCGCGTCATAGCCCTGGGCAGCGGACTCCATGCCGAGGAAGGCCCAGAGGGTCAGCGGGATACTCGCGCCAATCGCATCCCACAGTTGCAGTTGGTTGGGGTTCCAGGCATTGCTGAACACCTCGGCCTTGAAATAGAACCAGCCGATCACGCTCAAGCCCGCCACGGGAATGATCACGCCCCACACCGTGATCACGCCGATCCGCCCGGTCAGGCGCGGCCCGCCGAAGTTGGCCACGGTAGTCAGCCAGATCAGCCCGAGGGTGCCGATGAATAAGGGGATGGGGCCGCTGCCCAGCCACGGGATGAAGGACGACAGGTAGCCCACCGCCGAAATCGCAATCGCCACATTGGCGATGATCAGCGACAGGAAATACAGGAACGAACAGAGGAAGAACCCGGACTTGCCGTGGGCCTCTTCGGTGTAGGCCGACATGCCGCCGGTGCGGGTGCAGAAGAGGCCGCACTGGGCAAAACAGTACGCGATCGCCATCGAGCCCACGGCGGTGATCAGCCACGACAGCAGCGAAATCGCACCCAATTGCGCCATGCTGGCGGGCAGCATGATGATGCCCGAGCCCATCATGTTGATCGCCACCAGGGTGGTCAGGCCCATCAGGCTCATCTTTTTGCTTGGCTCGGCCATCGGCAACTCCTTGTCGTGGGGGCGTGCGATGGCAGGCTAGCACGTTGTGGTCAGCGTGCCTTCGGGCTCCGGTTTTCTCCGAGGATTCGCGCGGCATCGCGAGCCGGCGGCAGGCCGAACACCCGGGCGTAATCGCGGCTGAACTGAGTGGCGCTTTCATAGCCGACTTCGAAGGCGGCGCTGGTGACGTTCCTGGCGCCGCCCACCATCAGCGTGCGCGCCTGTAGCAGGCGCACGCGCTTCTGGTACTGCAACGGGCTCAGGTTGGTGACGGCCTTGAAGTGGCGGTGAAAGGCCGACACGCTCATTGCGGCTTTCTGTGCCAGGGCTTCGACCCGGATCGGTTCGGCGAAGTCTCGGCGGATCCACTGGATGGCCTGGCTCACCCGGGCCATGGCGGTGTCCGGCGCGGCGATTTCACGCAGCATCCAGCCGTGGGGGCCTTGCAATACGCGGTAGAGGATCTCGCGCTCGTATACCGGTGCGAGGGCTGTGATCGCCTCAGGGTTGCCCATCAGCCGCAGCATGCGCAGCCAGGCGTCCATCAGTTCGGGGGTGACGGCGGCCACGGAAAAACCCGCATCGTGGTCGTAGCGTCCGGCAGGTTTGGGCAAGTCGCTCAGCAGCGTCGCGAGTACCGTCGGGTCGAGGGTCAGGCTGACCGCCAGGTAGGGTTCGCCGGTCACCGCCGGGTGCACGGTGCCCACGGCGGGCAGTTCGATGGACATCACGAAATAGGTCGCCGGGTCGTATCGCAGCGTGCGATCACCCACCGTCATGGATTTGCTGCCCTGCAGGATCAGGTTGATCATCGGGTCGTACACCGCGGCCAGCATGTGCTCGGGAATCGCGCCCTGGACCATGGCCACCCGCGGGATGCCGGTTTCAGTGCGGCGATTTTCAGCCTTGGCGGCCAGGGTACGCAGTTCGATCAGTTGTGTGTTCATGCCGGGCATGCTGAGCGCCCAGGTGTGCCCTGTGCAAGCAAAAAGCAGAAACAGGCAGGTTTCGAGCAGGAACGGCTGCGTCGGCGCAGGCGCGCAAGCCTACTGTGGTGACTCATTTGAGCAAGCAGTGGAGCCACACATGGGCGTTATCCTCATTACCGGCGGCAGCCGTGGCATTGGTGCCAGTACCGCAGAACTGTGTGCCCGGCAAGGCATGGGCGTGATCCTGACCTACAACAATCATCCAGAGGCCGCCCAGGCGGTTGTGCAGCGAATCGTATCGTCGGGCGGCAAGGCGGTCGCGCTGCCATTGGACGTGGCCGACATCAGTTCCTTCCAAGGTTTTGGCGAGGCGGTAAAGCAGGCGTTATCGGCCACCTGGGGTGTGAGTGGGTTGAATGGCCTGGTGAATAACGCCGGTTATGGACTGTTCAATCCCCTGGAATCGGTCACCGAGGCTCAGTTCGACGGCCTGCTGAATGTGCACCTCAAAGGGCCGTTTTTCCTGACTCAAGCCCTGTTGCCGCTGCTGCAAGTCCACGCCTGCATCGTCAACCTCACCAGCGCGACAACTCGCGTCGCCACCGCTGGCGTAGCACCTTACGCAGCCTTCAAGGGCGCGCTGGATGTACTCACCCGTTACATGGCCAAGGAGTTTGGCGAGCGGCAGATCCGTGCGAATGCCGTCTCTCCAGGCGCCATCCGCACCGAACTGGGCGGCGGGCTCAATGATGAGTTCGAAGCGCTGCTGGCTGCACAAACCGCCCTTGGTCGGGTTGGGGAGCCAGAGGACGTGGCGCGTGTGATCGCCATGTTGCTGTCTGACGAAGGCCGCTGGATCAATGCCCAGACGATCGAGGTCGCGGGCGGCTACATCATCTGAAGAGCGAGGCGACAGCATGCTGGATCATATCTTTTTGTCGGTCAGCGACATTCAACGCTCCATCGATTTCTACCAGGCCGCACTGGCGCCGCTGGGCATCACCACGCGCCACGACTACGACGGCAAGGACGGCCCGCCGGGCCACCCGGACCTCAAGGGGTTCGGCGCGAACGGGCGGATCTTCTTCTGGTTGCGCGAGGGCGCGGTCGAGGGCAGGGCGGTGCATGTGGGGTTCGTCGCCGGCAGCCGGGTCGAGGTCGATGCGGCTTACCTGGCGGCGATGAACGCGGGCGCCGTCGACAATGGAGCCCCTGGGGCACGATTGCACTATGACCCGAACTACTACGCGGCCAACGTGCTGGACCCTGACGGCTACAGCCTGGAATTTGTCTACAAGAACTGGCAGCACGTCCAATGAAAACCTTAATGATCTACGGCGCCACGGGCTACACCGGACGCATGGCGGCCGAAAACGCCAAGGCACACGGGCTGGACCTGGTGATCGCCGGGCGCAACCGCCAACGGCTGGAACCGCTGGCTGCGCAACTGGGTGTGCCGTACCGAGTATTCAGCCCGGACACCCTGGAAACGGACGCCCTGGATGGCATCGACGTGCTGTTGAACTTCGCGGGGCCGTTTGCGCAGACGGCGGGCGCGCTGATGCAGGCGTGTATTGCAGCAGGCGTCGACTACCTGGACATCACCGCCGAAATCAACGTTTACCGCTTGGCAAGGCAACTGGGCGCGCGTGCAGCTGAGGCAGGCGTCATGCTGTTGCCCGGGGTTGGCTGGGACGTGGTGCCGACGGATTGTCTGGCGATGCATGTGGCGCGCCGTGTTCAGAACCCGCAGTCGCTGAAAGTCGCGCTGCAGGTCGCCGGTCCCATGTCTCGGGGCTCGGCCTTGAGCGTGGGTGAAATCATCGGTGCGGGGCTCCTGGTGCGGGTGGACGGGCAGCTCATCGCTACCCCGGATGCACAACCGCAGTTCATGGATTTTGGCGATGGCCCGGTACTGTGTGCGCCGCTGTCCTTTGGTGATTTGGTGACGGCGTGGCATTCCACGGGCATCCCGAATATCGCCATGTTCGTGCACATCAGCGGCGATGCGTTTCCCGAGGGTGACCTGTCACAACTGCCCGACGGCCCCAGTCTTCAACAGCGTGAGGCCCATCGTGCCCGGGCAGTGGCAGAAGTCACAGGGGCCGATGGCCGGGTGGTGCGCTCGGTGATCGAGACCGTCAACGGCTACACCTACACGCCATTGGCGGCGGTGGAGGCGGCACGCCGGGTGTTGGCCGGTGAACGCCAACCGGGGTTCGCAACGCCGGGGCGAGTGTTGGGTATGGGGTTTGCCGAAACCATCGCGGGTACCACGATTATTGACGTGTAAGCCAATCACCGGACCCTCGTCACCCGCCAGGCGCCTTGAACCTGGCGGCATCACGCCCCGGCGGCAAGCCAAATAGCCGGGCATATTCGCGGCTGAACTGTGAGGCGCTTTCATAACCGACGCTGAATGCAATTGACGCAGCATCCTTGGTGTCGAACAGCAGCAACCAGCGTGCCCTGAGCAGGCGCAGGCGTTTCTGGTACTGAATCGGGGTCATGGCCGTAATGGCTTTGAAGTGCCGATAGAACGCCGCGACGCTCATGTCGGACATGGCGGCCAATGGCTCAACGCGAAAGGGTTGATTGAAATGCTGGCGAATCCACTCGGTCGCGCGGCGGATCTGCGCCAGGCGGCCGTCGGGACGGGCCATGTCCAGTAACGTTGCCCGTAGCGGGCCCTGCAAGACCCGAAACAGAATCTCCCGCTCGATCATCGGCGCCAATACCGCAACTTCGCTGGGCCGGTCCATCAGCCGCAGCATGCGCAGCCAGGCATCGATCAGCTCGGCGGGTGCAGGTACGGCGGCAAAGCAACTGTCGGTCGTGCGCTCGCCGGTTTCGATCTCGTCGGCCAATAGCGTGGCGATCACGTTGTGGTCCAGGGTCAGGCTCAGAGCCAGATAAGGCAGCCCCGGGGCGCAGGGGTGAATCTGGCCGGTGGCGGGTACCTCGACGGGCACCACGAAATAGCTGGCGGGCCCGTAGGTTTGCTCCTGGTCACCTATCCACAAGGTCTTCGAACCTTGCAGGACCAGGTGCAGCATCGGCTGGTAGACCTGATCGGCACAGGCTTCGGCCCGCACCATCGTCACACGCGGCAAGCCGGTATCAGTCCATTGGTTGCCAGCACGCATGACCAGGCTGCGCAGTTCATCGAGTTGATTGTTCATGGCGTTGAACATGAGGCACGCCGCCGGGCAACGCAAGCCAGGCGAGAAGAATAGGCAAGCACGGGAGAAGAACCGGCAACCGCTGCATCCGCTGCGGCCTGAATACTGTAGGCAAGCGGTATCACTTATCCTTTGGAAGGTCACATCATGAAGCTCGACGGAAAAATCGCAGTTGTTACCGGCGCCTCAAAAGGCATCGGCGCAGGTATCGCAAAGGCACTGGGCGCAGCGGGGGCCACGGTGGTGGTCAACTATTCATCCAGCAAAGCCGAGGCCGATGGGGTGGTGGCGCAGATCCAGGCCGACGGCGGCACCGCAATGAGTGTTCGGGCCGACATGAGCCTGGCAGCCGACGTGATTCAACTATTCGACACCATCAGAAGCGAATATGGTCGCCTGGACATCCTGGTCAATAATGCCGGTGTCGCGGTGTTCCAGATGATCGAGGACTTGACCGAAGAGGCGTTCCATCGCCAGTTCAACCTCAATGTACTGGGGTATCTCCTGGCTGCTCGGGAAGCCGTCAAGTTGTTTGGCCAAGGGGGCAGCATCATTAATATCAGCTCGATCCTCAGCACCGATCCCTACCTGGCCTCCAGCGTCTACTCGGCGACCAAAGGCGCGGTGGATACGCTGACCTTCGCCTTGGCGCGTGAACTGGGGCCGAAGGGGATCCGGGTCAATTCGATCCTTCCGGGGCATACAAATACGCCGGCCACCGCCGGCAATTTTGCCGGTGAATTTGGCCAGCAGCTTATCGCGGGCACGCCGCTGGGGCGCTTTGGCGAGCCGGATGATATCGCGCCGGTTGCGGTGTTCCTGGCGTCCGACGACGCCCATTGGGTCACCGGCGAATCCATTCGCGTTTCGGGTGGGGTGCGTGGCGTGGGTTACTGATCAACGCAGGGCGGATCAGGCGGCCTGCGGCTGCATCCGCCATTCACCTTCCATATCCTTGACCAACCCACTGGCCAGCAACAGCGGTGCCACGCGCTTGTGCAATTGCGGCTCGACAAACTCTTTCACCGTGTCCAGCCCCAGCGCGCCGCTCAACGGCAGCTCGGCCTTGGTGTAAGACAACCAGGCTTTCTTCAGTATCAACAGCACGTCGCTGCCGGCGGTGGAGGCGAAGCGACGGTGGTTTTTTTTGCCGTCGAAATCGAAGGTGTGCTGAAACTCGTAACCGGCCTCGCTGCACTCGCTGGCGACGCAGCGGATGCAGGTGCAGGGGCCATCGCCGAAAGCGCTGCGCAGGTAGTTGTTGAAGTCCACCACGGGCTTGAGTGACAGGCGCTTATCCACCTCGAACAGGTCCCCGGTCATTTTTTCGTCAGTGTTCAAGGTCCATTTCCTCGCAGCGGTTTTTTCAAGGGCGGCACGATACCAGCCGAAGGGCGTGGGCGGGTAGTTTTTGGTCGCCTCAGTGGGGACGTCCATTCGCCAATGCCCTTGTTACGGTGATCAGTCCGCCAGCTCATCCACCATCAGGTCGATAAAGCGCCGTACCCGAGGCTCCAGGAAGCGTTTGCTCGGGTACATCGCCAGAATCTCCACGTCTCCCGCGTCCAGGTTGGGCAACACGGGCACTAGGCGCCCGGCAGCCAGGTCCTCGGCCACCACGAAGTCCGGCAGCAAGGCGATGCCCAGCCCGGACACGGCAGCGTCGCGCAGTGCTTCGCCGCTGTCCAGGCGCAGGCGGCTGCGCCCGTACGCCTTGACCCAGGTGCCATCCGATTCGCGAAAGCGCCAGCTTTGCTTGCGCGTGCGGCTGCTGAAATACAGGCAGTCGTGGTGGGCGAGGGCGTCCATGTCCCGGGGTATGCCGCGCTCGGCGAGATAGTCCGGTGCGGCGCACAGCAGCGCCTGATAACGAGCGACCACCCGGGAAACCAGTTGGCGGTCGGTGTTGGCGCTGCCGATGCGGATGGCCAGGTCGAAGCCGTCCTCGACGATATCGGCGGTGCGGTCGCTGAAACTGACTTCCACCTGCACCTCGGGCCAGGCGTGCAGGTATTTCTTCAACAACGGCAGCAACACCTTGCGCCCGAACGCATCGGGCAGCGTAAGCCGCAATAAACCGCGCGGTACCCCGGTGGGCTGGCCGATGCGGCTTTGGGCGTTGTCCACTGCGGCGAGGATCTCCAGACCCTGGTCATACAGCGCGCGGCCTTCGTCGGTGAGGCTCAAGGTGCGGGTGGTGCGGTTCAACAGGCGCACACCAAGGCTGTCCTCCAGGCGCGCCACGGCTTTGCCGGCCGCCGAGCGCGTCAGCCCCATGGCCTGGCCACCGGCGACGAAGCTGGCGCCATCGACCACCGCCATGAAGATCAGCATCTCGTTGAGGTTGGTGCGCAGCATGCAGAGTGGCTCCGGGGATGACATCAGGCACAGGCGCGCAATATAGCAGCGCCGGCGGGCAGTGTTTTTCGTATATCCATAGATCGCGATATTCTTTTTCGCACTGTACGCGGGCCGCTACGCTCGCAACCCTTCTCAACCTCGCGGCAGCGTTCTCATGATAATAAAACGACCCACCCTGACGCTCCTGGCAGCAGCCAGTGCGCTCCTCAGCCTTGGTGCACACGCCGAAGGCAAGATCAGCATCGCCCAGCAATTCGGCATCGGCTACTTGATCCTCGACGTGGTTCGTGACCAGAACCTGATCGAGAAACACGGCAAGGAGCAGGGCCTGGACATCAAGGTGGAGTGGAACAGTATCTCCGGCGCCACCGCGATGAACGAGTCGCTGCTGGCCGGCGCGCTGGACGTGGTGTCGGCAGGTGTGCCGCCGATGCTGACGCTGTGGGACCGCACCAAGGGCAAGCAGAACGTCAAGGCCATCGCCTCGCTGGGCTCGATGCCCAACTACCTGCTGACCAATAACCCGGATGTGAAGACCCTCAAGGACTTCAGCGAAAAAGACCGCATCGCCGTACCGGCCGCGGGCGTGGGCTTCCAGTCGCGTACCTTGCAGATTGAAACCGCCAAGCAGTTCGGGAACGACAACTACAAGAAGTTCGACGATATCTCCATCAGCCTGGCGCACCCGGACGCGACCGCCGCGTTGATTGCCGGCGGTTCGGAGATCAACGCGCATTTTTCCAGCCCGCCCTTCCAGTACCAGGAGTTGTTGAATCCCAAGGTGCACAAGGTGCTGAGTTCCTACGACATTCTCGGCGGCCCGGCGACGTTCAATGTGCTGTACACCACCGAGAAATTCCACGACGAGAACCCCAAGACCTACAAGGCGTTCTATGACGCGTTGGCCGAGGCCGAGAAAATCATCAAGGCCGACAAGCCGGCAGCGGCCCAGGCTTACATTCGTGTAGAGCAGTCGAAGCTACCGCTGGCGCTGGTGGAGAAAATCGTCCAGGACCCGGAAATCGACTTCACCATCGTGCCGCAGCGTACCTATATCTATGCCGAGAAATTGCAGGAGTTGGGCGTGTTGAAGAACAAGGCGGGGAGCTGGAAGGATTACTTCTTTGAAGAGGCGCACGGCGGGAACGGCAGCTGACTCCATTCTGAATTGAAACGCACACAAAAATGTGGGAGCGGGCTTGCTCGCGAATGCGGTGGGTCAGTCGATACATGTGCTGGCTGAACCACCGCATTCGCGAGCAAGCCCGCTCCCACATTGGATCTGCGGTGTTTTCAGGTTCCCGCCAGGTTGCTCTTGATCCAGTCGTACAAGTGATTCCCCTCGCTCGACAACTCGCTGTTGGCCCGCCGGCACAGGTAGTACTGGCGGCCATCATCGACCTGTAGATCAAACAGCTTCACCAACTCCCCATTTGCCACATGCGGCGCAACCAGTGGCGCGCGCAGCAGTGAGCAGCCCAATCCGGTCAGCGTGGCCGTCAGCGCCAACTGACCATCCTCCAGCAGCAAACCATTCAACGCGGTCCCGTGATGCACGTCGGCGGCCTGGAACCATTGGCTCCAGGTGCCGCGCTCTTCGTCGTGCAACAGCGGTAATTCACTCAGCGCCTCAGGTGTGTCGATCGGCCCGTGTTGCTCCAGGAATGCGCGGCTGCAATACGGCGTCACCGCCCCGGAAATCAGCGGCTCGCTGTGGTACCCCGGCCAGTGCCCGGTGCCGAAGCGGATCGATAAATCGGCAGCGTCGCTGGGGTAGCTGCGGTGGTTGGCGTAGGTGACGTTGATGTCCAGCGCCGGGTGGTCCTTGAGGAACTGTGCCAGGCGCGGGATGAACAGGTTGATGCCGAACAGCGGGATCAGGCTGATGGTGACCTGGCGTGTGGCGCTTTTTTCCCGCACGTGTTCGGTGGCGCTGCGCAGTACGGCGAAGGCCGAGCGAATTGCGCGGTAGTACTCGCGGCCTTCTTCGGTGAGCACCAGGTTGCGGCCCTGGCGCAAGGTCAGCGGTTGCTGCAGAAAGCTTTCCAGCAGGTGCAGTTGATGGCTGACGGCGGAGGGCGACACGTCCAGCTCGCGGGCGGCGGAATTCACTCCGCCGTGGCGGGCAAACGCTTCGAAGGTGCGCACGGCACGCAACGGCGGGTCATTGGCTAACTGTTCTAAATTATTCATGTGTTGAATTAAATACTAAGTGAGATGGCAAATAAAGAGCCATAAATGCCGTATTTATGGCGGTTATAGCGCTTTATGCGTTTGGCATAACCATATGAATTTCTGATATTTGATAAAAACAGAATAGATGCTTAGTGTGCCGCCCTCGTCAGTAGTGAGGTCGATGGTTTCCATGGATGCGTTTATCCAGCAACTGCTCAATGGTTTGATGACGGGCAGTCTCTACGCGCTAGTGGCCTTGGGTTACACCATGGTCTACGGCATTTTGCGGATCATCAATTTTGCCCACGGCGATGTGTTGATGATTGGCGCTTTGGTGGGCCTCTCGGTGATTCGCCTGTTGCAGGTGACATGGCCGGCGATGCCGCCGGTGCTGGTGCTGCTGGCAGCCACTGTGATTGCCATGGCGTTCTGCGCGGTACTCGCGGTGCTGATTGAGCGGGTCGCTTACCGGCGCCTGCGCAATGCGCCGCGCCTGGCGCCATTGATCAGCGGCATCGGGGTGTCGTTGTTGCTGCAAACCATCGCCATGTTGGTGTGGACGCGTAACCCGCAGATGTTCCCGCAACTGCTGCCGCTGGAACCGATTGAAGTGCTCGCGGGCGCTTCGGCGCATCCGGCGATCACCAACGCTACCGCCCTGACCACCATTGCCGTCGCACTGTCGGTAATGGTCGCGCTGCTGGTGCTGGTGGAACGCACACGCTTTGGTCGGGCCATGCGCGCAGTGGCCGAGAACCCGCAGGTGGCGAGCCTGATGGGCATCAACCCGAATCGCATCATCGTGCTGACCTTTGCCATTGGCGGCGCCCTGGCGGCATTGGCCGGAATCATGATGGCGAGCAACTACGGCAGCGCGCATTTCTACATGGGTTTCCTGCCGGGCATCAAGGCGTTCACCGCAGCCGTATTGGGCGGCATCGGCAACCTCAAGGGCGCGATGCTTGGCGGCCTGCTGCTGGGGTTGATCGAGGCCCTGGGTACCGGCTACCTGGGCGCTGCCACCCAGGGTGTGTTCGGCAGCAATTACCAGGATGTGTTTGCCTTTATCGTGTTGATCGCGGTGCTGGTGTTTCGTCCTTCGGGGCTGTTGGGCGAACGACTGGCGACCCGCGCATGAGTGTCCTGAATACCTCCCGCCAGCGCGCCAGCTTCGGCCTTGTATTGTTCGCCGTGGCGCTGGTGCTGGCGCCGTGGATTGTCGGGCATGCCGGTGGCAACACTTGGGTGCGCACCCTCGATTTCGCGTTGCTGTACATCATGCTGGCCCTGGGCCTGAACATCGTCGTGGGTTACGCCGGGCTGCTGGACATGGGTTTTATCGCGTTCTACGCAGTGGGCGCGTACCTCGCCGCATTGCTGTCCTCGCCGCATCTGTTGCAGCAATTCCCGGCGCTGATGGCGCTGCTGCCGGCGGGCATGCACACCTCGATCTGGTTGATCCTGCCCTTGGCCGCGTTGCTGGCGGCGGGCTTTGGCGTGTTGTTGGGCGCACCGACCTTGCGCCTGCGCGGTGATTACCTGGCCATCGTGACCCTGGGCTTTGGTGAAATCATCCGCATATTGCTGCGCAACCTGGATCGCCCGGTGAACATCACCAACGGGCCCAAAGGTATTTCCCAGGTCGACCCGGTCAACCTGCTGGGGATCAACCTCGGGCGCACCCAGGAGCTGTTCGGCCTGCGCCTGCCTTCGGTCTATCTGTACTACTACCTGTTCGCCGCGCTGGTGGTGCTGATCCTGTTTGCCTGCATTCGCCTGGAGCGTTCACGCATCGGGCGGGCCTGGGTGGCGATTCGTGAAGATGAGGAAGCGGCCCAGGCCATGGGCGTCAACACCCTGCGCTTGAAGCTGTTGGCGTTCGCCATCGGTGCCGGGTTTGGCGGCGTGAGCGGGGCGTTGTTCGCCTCGTTCCAGGGCTTTGTCTCGCCGGAGTCCTTCACTCTCAATGAGTCCATCGCGGTGCTGGCGATGGTGGTGCTCGGCGGCATGGGCCATATCCCCGGGGTGATTCTCGGCTGCGTATTGCTGGCGGCGTTGCCCGAAGCCTTGCGCGCGAGCATGGGCCCGTTGCAGCAGGCGCTGTTCGGCCAGGTGCTGGTGGACCCGGAAATCATTCGTCAGTTGTTCTACGGGCTCGCGCTGATCCTGGCGATGCTCTATCGACCGGCAGGCCTGTGGCCAAAAGGAGTGGCGCGATGAATCAGCCGCTGTTGCAGATTGACCAGGTGAACAAGCGCTTCGGCGGCGTGGCGGCGCTCACCGACGTGAGCCTGAGCATCCAGCCTGGGGAGATCTATGGCTTGATCGGCCCCAATGGCGCCGGTAAAACCACCTTCTTCAACGTGATGACCGGCCTGTATACCCCGGATTCCGGGCGCTTCCAGCTCGACGGCGAGGACTACAAGCCGGCCAGCGTGCACCAGGTGGCCCAGGCCGGCATCGCCCGGACCTTCCAGAATATCCGCCTGTTCAACACCATGAGCGCGTTGGAAAACGTCATGGTCGGCCGCCATGTGCGCACCCGCAATGGCGTGTGGGCCGCCTTGAGTCGCCATCGTCGAGCCCGGGAAGAAGAAGCGCAAACCCGCGCCCATGCCCATCGCCTGTTGGCGTATGTCGGGCTGGCGGGGTTCGCCAATTACCGCGCCGACAGCCTGTCCTACGGCCATCAACGCCGACTGGAAATCGCCCGGGCCCTGGCCACTGAACCACGTTTGCTGGCCCTCGACGAGCCGGCCGCCGGGATGAACGCTGCCGAGAAAGTGCAACTGCGCGGCCTGCTGGAAAAGATCCGCGACGACGGCCACACGCTGCTGCTGATCGAGCATGACGTGAAGCTGGTGATGGGGGTGTGCGACCGCATCAGCGTGCTCGATTACGGCCAGGTGATCGCGGTGGGCGCGCCTGCCGAGGTGCGCCGCGACCCGGCGGTGATCCAGGCCTATCTGGGAGCCAGCGCCCATGTCTGAACCTTTATTGAAAGTCGACGGCTTGCAGGTGCGCTACGGCGCCATCGAAGCGGTCAAGTCCCTGGATTTACACATCGGCGAAGGCGAGCGAGTGACGTTGATCGGTGCCAACGGTGCCGGCAAGACCTCCAGCCTCAAGGCCCTGACCGGATTGCTGCCGGCAGCGGCGGGGCAGATTCACTTCGCCGGGCGTTCGATCCTCGGCCAGGCGCCGGACCAATTGCTGCGCCAGGGCATTGCGATGGTACCGGAAGGGCGCGGGATCTTTGCACGCATGAGCGTCCTGGAAAACCTCCAGGCCGGGGCCTTCCTGCGTCGTGACACCGAGCAGGTGAACCGCGAGATCCGCCAGTTGTTCGAGCACTTCCCGCGTCTGGAGGAGCGCCTGCAGCAGTCCGCCGGCCTGCTCTCCGGTGGCGAGCAACAGATGCTCGCGCTGGCCCGGGCGCTGCTCTCCAAGCCGCGCTTGCTGGTGCTGGACGAACCGTCCATGGGCCTGGCGCCGATCATGGTGGAGAAGATCTTCCAGGTGATCGACGACGTGTGCCGCCAGGGCATGACCCTGCTGCTGGTGGAGCAGAACGCCCGGCTCGCGCTGCAGGTCACCGACCGTGCCTATGTGATGGACACCGGGCGCATCAGCCTCACTGGCCCGTCCCATGAATTACTCGACCACCCCGAGGTGCGCAGTGCCTACCTCGGTGAATGAATCAACCCTGACGCTACCGGACGCCCGGCGTGTTCCGACCAGCCCGTAAAGAAACAGGAACCACTGATGAAGACTTTCAAGCACACCCTAGTGATCGGCCTGGCCTTGAGCAGCCTGGCGAGTGCCATGGCCCAGGCCGACCAGACCGTATTGATCGGCCTGGCCGGGCCGTTGACCGGCCCGTCGGCGCGGATCGGCAAGGACCTGGAAAACGGCGCGCAACTGGCCATCGACGCGGCCAACGCCAAGCACCCGAAAATCAACGGTGAGGCGGTGACCTTCAAGCTGCTGTCCGAGGACGACCAGTCCGACCCGCGCACCGCCGTCACCGTGGCCCAGCGCCTGGTGGACGAAGGCGTGGTGGGTGTGGTCGGCCACTGGAACACCGGCACCAGCATTCCGGCGGCGCGGGTTTATCACGATGCAGGTATCGCGCAAGTCGCCCCGGTTGCTACCGGGCACGCGTATACCCAGCAGGGCTTCGACACCAGCTTCCGGATCATGGGCCATGACGACGATGGCGGCCAGGTGGCCGGCGACTATGCTTTGAACACCCTCAAGGCCCGGCGCATTGCGGTGATCGACGACCGCACCGCATTCGGCCAGGGCCTGGCCGACCAGTTCGTCAAATCCATCGAGGCCGGTGGCGCCAAGGTGGTGTCTCGTGAATACGTCGACGACAAGACCATCGATTTCAGCGCAGTGCTGACCAATATCCGCAGCCAGAACCCGGACCTGATTTTCTTTGGTGGCGTCGATTCCCAGGCCGCGCCTTTGGCCAGGCGTATCAAGCAACTGGGCATCAAGGCACCGCTGATGGGGGCCGGTGGGTTTGTCAGCCAGACCTTCCTGCAACTGGCGCAGAACGAAGGCGAGGGCGTGATTGCCCTGGAGCCGGGCCTGGCGGTGGCGCAGATGCCGGGTGGCAAGGCGTTCGAGCAGGCTTACAAGGATCGCTACAAGGCGCCGATCGAACTGCACGCGCCGTTTGCCTATGACGGTGTCGGGGTGTTGGTGGCGGCGATCGAGAAGGCCGACTCGGTGGACCCGCAAAAGTACCTGCCGGTGCTGCGCGCCATCAGCTATCAGGGCGTGACCGGGACCATTGCGTTTGATGCCGAGGGCAATTTGAAGAAGCCGTCGTTCACCGTGTATGAGGTCAAAAGTAATCAGTGGCAGCCAGTCAGTGTGGCGGGCGGCAAGTAACAACCCACCCCTGTAGGAGCGAGCTTGCTCGCGAAAAATGTACAGTCAACGCAGCGATGCGCCTGGAATATCTTCGCGAGCAAGCTCGCTCCTACAGGTTTACGGAGGCACACAATGAGCAAGCTGGAAGGTGAACTGGGCATCCTGGCCCGGCGGCGGATCGAAGCCGAAATCATCAAGCCGATCTACGAGATCCTGGTGCGCGAGCAGGGCAAGGACTTTGCGGCGGCGGTGATCGGCGAGGCGGTGGGCAATGCAGCGATCCAGGCCGGCAAGCACTTTGCCGAGCTGGAAGAGCAGGGCGCCGACCTCAAGAGCTTTGTCGAGCTGCAAGTGCTCTGGGAAAAGGACGATGCGCTGAAGGTCGAGATCATCGCCAGCGACGCCGAGCACTACGACTATGACGTGAAGCGCTGCCGCTATGCCGAGATGTATCACGAGATGGGCCTGGGCGAGATCGGTCACCTGCTGTCCTGCAACCGCGACGAACTGTTTATCGTCGGCTACAACCCGGACATCAAGCTGACCCGCACCCAGACCATCATGGGCGGTGCCCCTCACTGTGACTTCCGCTACCGGGCCAAACCCCAGGAGCCGCGTTCATGAACGACTTGGCGCGGGTCAATGGCGAGCGCCTGTGGGGCTCGCTGATGGAAATGGCGCAGATCGGCGGCACCGAAAAGGGCGGCGTCTCGCGCCTGGCCCTCACGGATGAGGACCGCCGCGGTCGCGACCTGTTTGTGCAATGGTGCGAGGCGGCCGGTTGCAGCATTCGGGTGGATGCCATGGGCAATATCTTTGCCCGTCGCGCCGGGCGCCAGGATCACCTGGCCCCGGTGCTGACCGGTTCCCATGGCGATTCCCAGCCGGCGGGCGGCAAGTACGACGGTATCTACGGCGTGCTGGCCGGGCTGGAGGTGCTGCGCACCTTGAATGACCTGGGGATCGAGACCGAGCGGCCAATCGAAGTGGTGAACTGGACCAACGAAGAAGGCTCGCGGTTTGCGCCGGCGATGATTTCCTCGGGGGTGTATGCCGGGGTGTTTGACCTGGAGTACGGCCTGTCCCGGGAAGACAAGGCCGGGATCACCATCGGCCAGGCGTTGCAGCAGATTGGCTATGCCGGTGCGCATCCGGTGGGTGGCCAGGCGGTGCATGCGGCGTTTGAGCTGCATATCGAACAGGGGCCGATTCTTGAGGCACAGGGCCTGACCATCGGTGTGGTCACCGGCGCCCAGGGCCAGCGCTGGTATGAAGTGGAACTGAGCGGGCGCAGCGCCCATGCCGGGACGACGCCGATGGATCACCGGCTGGATGCGTTGCTCGGGTTTGCCCGGGTGGTGGAGGCGGTGAACCAGATCGGCCTGGAACAGGGCGCCGAAGGGCGGGCGACGGTGGGCATGGCGAATATCTTCCCCAATTCACGCAACGTGGTGCCGGGGCGGGTGTTTTTCAGTGTGGAGTTTCGGCACCCGGATGAAGCGGTGCTGGGGTATCAGGATCAGCAGCTGCAGGCGGCGGTGGCGCGGATCGCCGAGGGGATTGGTTTGCAGCACAGCGTGAAGCAGATTTTCCAGTACGCGCCGATTGCCTTCGACCCTGAGTGTGTGGAGGTGGTGCGGGCTTCGGCGCAAGCGTTGGGGTATAGCCATCGCGACATGATTTCCGGGGCCGGGCATGATGCCTGCTACCTGAACCGGGTGGCGCCGACGGCGATGATTTTTGTGCCGTGTGTGGATGGGCTGAGCCATAACGAGGCGGAGGAGATTCATCCGCAGTGGTCGACGGCGGGGGCGGATGTGTTGTTGCAGGCGGTGTTGGCCAAGGCGGGGGAGTGAGCGAGGTTTAACTGTTCAACTGGGTTCCCTGTGGGAGCTGTCGAGCTTTAGCGAGGCTGTGATGAGGCCCTGTTAGGCAATAGAGATGTCGACAGTCAGGCCGCCATCGCAGCCTCGCTAAAGCTCGACAGCTCCCACAGAGGACCGAGTTTCCACAGGGGAACCAGTTCCCATAGGAAATCCAGTTTTCGCTCTGGAGCTTCTTTGTCTGATGGTCAGCGGAAGAACTCGCCCGGTGTGGCGTCGAACTGCTGGCGGAAGGCGTTGATGAAGGCCGAGGTGGATTCGTAGCCGCAGGCCAGCGCCACATCGGTCACGCGTTCGCCTTGTTCCAGGGCGGGCAGGGCGCTCAACAATCGCAGGCGCTGGCGCCATGCGCGGAAGGTCAGGCCGGTGTCGCTCAGGAACAGCCGGCTGAGGGTTTTCTCGCTGACCGCCAGTTTCTGGCTCCACTGCCCCAGGGTGGTTTGCTGCTCCGGGTGCAGGTTCAGGCTGCGGTAAATCTGCCGCAAGCGGCTGTCGGCGGGCAGCGGCAACATCAGGTCGACCTGGGGCGCGGCGGCCAGTTGGTCCAGCACCACTTGGGCCAGCCGTCCATCCGGGCCATCCTCGGCGTATTCCACCGGCAATTCGCTGAAGCTGCGAATCAACTCGCGCAACAGGCTGCTCACCGCCAGCACCTGGCAGCGGTCGGCCGCCCAGGCGGTGACGCTGCAATCGAGGTACAGGCTGCGCATCTCGGTATGGGGCGAACTGAACACCCGGTGTGGCATGCCGGCCGGTATCCACACGGCCCGCTGGGGTGGCGCGACGAAGCGTCCTACGCTGGTCTGGATCTCCAGCACCCCGGATATTGCGTAGGACAACTGCACCCACGGGTGACTATGGCGGCGGGTCAGCGCGCGGTTGGGCAGGGATTCGGTGCGGCCATACACCGGCCTGGGCAGGCTGGAAAGCCCGGGCACGCTGCGACGCACGGTTTTGTCATGTCCTTTTGGCGGCATTTACTGGCTCATTGGCGTTAGTCGGTAACAAGCCGTTACGTTAGAGTCGCGACGATGCTCTTGGCAACCCCTGGAAGATTGGCCTATGACCCGCCCACGCTTTTTACCTGACAACTTCACCCTGACCCTGGTGGCCACGGTGATCCTCGCGTCCCTGCTGCCCGCCAGCGGCCAGACCGCCGTGGCCTTTGGCTGGGTGACCAACCTGGCCATCGCGCTGCTGTTTTTCCTGCACGGCGCGAAACTGTCGCGCCAGGCCATTGTTGCCGGTGCGGGTCATTGGCGCCTGCACCTGCTGGTGTTCAGCCTGACCTTCGTGCTGTTTCCGTTGCTGGGCCTGGCGCTCAAGCCGGTGTTGTCGCCGCTGATCGGTAAAGACCTGTACATGGGCATGCTCTATTTGTGTGCATTGCCCGCCACCGTGCAGTCGGCGATTGCCTTTACCTCGCTGGCCCGGGGCAATATCCCGGCGGCGATTTGCAGCGCGGCGGCGTCGAGCCTGTTCGGGATCTTCCTGACGCCATTGCTGGTGACGTTGCTGCTGAATGTGCATGGCGATGGCGGCTCCACCGTCGATGCGATCCTGAAAATCAGTGTTCAATTGTTGCTACCGTTCATCGCCGGGCAGATCGCCCGTCGCTGGATCGGCGAGTGGGTAGGGCGTAACAAATCCTGGCTGAAGTTCGTCGACCAGGGCTCGATTTTGCTGGTGGTCTACGGCGCCTTCAGCGAAGCGGTCAACGAGGGCATCTGGCACCAGATTCCGTTGTGGGAACTGGGTGGCCTGGTGGTGGCGTGCTGTGTGTTGCTCGCGCTGGTGCTGGTGGCGTCCACGGTGCTGGGCAAGGCTTTTGGCTTCAGCCAGGAAGACCGGATCACCATTCTGTTCTGCGGCTCGAAGAAAAGCCTGGCCACCGGTGTGCCGATGGCCCAGGTGTTGTTTGCCGGGGCGAGCATGGGGGTGCTGATCTTGCCGCTGATGCTGTTTCACCAGATCCAGTTGATGGTCTGCGCGGCGCTGGCCCAGCGCTATGCCAAGCGTCCTGAGTCGATTCCCGAGCTGATGGGGCAAGTCGATCCCTGAATCGTCGTGTTACTATTTTTTGCGCGCGGCTCAAGGCCCGGCATCGGGCCGGCTTGATCTGCGCGCAAACGAGTACGACGACCTGTCAATGAGCATTTCCGCCGCAACACCTCAAGCTAACTGGCAACCGGTCTTCGCTCTCGCGTTGGCCGCTTTCGTTTTCAATACCACCGAATTTGTACCGGTCGGCCTGCTGAGTGCCATCGGCGCGAGCTTCGACATGCCCATCGCCAGCGTCGGCCTGATGCTGACCATCTATGCGTGGATCGTGTCCCTGACCTCGCTGCCGGTGATGCTGCTGACCCGTAACGTCGAGCGGCGCAAGCTGCTGATCGTGCTGTTCGGCATGTTTATCGCCAGCCATATCCTGTCCAGCGTGGCCACCAGCTTTGGCATCCTGATGCTCAGCCGGGTCGGCATTGCCCTGTCCCATGCGTTGTTCTGGTCGATTACTGCCTCCCTCGCGGTGCGTTTGGCGCCGGAGGGCAAGCAGGTGCAGGCCCTTGGGTTGCTGGCTACCGGTACTTCCCTGGCGATGGTTCTGGGTATCCCGCTGGGCCGCTTGCTGGGCGAAGCCATGGGCTGGCGCACCACCTTCCTGGTGATCGGCGCGTTTGCCGCCGGGCTGGTGTTCTGGCTGGCGCGCACCTTGCCGCTGCTGCCGAGCCAGAACTCCGGTTCGCTGCGCAGCTTGCCGCTGTTGTTCAAGCGCCCGGCGCTGGTGGCGTTGTATGTGCTGACGGCGATGGTGGTGACGGCGCAGTTCACTGCCTACAGTTATGTTGAGCCGTTTGTTGAAGGTGTTGCCGGTATGAGTGGCAATACGGTGACCCTGATCCTGCTGGTGTTTGGCGGCGCGGGAATTATTGGTTCGTTGTTGTTCAGTCTGGTGCATCGGTTTAATCCGCACCGGTTCCTGATCAGCGCGGTGACTATCCTGGCGCTGTGCCTGGCGTTGTTGCTGCCGTTGAGTGGCGAGGTGTCGTACCTGGTGACCCTGAGTGTGTTCTGGGGCATGGCCATCATGGGTTTTGGCCTGGCGTTGCAATCGAAGGTGCTGGTGCTGGCGCCGGATGCCACGGATGTGGCGATGGCGATGTTTTCCGGGATCTACAACATCGGTATTGGCGGTGGGGCGTTGATGGGCAGTTGGGTGGGCAGCCACTTTGGTTTTGCCTGGATCGGCGCGGCGGGCGGGTTGCTGGCAGCGGTGGCGTTGATTGGGTATTGCCTGGCGATTTATCGGTTTGGGCAGGGTGTGGCGCGTAGCCCTCTGTAGGAGGTAATTTTCATGGCAGTTCGTTTGATTAAACCGGCGGTATTCGCAGTGCTCGCCGGGTTTTCTGTGTTGTGGCTCAGCCCTGCAAGCCTGGCGGCCAGTTTTGACTGTGACCGGGCGAAGGCGGCTGACGAGAAAACCATCTGTGCCACGCGCTCCCTCAATGATCAGGACGTGACCATGGCGCTGCTTTATGACCTCAACCGGCACTTCATGGCTATGGGCGGACGTGGTTCGTTGATGGATGATCAGGCTGCCTGGCTAAAAAAACGCCATACGTGCGGGGCCCAGGTCAGTTGCCTGACCCAGGCCTATACGCAGCGTATTGCGATGTTGCGTAGCTTTATAGATGAGCGGGTGATGACGAAGGGGCCGTTCTGAAGCAGTTACAGATCTTGTAATAGTTTTGCGTTGTAGGAAATCCCTGTTTCGCCTGTACGATTCAAGTCCTTTTTCCACAACAGGACCTACATGAACACCCTCTCGGAGCCTCCCAGTCGTCTTTCCCCAAGACATTCACTGCCGCCGTTCCCGCTGATCGCCTGCCTCCAGGCCAAGCATCCCGTCTTCCGATTGCCTACCCTTACCCGGTCCCTAGATCGTGCGTTGCCGTGCCCGGCATTCTGAAAAACTTGAAGAGATACTGAAAAATGGAATGGTTAGCGGATCCAACGGCCTGGCTCGGCCTGTTGACTTTGATTGTGCTGGAGCTGGTGCTGGGCATCGACAACCTGGTGTTTATCGCGATCCTGGCGGACAAGCTGCCGCCGGAGCAGCGTGACCGTGCGCGTCTGATCGGTTTGTCCCTGGCGTTGCTGATGCGTCTGGGCCTGTTGGCAAGTATTTCCTGGTTGGTGACCCTGACCCAACCGCTGTTCGAGGTGTTCGACAAGAGTTTCTCGGGCCGTGACTTGATCATGCTGTTTGGTGGTGTGTTCCTGTTGTTCAAGGCCACCATGGAATTGCATGAGCGCCTTGAGGGGCATGTGGCTCAGCGCACTGGCAACGTGGCCTATGCGATGTTCTGGCCGATCGTTGCGCAGATTGTGGTGCTGGATGCGGTGTTCTCCCTCGATGCGGTGATTACCGCCGTGGGCATGGTGGATGAGCTGGCGGTGATGATGATCGCGGTGATCATTTCCATCGGCCTGATGATCGTTGCCAGCAAGCCGCTGACCCGTTTCGTCAACGCCCACCCGACGGTGATCATGCTGTGCCTGGGCTTCCTGATGATGATCGGTTTTGCCCTGACGGCCGAAGGCCTGGGCTTCCACATTCCCAAAGGCTATCTGTACGCGGCCATCGGCTTCTCGATCCTGATCGAGCTGTTCAACCAGATCGCCCGGTCGCGCCGCAAGAAGTCGGCCCAGGGCACGCTGCCGAGGCGTGAGCGCACGGCCCACGCGGTGATGCGTTTGCTCGGCGGGCGTAATCTGGCAGTGGAGGAGGTAGGTGAAGAGGTCGCCGACCTGCTGGACAACCCCGATGCCAACGGCGGGCCGCTGTTCGACCGGCGCGAGCGGGTGATGATCAGTGGCGTGCTGCAACTGGCTGAACGCCCGATCCGTACGCTGATGACGCCTCGGGCGAAGGTGGACTCTATAGATCTGTCGGACGATCCCGACACTATCCGCCTGAAACTGATGCATTCGTCTTACTCGCGCCTGCCCTTGATCCGCAACGGTAATGTCGACGAGCCATTGGGCTTTGTGCACAAGAAGG
Organism: Pseudomonas sp. G5001; assembly: GCF_013385475.1. Lineage (NCBI taxonomy): Bacteria > Pseudomonadati > Pseudomonadota > Gammaproteobacteria > Pseudomonadales > Pseudomonadaceae > Pseudomonas > Pseudomonas sp. G5001. The sequence goes on from NZ_JACAPZ010000022.1 coordinate 21,892, forward strand.
AGTTGCTCAAGGAATACCTGGCCGGTAACGAGCCGAACCTGGAGCACCTGGCGCGCCGGGCGGTCAACTTGCTGGAGAGTTTTTCGATTCTCAATGCCTTGGAGCAGATGCGTCAGGAGTCGACTCACATTGCCTTCGTGATCAACGAATTTGGCGACTTTATCGGGGTGTTGAGCATGACCGACATCCTCGAGTCCATCGCCGGTGAGTTGCCGGATGCGAGTGAGGTCGAAGGCCCGGATATCATCGAAGAGGAGGGTGGTTTTCGCGTCAATGGCGCCTTGAACCTCAACCTGATCCGCCAGCGCACCGGCTTCAAGGCTGTGGCGACGGAGGATTACCAGACCCTGGCCGGGCTGGTGATGAGCCTGCTGGATCGACTGCCGGTGGTCGGTGACAGCCTGGAACATGAAGGCTGGCGCCTGACCGTGGCGGCGGTGGAGGAGCGGCGGGTCACGCAGGTGTTGCTGGCCCCTCTTTAACGGGTGAATTTCATTCGACGCTGGGCTGGCCTTTGGATAGCATCGCCGCTCACTGAACCGTTAAGGAAGGGTTACCCGAATGACTTTGGACGTGCTTAAGATTTCTGCATTCTGTGACGGCAACCAGGGCGGTAACCCTGCAGGTGTTTGGATCGGTGACAGCCTGCCGGAAGCTGTAGAAATGCAGCGTATCGCCCACGAAGTCGGGTTTTCGGAAACCGTATTTGCCTGCCCGCAGGATGACGGCTGGCGCGTGCGGTACTTCGCGCCGGAGTCCGAAGTTGCGTTTTGCGGGCATGCCACCATCGCCCTCGGTGCGGCCTTGAGCCTGGCGCTGGGCGATGGCGAATTCCACCTGGCGTTGAACAACGGCGATATTTCCGTCAGCGGCCGCAGCGAAGGCGACCTGATCGAGGCCGCGCTGCAATCCCCGCCAACCCGCAGCGCACCGGCCAACGATGCCCTGGTAGACGCGGGCCTGACCTTGTTCGGTTACACCCGCAATGACCTGGACCCGAGCATTCCGCCAGCGATCATCCATGCCGGCATTTCCCACCTGGTGCTGGCGCTCGCCAGCCGCGCCAAACTCAGCCAGATGCACTATGAACTGGAGGCCGGTCGCCGCTACATGACCGACGCCGGGCTGGGTACCGTGGTGCTGGTGTTTGCCGAAAGCCCGACACTGTTCCACACCCGCAACCCGTTTGCGGTGGGCGGCGTGTACGAAGACCCGGCCACGGGTGCCGCGACCGCTGCCTTTGCCGGCTACCTGCGGGACCTGGGCTGGCCGCACAACGGGCGCATCGACATCATCCAAGGCGAGGACATGGGCAGCCGTTCGCGCTTGCAGGCGCAGATCACCGATGAAAAGGGTGCCTCGATTCGGGTTTCGGGTACGGCGCGGTTGATGTTGGAGGACTGATTCTGGTCCTGGCGAACGTCTCCCTCAGCGTTTTTTCGTCGAACCCCTCCAGCTTATTGATCATCTTGCCATTCTGGAAAACCAGCAGGGTAGGCGTGCCGGTAACCTCGGGATGCCTAGGGGTTCGGGCAGTGTCGAGCACCAGGCTTTTCACGGAGCTGGCGTATTTCCCGGCAATCCGTTCAAACAGTGGCCCGGCCTCCCCGCAGGCCGGGCAGTGCTGCGAAACAAACAGCATGAACACCGTTCTATGCGTCTTGAGCAACTGCTGATACTGCTCGGCATCGGCAATCACCGCCGTTGCAATTCCCATGATGATCTCCTTGAGCGAAAGGCCTGGCCCACGCTAATCCCGGCGATCAAAACCGTCTACTGTCAAAACTAACAGGTACCCACCTCCAAGTAGCCCATTGTGGCGAGGGAGCTTGCTCCCGCTGGGCTGCGCAGCAGCCCCAAAGCGCCTTCAGCGCTCCGCCCGCTCCCGAGCCTTCTTCGCCAACCCCACGCACTGCTTATAGTCACCCTGATCCTTGGCATCCTTGGCCCTGCGATACCCATGATGATTCTGCGTGGTGTAGTTCGTACTGAACGCCGCCTTCAGCCTGACCAACTCGGCCTTGCATTCGCGCCGGTCATCCTTGGCGAACACCTGGGTGGCAAATGCCAGCGACAACAACATAAGGACAAGACTGATCTTCATCTGAACGCGTTCCTTGGGGGCTCGATCATCTGCCAAGACTAGCCCAGCCACGGAATTCTTCCATCCGGCCACTGCACCGCTTTCGTGCACGGTAACGACCCGCCCCCGCACCCAAATGTGGCCTGTCACCCCGGTGTGTAGCCAACGGTAGCAATCTGATTGCAGCGGCTGGCCCAGTGCCTTATCGCTGATAAAAATCTATCCCGTTGATTTAAAAAGAAATTAATCCCGAAATATTTTTCTGTTACTGCGTGTGGCACACTTTCTGCTGTCTATTCCGTTGTTACATACTAAGTTCCGGTATAGCGGAATACACAATCCCTGGAGTGCTTGTCATGCATCACCGACCTTCCGTGTTCAAAGCGTGTGTTTTTCTCTTCGCCGCATCGGCTTCCCTCGCCAGCGTAGTGCAGGCGGCGGACAGCAAGCTCGATACAGTGCTCAAGCGTGGGCACCTGATCGTGGGTACAGGCAGTACCAATGCGCCGTGGCACTTCCAGGGAGCGGATGGCAAGTTGCAGGGTTTTGACATCGACATCGGCCACATCGTGGCCAAGGGTCTGTTCAATGACCCGAGCAAAGTCGAATACGTGGTGCAGTCTTCCGATGCCCGCATTCCCAACCTGTTGACCGACAAGGTCGACATGAGCTGCCAGTTCATCACTGTCACTGCCAGCCGCGCGCAGCAAGTGGCTTTCACCCTGCCGTACTACCGCGAAGGCGTGGGCCTGCTGCTGCCGGCCAACAGCAAATACAAAGAGATCGAAGACCTGCAAGCCGCTGGCGACAGCGTCACCGTGGCCGTGCTGCAAAACGTCTACGCCGAAGAACTGGTGCACCAGGCCTTGCCTAAAGCCAAGGTCGACCAGTACGACAGCGTCGACCTGATGTACCAGGCCGTGAACTCCGGGCGTGCCGACACCGCCGCCACCGACCAGTCCTCGGTCAAGTACCTGATGGTGCAAAACCCGGGCCGCTACCGCAGCCCGAGCTACGCCTGGAGCCCGCAAACCTATGCGTGCGCTGTCAAGCGTGGCGACCAGGACTGGCTGAACTTCGTCAACACCGCCCTGCATGAAGCCATGACCGGTGTGGAATTCCCAATGTACAAGGCCTCGTTCAAGCAATGGTTCGGTGTGGACCTGCCAGAGCCTGCGATCGGTTTCCCGGTTGAGTTCAAGTAATTCGTAAACCCTGGGGCGTCGCTGACGGCGCCCCAATCAGGTACTGCCGACCATGAACTATCAGTTGAACTTTGCCGCTGTGTGGCGCGATTTCCCCAGCTTGCTGGCGGGGCTCGGCCTCGGCCTTGAACTGGCACTGCTGTCCATCGCCATCGGTTGCGTGATCGGCCTGTTGATGGCGTTTGCGATGCTGTCCAAACACCGTGCGCTGCGCATCGTGGCCTCGGTGTATGTGACGGTGATCCGCAACACCCCGATCCTGGTGCTGATCCTGTTGATCTACTTCGCCTTGCCCAGCCTGGGTATCCGGCTGGACAAGATCCCTTCGTTCATCATCACCCTGTCGTTGTACGCCGGTGCCTACCTCACCGAGGTCTTTCGCGCAGGCCTGCTGAACATTCCCAAGGGGTTGCGTGAAGCGGGCCTGGCCATTGGCCTGGGCGAATGGCGTATCCGCGCGTACATCACCGTGCCGGTGATGCTGCGCAACGTGCTGCCGGCGCTGTCGAACAACTTCATTTCGCTGTTCAAGGACACCTCCCTGGCCGCTGCGATCGCGGTGCCGGAGCTGACCTATTACGCCCGCAAGATCAACGTCGAAAGCTACCGGGTGATTGAAACCTGGATGGTCACGACCGCGCTCTACGTGGCTGCCTGTTACCTCATTGCCATGCTGCTCCGTTACCTGGAACAGCGTTTGGCAATTCGCCGCTAAGGAGCGCCCATGTACGAATCCCCCAGCTGGCTGCATGAGTTGTGGATCGCCCGGGAAACCCTCTGGGCGGGGTTCCAGACCAGCGTCTACTGCTCGGCCCTGGCCATTATCTTCGGCACCCTGATCGGCATCGTCGCCGGCTTGGTACTGACCTACGGCAAATTCTGGATGCGCGCACCGTTTCGCCTGTACGTCGACCTGATCCGCGGTACGCCGGTATTTGTGCTGGTATTGGCGTGCTTCTACATGCTGCCGGCGCTTGGCTGGCAGATCACTGCGTTCCAGGCCGGTGCCGTGGGCCTGACGCTGTTCTGCGGCTCTCACGTTTCGGAAATCGTGCGCGGTGCATTGCAGGCCATTCCCAAGGGGCAACTGGAAGCGGGCAAGGCCATCGGCCTGACCTTCTATCAATCCCTGGGCTACGTGCTGTTACCCCAGGCGCTGCGGCAGATCCTGCCGACCTGGGTCAACTCGTCCACCGAAATCGTCAAGGCTTCCACCTTGCTGTCGGTGATCGGTGTGGCCGAGCTGCTCCTCAGCACCCAACAGGTCATCGCCCGGACGTTCATGACCCTGGAGTTCTACCTGTTTGCAGGCTTTATGTTTTTTGTCATCAACTACGCCATCGAATTGTTGGGGCGTTACATTGAAAAGCGGGTGGCGTTGCCATGAACCAACTCTCAAAAGAAAGCCAGCCACTGCTGAACATTCGCGGCCTGCGTAAACAGTACGGCCCGGTGGAAGTGCTCAAGGGCGTCGACCTGAGCATGCAGCGCGGCAACGTCGTGACGTTGATCGGCTCCAGCGGTTCGGGCAAGACCACGCTGCTGCGTTGCGTCAACCTGCTGGAAGAATTCCAGGGCGGCCAGATCACCCTCGACGGTGAATCCATCGGCTACAGCGAGGTCGGCGGCAAGCGCGTGCGCCACCCGGAGCGGGTGATCTCCCAGCACCGTGCGATGACCGGCATGGCGTTCCAGCAGTTCAACCTGTTCCCGCACCTGACCGCCTTGCAGAACGTCACCCTGGGCCTGCTCAAGGTCAAGAAGATGGGCAAGGACGAAGCGGTTGCACTGGCGGAAAAATGGCTGGACCGTGTCGGCCTGCTGGAGCGCCGCAATCACTTCCCGGGCCAACTGTCGGGCGGCCAGCAACAGCGCGTGGCGATTGCCCGGGCGATTGCGATGAACCCGAGCCTGATGCTGTTCGACGAAGTCACCTCGGCCCTGGACCCGGAACTGGTGGGCGAAGTGCTCAGCGTAATCAAGGGTTTGGCGGAAGAGGGCATGACCATGTTGCTGGTCACCCACGAAATGCGCTTTGCCTATGAAGTCTCGGACAAGATCGTCTTCATGAACCAGGGCCGCATTGAAGAACAAGGGCCGCCGAAAGACATTTTCGAACGCCCGCAATCGCCGCGACTGGCGGAATTTCTCAAGAACATTCGTTTTTAAATCATCACTTCAGGAGATCCATTATGAGCATTACTCGTTACGGCACCGGCGCCACTGCAGGCGGCGGCCAGCCTCGTCCTTTCGCCCGCGCGGTGGAAGCGGATGGCTGGTTGTACGTGTCGGGCCAGGTGCCGGCGGTGGACGGTGAAATCATCACGGGCGGGATCGTCGAGCAGACCCACCAGACCATGCGCAACGTGGTGGCGATTCTCGAAGAAGCCGGCTACGCCCTTGAAGACGTGGTGCGCGTCGGTGTATGGCTGGAAGACCCACGGGACTTCTGGAGCTTCAACAAAGTCTTCGGCGAATACTTCAACCCGGAACATGCTCCGGCGCGGGCGTGTGTGCAGGCGAACATGATGGTCGATTGCAAGGTTGAGATCGATTGCGTGGCCTACAAGAAAAAAGGCTAAATGCCCGTCTCTTGAGACCACAGG
>NZ_JACAPZ010000022.1:27823-115114 GCF_013385475.1 Pseudomonas sp. G5001
CCACAGGGGGGCTGTGTTGATAGCTACATCTTCAAACGGGACCGACGACTGCCATGACCGAAGACACCATCAAACGCCGCGCCAAAGGCCTCGACCGGGCGTTCGATATCCTCGATTTCCTCAAGGAAATCGGCCAGCCCCTGCGCCCGAATGACATCGCCAGCGGCATCGGCAGCCCCAAATCCACGGTCTACGAACTGGTGGCCTCGCTGCTGGAACGGCGCATCCTCGAAACCGTCGGCAAGGACGGTCACGTCTACCTCGGCCGTCAGCTGTACTTCCTCGGCCAGGCCCACCTGCGCCATTTCGACCTGACCCGCGAAGCCGACCACGCCCTGCAGGAAATCGTCAGCCAAACCCACGAAACCGCCCAGATGTGCCTGCTCAATGGCCGCAAATACACCGTGGCCCTGATGCGCGAAGGCGAGCGGCATTTCCGCATTTCCTCAGACATCGGCGAGAACGCGCCGATCCCCTGGACCGCCTCCGGCCGCCTGCTGCTGGGCCACCTGAGCGACCAGCAAATCATCGACCTGATCGACTACGACGACTTCATCCTCCCGGACGGTCAGCGCCTGCCTCTGGAAACCTTCCTCGGGCAAATCCGTCAGGCCACCCTCGACGGATTCTTCTCCTTCGACAGTGTCGCCGACACCTTTACCCACTGCTTTGCCGCCCCGGTTCGGGACGCCCAAGGCATCAGCATTGCGACCCTGTGCATCGTCGCCCCACGGGCCGATGCGATCAAAAACTACAACGACTACCGCCGGGTGCTGATCGACAGTGCGAACAACCTGGCCCGTCGCATCAACGAATAGGAAACCCTTATGTCTGCCTTCAATGCCGTTGAAAAAGGCGCCGCCGCCATCGGTGCACATCTGGTCCGTGACGTCAGCCTGCCAGCCCTGGTGTTGCACCGTGACGCCCTGGAACACAACATCCGCTGGATGCAGGATTTCGTCAGCAACAGCGGTGCGCAATTGGCGCCTCACGGCAAGACCAGCATGATGCCCGCGCTGTTCCAGCGGCAGATCGAGCAGGGCGCCTGGGGCATCACCCTGGCCAACGCCGTGCAGACCCGCGCTGCGTACGCCGGTGGGGTTCGCCGGGTGTTGATGGCCAACCAACTGGTGGGCGCGCCGAACATGGCGCTGATCGCCGACCTGCTGGCCGACCCCGAATTCGACTTCCACTGCATGGTCGACCACCCGGACAACGTCGCCGACCTGGGCCTGTTCTTCGCCGCCCGTGGCCTGCGCTTGAACGTGATGATCGAATACGGCGTGGTCGGCGGGCGTTGCGGTTGCCGCACCGAACAACAGGTGCTCGACCTGGCCAAGGCGATCAAGGCCCAGCCTGCGCTGGCCCTCACCGGCATCGAAGGCTACGAAGGGGTGATCCACGGCGAGCACGCCATCAGTGGCATCCGCGAATTCGCCGCCTCCCTGGTACGCCTGGCCGTCGACCTGCAAAACAGCGGCGCCTTCGACCTGGCCAAGCCCATCATTACCGCCTCGGGTTCGGCCTGGTACGACCTGATTGCCGAATCCTTCGAAGCCCAGAACGCCGCTGGCCGTTTCCTCAGCGTATTGCGCCCGGGCAGCTACGTGGCTCACGACCACGGCATCTACAAAGACGCGCAGTGCTGCGTACTCGACCGTCGCAGCGACCTCAACGAAGGCCTGCGCCCGGCGCTGGAAGTCTGGGCCCATGTGCAGTCGCTGCCGGAGCCGGGCTTCGCGGTGATCGCCCTGGGCAAGCGCGACGTCGCCTACGACGCCGGCCTGCCGGTGCCGCTCAAGCGCTACAAGGCTGGCGTGCTGCCAGCCGAGGGTGATGACGTGACCGCGTGCAAGGTCACCGCCGTGATGGACCAGCATGCGTTCATGGTCGTCGCACCGGGGGTTGAGTTGCGCATTGGCGACATCATCTCCTTCGGCACATCCCACCCGTGCCTGACCTTCGACAAGTGGCAAGTGGGTAATCTGGTGGATGAGCAGTTGCAGGTGATCGAAAGCCTGCATACCTGCTTCTAGACCGAGTCGCGCCTTTCGCGAGCAAGCCCGCTCCCACATTCGACCGAGTTCCTTCAGTTGAAATGCATTCAAATGTGGGAACGGGCTTGCTCGCGAAGAGGCCCTCCAGTACATCGAGAGACCCCAGGCATGAACACAAAACCCCGCATCGCCCTCATCGGCGAATGCATGATCGAACTGCAACACCGCGCCGACGGCAGCCTGCAACAAAGCTTCGGCGGCGACACCCTGAACGCCGCCGTCTACCTGCGCCGCGAACTGGGTGAACCGAGCACCGTCGACTACGTCACCGCCCTGGGCGATGACAGCTTCAGCGATGCCATGTGCAAGCACTGGGCCGAAGAAGGCCTGGGCCTGGGCATGGTCCAGCGCCTGCCCGGGCGCCTGCCGGGTTTGTACTGCATCCAGACCGATGCCAACGGCGAACGCAAATTCCTCTACTGGCGCAATGAAGCGGCCGTGCGCGACTGCTTCACCACTCCGGCGGCCGAGCCGATCCTGGCAGCGTTGCCGACGTACGACGTGGTGTATTTCAGCGGCATCACCCTGGCTGTGCTGGGCGAAGTGGGCCGTGCGCGCCTGCTGGAAACCCTGGTCGAAACCCGCAAGCGCGGCGGCAAGGTGGTGTTCGATAACAACTACCGGCCACGCCTGTGGGCCAGCGTGGACGCCGCACGCGCGGCGTATCACGCGGTGTTGGCCGAGGTGGATATCGCCTTGCTGACCGAGGATGACGAACGGGCGTTGTTCGGCTATGAAGACAGCGAGCAGGTGTTTGCGGCGTACCCGACGATTGCCGAGGTGGCGCTCAAGCGCGGGGCGGATGCGTGTTTGATTCGCTGTGAGGGGGAGCGGTTCGAGGTGCCGGCGCTGGTGGTGGAGAAGGTGGTCGACACCACGGCGGCGGGGGATTCGTTCAGTGCGGCGTACCTGGCCAGTCGGCTCAAGGGCGGCTCGCCGCAGGATGCAGCACTGGCCGGGCATCGGCTGGCGAGCCGGGTGATTCAGGTGCCAGGTGCACTCATTCCCCGAGACTGACGCTGATCGTTCCCACGCTCCGCGTGGGAATGCAGCCAGGGACGCTCTGCGTCCCAAGAGCGGACGCAGAGCGTCAGGTGAGGCATTCCCACGCGGAGCGTGGGAACGATCAGCCATCAATCGCGGTAAAACACTTGCACCAGGTGATACCCGAACTTGCTCTTGATCGGCCCATGAACCACCTTCACGGGCTTCTTGAAGATCACCGCATCAATCACCCCCACCATCTGCCCCGGCCGCACTTCACCCAAATCACCGCCGCGCTTGGCGGAAGGGCAGGTGGAGTACTTCTTGGCCAACACATCAAACGCTTCGCCCTTGGCAATACGCTGCTTGAGCTGTTCGGCTTCCTCACTGGTTTTCACCAGAATGTGACGGGCTTGGGCTTTCATTGATCGGTCCTGATGTGAAACGGCGCGCGATTATGCCTGAAGTCAGGCCTCTGAGCTGATCATGCTGCGGATTTTGTTGGCCAGCAGGTCAATCGAAAACGGCTTGGCCACCATGTCCATGCCTTCCTCCAGGAACCCCTGGCGCTCGGCGGCTTTCTCGGCGTAACCGGTCATGAACAGCACCTTCAGGTCCGGCCGGTGTTGCCGGGCGATTTCCGCCAGTTGCCTGCCGTTCATCCCCGGCAAGCCCACATCAGTCACCAGCAAATCCACGCGCAAGTCGGACTCCAGCAACGGCAGCGCCGCCCGTGCATCCGCCGCCTGGTGTGCGGTGTAGCCCAGTTCATCCAGCACATTCACCACCAGCATCCGCACTGCCGGGTCGTCCTCGACCACCACCACGGCTTCGCCTTCCAGCGCTACCGGGGCTTCGCCCTGGGTAGCGGGCGTGGTCCGCTCCAGTGCCGTGCCATGCAGGCGCGGCAGGTACAGGCGCACGCAGGTGCCCTGGCCCGGTTCGCTTTGGATGGTCACGTGGCCGCCGGATTGCTGTGCAAACCCATAGATCATCGACAGCCCAAGCCCGGTACCCTGGCCGATGGGCTTGGTGGTGAAGAACGGGTCGAAGGCCTTGGCGAGGATTTTCGCGGTCATGCCGGCGCCGTTGTCGCTCACGCCGAGCATCACATAGTCGCCGGCCTTGACCGGTTCCAGGGTGGTGATGTCGGTGCCGTCGAGGTAGCTGTTGGCGGTTTCGATGCACAATTGCCCACCGTCGGGCATCGCATCGCGGGCGTTGATCACCAGGTTGAGCAGGGCGTTTTCCAGCTGGCTGGCGTCGGTGTTCACCGGCCACACGTCGGTGCCCAGTTGCACCTTGAGTTCGATGTGCGCGCCCTTGGTGCGGCGGAACAGGTCTTCCAGGGACGCCACCAATTGATTCGGGTCGACCGGCTTGCGGTCCAGGGATTGGCGGCGGGAGAAGGCCAGCAGGCGATGGGTCAGCGCAGCGGCGCGATGAGCCGAGGATACGGCGGCGTCGGTGAAACGGCCGATCTCGTCGCTGCGCCCGGCGGCGATATAGCGTTGCATCAGGTCCAGGCTGCCGATGATCCCGGTGAGCATGTTGTTGAAGTCATGGGCGATGCCGCCGGTGAGCTGGCCGACCGCTTCCATCTTCTGGGCATGGCGCAGGGCGTCTTCGGCACGCTCGCGCTCGAACATCTCGTTTTGCAGGCGCTGGTTGGCTTCGGCCAGGGCCTGGGTGCGCTGGCTGACGCGCTCTTCGAGGTTTTCGTTGAGGTGGCGCAGGGCTTCCTCGGTGAGTTTGCGCTCGGTCTCGTCGATTACAAAAATATAGAAACCGTTGACTGAACCGTCAGCGCTGAAACGCGGCAGGTACTTCATCAGCGCGTGGCGTGGCCGCCCGTCATGGTGCGGGGTGACGGTAACGAAACTGCAGGCCTTGCCCTTGAGCGCCGCCTCGATCTTGTCGACGCGCCCGGCATAGATTTCGTCGCCCACGACTTCGCGGATGCTCTTGCCGTACAACTCCTGCGGGGTCATGCCGTACCATTCCAGATAGGCACTGTTGTTCAGGCGAAAACGCTGCTCGTGGTCGACATAACCGATCAACACCGGCATGGCGTTGATGATCAGTTGCAGCTCGGTCTGGCTTTGGCGCAGGGCCTGTTCGGTGTGCTTGCGCTCGGTCAGGTCGAGGGCGGCGCCGAGAAAACGCGCCGGTCGGCCATGGTGGTCCTTGTAGCAGCGGCCCCGGGCAAACACCCAGCGCACTTCGCCGTCGGCGCGCTGCAGGCGGTATTCCTCGGCGTACTCGGTGCCGTGGGTGATGCAGTGCTTGATGCTGCGGGCCACCATGCCACGGTCTTCGGGGTGCACGCCTTGCAGGTAGTCGCTGATGGGCAGCAGGTCGGCGTCGCACGGGTCAACACCGTGCAGTTGGGCGAAATGGGCGTCGGCGATAAAGCGGTCTTCGCCGATATCCCAGTCCCAGGTGCCCACGGCATCGGTGGCGGCCAGGGCCAGCTGCAGGCGTTGCTCGGTGTTGCGCTGGGCCTTGAGGCTGTTCTCGGTGCGCTGCTGCAGTTCCAGGGCGATGCGCCGGCGCTCGTTGGTTTCGATGGCGGTAATCAGGATCCCGGCGACCTCGCCACGCTCGTCGCGGATCGGGCTGTAGGTCAGGTCGAGCCAGATCTCGGTGTCGCGGTCGTTGCGCTGCAGGACGAAACGCTGCTCGGTGAAGGTGCGCACCTGGCCCATGAGGACGGCGCTGTAGATCGGGTCGGTAAACGGCTTGAGCTCAGGCCAGATCAGGTCAGCCGGTTGGCCGAAGGCTGCCGGATGCTTGTTGCCCGCCAGCATCGCGAAGCCATCGTTGTAGATCTGGGTGAGTTCGGCGCCCCACAGCAACAGCATCGGCATCGGTGAATGGATCACGATGTCGACGGCGGTACGGAGACTTTGCGGCCAATCAATGGCGTCACCGAGGGGGCTTCGTGCCCAGTCCAGCCGCGCAATCAGTGCTGCGGCCTCGCTGCCGGTGGGTGATACGTTCATGTAAATGCCCTGCGCGTAACGCTTGAAGAATGACAAAAGCCGATTATCCCGCGACCCGGGGCCGGCTTTCCACCCTCGAAAAATAGCATGCTTGAGGGGTTTGTCTTCAAATGAGTGCTTAAAGGCTAAAACGTTTCATCTTTCTGCCAGCTCCGGGCGATCACGAAATTGCTCCAGCGCCTCGGGGTTGGCCAGTGCGTCGGTGTTCTTGACCGCCTCGCCATGCACCACGTTGCGCACCGCCAGCTCGACGATCTTGCCGCTGATGGTGCGCGGGATATCCGTCACCGCGAGGATCTTCGCCGGCACGTGGCGCGGCGTGGTGTTGGCGCGGATCACCTGGCGGATCTGCTGCTCCAGGCCGTCGTCCAGTTCGATGCCATCGTTGAGGCGCACAAACAGCACCACCCGCACGTCATCCTGCCAGCGTTGGCCGATGGCCAGGCTTTCCAGGACCTGAGGCACTTTTTCCACCTGGCGATAGATTTCCGCGGTGCCGATGCGCACGCCTGCGGGGTTGAGCACCGCATCCGAGCGGCCATGGATCAGCAGGCTGCCGTTGGGCCGCTGTTCGGCGTAGTCACCCTGGGCCCACACGCCCGGGAACTGGCTGAAATACGAGGCCCGCAGTTTTTCCTGGTGCGGGTCATTCCACAGGCCGATGGGCATTGCCGGGAAGTGCCGGGTGCACACCAGTTCGCCTTTTTCGCCCACCAGCGGGTGGCCCTGGTCGTCCCACACTTCGATAGCCATTGCCAGGCTCTTGCACTGCATCTCGCCACGGCGCACCGGCAGCACCGGGTTGCCGATCACGAAGCAGGACACGATGTCGGTGCCGCCCGACATCGACGACAGGCACAGCTCGGGCTTGATCTCGCGGTACACGTAGTCGTAGCTCTGGGGCGACAGCGGCGAGCCGGTAGAAATCAGGCCCTTGAGGCTGCCCAGGTCATGGCTCAGCCGCGGTTGCAGCCCGGCCTTCTCCAGGGTGGCAAGGAACTTGGGGCTGGTGCCGAACACGCTGATTTTTTCCTGGTCGATCAGGTCCATCAGGCGTTCCGGCCCGGGGTGAAACGGCGAGCCGTCATACAGCACCGCCGTGGCGCCGATGGCCAGTACCGACACCAGCCAGTTCCACATCATCCAGCCGCAGGTGGTGTAGTAGAACAGGCAGTCGTCCCGCGACAGGTCGGCGTGCAGGCCGTGTTCCTTGAGGTGGGTGAGCAGCACGCCGCCGGTGCCGTGGATGATGCACTTGGGCACGCCGGTGGTGCCGCTGGAATAGAGGATGTACAGGGGCTGATCGAAGGGCACGGCGACGAAATCGGGCTCGCCGCCGGGGCTGTAGAAGTCGTCCCAGAGCGCGACGTGGGCCCGGGTCTGATACTCCTCGGGACGCGCCTGCGGGCGGGCATAGGGCACGATGATCAGCTGTTGCAGGGACGGCAGCCGTTCGAGGATTTCATTGAGCTTGCTGCTTTGGTCGATGACCTTGCCGGCGTAGCGGTAACCGGCGCAGGTGATCAGCACCTTGGGTTCGATCTGGCCGAAGCGGTCGATCACGCCCTGGGTGCCGAAGTCCGGCGAGGAGCACGACCAGATGGCGCCGAGGCTGGTGGTGGCGAGCATGCCCACCAGGGTTTGCCAGGTGTTGGGCATGCACGCGGCCACCCGGTCCCCTACGCCCACGCCGGCCGCCCGCAGGCTGCGTTGCAGGCCGGCGACATGGCGGGCCAGTTCGGCGTAGGTCAGTTGCTCGCGCTGGCCGTCTTCGCTGATCGCGACCACGGCGGGGTGATCGTCGCGGCGGCGCAGCAGGTGTTCGGCAAAGTTCAGGGTAGCGCCGGGAAACCACTGGGCGCTGGGCATCTCGGCGTCTTCGATCAGTACCGCGCTGGGCGGCGTGCGGAACTGCACCTCAAAAAACTCGACAATCGACTGCCAGAAGTCCGGGCGCTGGTCGATGCTCCACTGGTGCAGGGCCGGGTAGTCGCTGATCTGCAAGGCATGGCGATCATTGATGAAGCGCCGGAACTGGTCCATCCGGGTGTTGTGGATGCGTTCGGGGGAGGGTTGCCAGAGTATTTCGGACATAAGGAAATCTCTTTTTTATTATCTGATCTATCTAACGACACCGATCAAAATGTGGGAGCGGGCTTGCTCGCGAATGCGGTGGGTCAGTTCCAGATGTGTTAACTGATACACCGCATTCGCGAGCAAGCCCGCTCCCACATTTGAGCTGCGGTGTCTTGGGAATCGTCGTTTACTGGGCCAGCCAGCCACCGTCGATATTCCACGCCGCGCCCCGCACCTGGCTGCCGGCTTCGCTGCACAGGAACAGCACCAGCTCCCCCAATTGCGGCGGTGTCACGAACTCGAGCGACGGCTGCTTCTCCGCCAGCAAATCCTGCTGCGCCTGCTGCGGGTCAACCCCGCTGGCAATGCGGTCATCAATCTGCTTCTGCACCAGCGGCGTCAGCACCCAGCCCGGGCAGATGGCATTGCAGGTGACATTACTCTGGGCTGTTTCCAGGCCCACCACCTTGGTTAGCCCGATCACCCCGTGCTTGGCAGCGACGTAAGCCGCCTTGCCCACCGAACCCACCAGCCCATGCACCGAGGCGATATTGACGATCCGCCCCCAACCCTTGGCTTTCATGCCCGGCAGGCTCAAACGCGTGCTGTGGAACACCGACGACAGGTTGATCGCAATGATCGAATCCCAGCGCTCCACCGGGAATTCATCCACCGGCGCCACATGCTGGATCCCGGCGTTGTTCACCAGAATGTCGATGCCGCCAAACTCGCGCTCGGCGTAGGCGATCATCTCGGCGATCTGCGCCGGGTCGCTGACGTCAGCCGGATGATGCCCGACCTTGCCGCCGAAGGCCTGCACCTGGGCGATCACCGCGCTGGCATCGCCGAAGCCGTTGAGGATCAGGTTGGCGCCGGCCTTGGCCAGGCTCAGGGCAATGCCCAGGCCGATGCCGCTGGTGGAACCGGTGACCAGGGCGGTCTTGCCGTTCAATGTCGTCATATCAACCTCACACAATGCCGGTGGCGTAGAAAGTACCAATCACCACGAACACCGCGAGGGTCTTGATGATCGTGATGCCGAAAATATCTTTATAGGCTTCGCGGTGGGTCAGCCCGGTGACCGCCAGCAGCGTGATCACGGCGCCGTTGTGGGGCAGGGTGTCCATGCCGCCGCTGGCCATGGCCGCGACCCGGTGCAGTACTTCAAGGGGGATATTGGCCGCATGGGCCGCTGAAATAAAGCTCTCCGACATGGCCGCCAGCGCGATGCTCATGCCGCCCGAGGCGGAACCGGTGATGCCGGCCAGCAGGGTCACGGTAATCGCTTCGTTGACCAGTGGGTTGGGAATGCCCTTGAGCCAGTCCGCCAGCACCAGGAAGCCCGGCAGCGAGGCGATCACCGCACCAAAACCGTATTCCGAAGCGGTGTTCATCGCCGCCAGCAGCGCGCCGCTGACCGCGCTCTTGCTGCCCTCGGCGAGCTTGCTGCGAATCGCCGAGAAGCCGAACACCAGCACCACGATAATCCCCACCAGCAACGCCGCCTGCACCGCCCAGATTGCCGTGAGCTTGGCGACTTCGGTCTGCACCGGCACGCTCATGCCCGGCAGGCTGAGGGTGTGGGTCTTGCCGTACCACAGCGGAATCCAGTGGGTGAACAGCAGGTTCATGATGCCCACCAGCAGCAGCGGCGACAGGGCGATCCATGGGTTGGGCAGCTTGATGTCTTCGGCGGTTTCCGGCTCGTTGCGCAGCTCGGTCCCATAGCCTTCACCGGCGCGCTGGGCCTTGTTGCGCTGGCGGGCCAGGTACAGCATGCCGGCGCAGAACACGAAGATCGTGCCGATCAGCCCCAGCCACGGCGCGGCCCAGGCGGTGGTGTTGAAGAAGGTGCTGGGGATGATGTTCTGGATCTGCGGCGTGCCGGGCAGGGCGTCCATGGTGAACGAGAACGCGCCTAGGGCGATGGTCGCCGGCAGCAGGCGCTTGGGGATATTGCTCTGGCGGAACATCTCGGCGGCAAACGGGTACACCGCGAACACCACCACGAACAGCGACACGCCGCCGTAGGTCAGCAGGGCGCACACCAGCACGATCACCAGCATCGCCTGGCGGGTGCCGAGCACCTGGATCGCAGCGGCGACGATGGAGCGCGAGAAACCGGAGATTTCAATCAGCTTGCCGAACACCGCGCCGAGCAGGAACACCGGAAAATACAGCTTGAGGAAGCCGACCATTTTCTCCATGAACACCCCGGTGAACGCGGGAGCGACGGCGGAAGGGTCGGTGAGCAGCACGGCGCCGAGGGCGGCGATGGGGGCGAACAGGATGACACTGTAGCCACGGTAGGCGGCCAGCATCAGCAGCGCCAGGGCTGCGAGGGCAATGATCACACTCATGGTGTGTCTCCATCTGATTGTTATTTTTGTGGGGGTGAGGCGGTGGGGAGGGTCTTTAGCGAGATGTGTGCCAAGTTATTAACCTATTGAAATATATAGAGAAATTATTGATCTGTGAGAGTACTCTCAAGTTTTGTCCCGAATTTGAGACTGTTGGAGATCAAATGTGGGAGCGGGCTTGCTCGCGAATGCGGTGTATCAGGCAGTAATTCAGGCACTGACACACCGCATTCGCGAGCAAGCCCGCTCCCACATTGGATTTTCTCTGTATTTGGAATTGTGTCTCTTTTTGGAGACTAGGCGATGCCCAGGGCAACCATTTTCTTGTACAAGGTCGACCGACCCAGCCCCAGCCGCTTCGCCGCCTCCACCACATTCCCCTCACAGTGCTTCAACGCCGCCCCAATCACCTGCCGATCAAACCGCTCCCGGGCCGCGCTGAAACTCTCGCCCTCAACGGTCTCTACCGAACTCTGCTCAACCGGGCTGAATGTACCAATTGCTGCGCGAATTTCACTGGCATCCAGCACCAGGTCATCACTCAACAGCGCCGCCCGCTCCAGCACATTGCGCAGCTCGCGGATATTCCCCGGCCACGCATGCTGCGCCAATAGCGCCAAGGCCTCGCGGTCCAGCTCATGCTGGCTGCGCAACTCCTCCAGAATCGCCTCGCTCAACGCCGGCAAATCATCCAGCCGCTCGCGCAACGGCGGCACCTGGATCGGCAGCACATTCAGCCGGTAATACAGGTCCGCCCGAAACTCGCCGCGCTTGATTGCCGCTTCCAGGTCCATGGACGTGGCCGCAATCACCCGCACATCACTGTGGATCATCTCGTTGGAGCCCACCGGCTCGAACTCTTTCTCCTGCAACACCCGCAGCAATTTGCTTTGCAGTGGTAGCGGCATGTCGCCGATCTCATCGAGAAACAGCGTGCCGCCCTGGGCAATCTGCAACTTGCCGGGGCGGCCCTTGCGGTCGGCGCCGGTAAACGCGCCCGGTGCCGTGCCGAAGAATTCGGCTTCCAGCAAATCATGGGGAATCGCCGCGCTGTTGATGCTCACAAAGGCTTTGTGCGCCCGAGGCGATGCACCATGAATCGCCTGGGCCAGCAGCTCCTTGCCGGTCCCGGTTTCCCCCAGCAGCAACACAGGCGACTCCGCACTCGCACTGCGCCGCGCCCGACGTTTGACTTCCAGGCTGGCCGCGCTGGTGCCGATAAAGTGCGCGAAGTTGTATTTACTCTGCCGCGACCTCAGCAGCGACCGAGTGGAAGCCAGTTCCTGCTGCATGCTCAGGTAGCGCTCGATCAGCGGCGACAGGTTGCGCAGCTCATCAAACAGCGCAAACCCGATCGCACCGATCACCTTACCGGCGTCGTCATGGATCGGCAGGCGCATCACCACCAGCGGGACTTTGGGCGTGTCCTGGATATCCAGCAATATCGGCTGGTCGTTACGCACCACCTGGCGCAACAGGCTGTTGGAAATCACCTGCTCGCAGGGTTGCCCGATGGCTTCGTCGGCGCTTTTCAGGCCGAAGCGCTTCGCGTAGCGCTCGTTCATCCAGACGATGTTCGCGTCACCGTCGACAATCACCGTGCCTTCGCTGGACTGCTCGATGATCTCGAACAGCGACTGGATCGCCAGGCCGCGAACGTATTGGTAATCCTTGAGGCTGCCAGTGGTGCTCATGGGTGCGCCGCCGCGAGGAGTTCCCGGGTGTAAGGGTGTTGAGGCGCGGCAAACACTTCATCGCTGGGCCCGCGTTCCACCACCTTACCGTCCTTGATCACGATCATGTCGTGGGCCAGGGCCCGCACCACTGCCAGGTCATGGCTGATAAACAGGTACGTCAGGCCGTACTTTTCCTGCAACTCAAGCAACAGGGCGACCACCTGTTTCTGCACGGTACGGTCCAGTGCAGAAGTGGGTTCGTCCAGCAGGATCAGCGCCGGCTTGAGCACCAGCGCACGGGCGATGGCGATGCGCTGGCGCTGGCCGCCGGAGAATTCATGGGGGTAGCGATGGCGGCTGGCAGGGTCCAGGCCCACGTCTTCCAGCACGCGGATCACTTGGGCTTCGCGGTCCTTGAGGCTGCACGGCGCATGCACTTCCAGGCCTTCGCTGATGATCTGCGCCACCGACATCCGCGGGCTGAGGCTGCCGAACGGGTCCTGGAACACCACCTGCATCTGCTTGCGCCACGGTTGCATCTGCTTTTGCGTCAGGCCGTCGAGGGCCTCGCCCTGGAAGCGAATCGCGCCGCTGGAATCCAGCAGCCGCAGAATCGCCTGGCCCAGGGTGGATTTGCCCGAGCCGGACTCGCCGACAATCCCCAGTGTCTTGCCGCGCTGTACCTCCAGGCTGATGCCATCCACCGCTTGCAGGTATTGCTTGCGCCGGAACAGTCCGCCGCCCAGCGGGAACTGCACACTCAGGTTATCCACCTGCAACACCGTCTCCCGCGCCTCGTGATTCAAGACGATGCCTGCCGGTTCAGCATCCAGCAGCAGGCG
Source organism: Pseudomonas sp. G5001 (assembly GCF_013385475.1). NCBI lineage: Bacteria > Pseudomonadati > Pseudomonadota > Gammaproteobacteria > Pseudomonadales > Pseudomonadaceae > Pseudomonas > Pseudomonas sp. G5001. The sequence continues at coordinate 40,824 of NZ_JACAPZ010000022.1, forward strand.
GCTGTAAGGGTGCTGCGGGGCGCAGAACAGGGTTTCGCAATCCGCCTGTTCGACAATTTCCCCGGCCTTCATCACGCACACCCGCTGGGCAATGCTGCGCACCAGGTTGAGGTCGTGGCTGATCAGCAGCAGCGACATGCCCAGGCGTTGTTGCAGGGACTTGAGCAGCAGCAGGATCTTGCGCTGCACCGTCACATCCAGTGCAGTCGTCGGCTCATCGGCAATCAGCAGTTCCGGTTCACAGGCCAGGGCCATGGCGATCATCACCCGCTGGCGCTGGCCGCCGGAGAGTTGGTGGGGGTAGGCCTTGAGGCGTTCCCGGGGCTTCTGGATGCCCACCAGTTCGAGCAATTCAAGGATCCGCGCCTGGGCCTGTTTGCCGCCCAGGCCCTTGTGCAACAGCAGGGTTTCGCCGATCTGCTTCTCGATGCTGTGCAGCGGATTCAGGGACGTCATCGGCTCCTGGAAGATCATCGCAATCCGGTTGCCCCGCAGTTTTTGCAGGGTGGCGGGCGAGGCGCCGAGCAGTTCCTGGCCGCGATAGCGCACCGAGCCGGTGGTTTCGGTGCCGGCTTCGGGCAGCAGTTGCAGGATCGAATGGGCGGTCACCGATTTGCCCGAACCCGACTCGCCCACCAGCGCCAGGCACTCGCCGGGGCGCACGTCCAGGCACAGCTTGCGCACCACGGTCTGGCCGTTGAAGGCGACACTCAGGTCGCGAATCTCGATCAGGTTTTCAGTCATCTCAACGGCCTTCATGAGCGTGGGTCGAAGGCGTCACGCAACGCCTCGCCGATAAACACCAGCAACGACAGGATCAGCGCCAGGGTGAAAAACGCGGTCAGCCCCAGCCATGGTGCTTGCAGGTTCTGCTTGCCCTGGGCGATCAGCTCACCCAATGACGCGCTGCCGGCGGGCATGCCGAAACCGAGGAAATCCAGGGCGCTCAGGGTAGAAATCGCCCCGGTCAAAATGAACGGCAGGTAGCTCAGGGTAGCGGTCATCGCGTTCGGCAGGATATGCCGGCGGATGATCTTGCCGTCCCCCAGGCCCAACGCCCGCGCGGCCTTGACGTACTCCAGGTTGCGCCCCCGCAGGAACTCGGCGCGCACCACGTCCACCAGGGCCAGCCAGGAAAACAGCGCCATGATCCCCAGCAGCCACCAGAAATTCGGTTCGACAAACCCTGACAGGATGATCAACAGATACAGCACCGGCAGCCCGGACCACACTTCCAATATTCGTTGCCCGAGCAAGTCGACCCAGCCGCCGTAATATCCCTGCAACGCACCGGCCGCGATGCCGATGGCGGCGCTGATGGCGGTGAGAGCCAGGGCAAACAGGATCGACACCCGGGCGCCGAAGATCACCCGCGCCAGCACGTCGCGGGATTGGTCATCGGTGCCCAGCCAGTTCACGCTGGAGGGCGGGCTGGGGGCAGGGCGGGTCAGCTCATAGTTGGGGGTGTCGTCGCTGAACGGGATTGGCGGGAACAGCATCCAGCCGCCGTCCTTCTTGATCAGGTTCTGCACGTATTCACTGCGGTAATCCGCCTGGAACGGCAGTTGCCCGCCGAACTCCTGCTCGGTGTAGCGCTTGAACACCGGGAAATACAGCTCATTCTGGTAGCTGAGCACCAGGGGTTTGTCATTGGCGATCAACTCGCCGCCGAGGGTCAGGATAAACAGGCCGATAAACAGCCACAGCGACCACCAGCCGCGGCGGTTTTTCTTGAAGCGTTCAAAGCGCCGACGGGCCACGGGAGAGAGCTTGAGCATCAGGCGTTCCTCGCGGCGAAGTCGATACGCGGGTCCACCAGGGTGTAGCAGAGGTCACCGATGAGTTTTATCAAAAGGCCAAACAGCGTGAAGATAAACAACGAACCGAACACCACCGGATAATCCCGTGAAACTGCAGCTTCGTAGCTCATGCGACCGAGGCCGTCGAGGGAGAAGATCACCTCGATCAGCAGCGAGCCGGCAAAGAACACCGCGATAAATGCCTGGGGAATCCCCGAGATCACCAGCAGCATGGCATTGCGAAACACATGCCCGTAAAGCACCCGGCGTTCACTCAAGCCTTTGGCCCGGGCGGTGACCACGTACTGGCGGGTGATTTCATTGAGGAACGAGTTTTTCGTGAGGATGGTCAAGGTGGCGAAGCCGCCGATCACCAGGGCGCTGACCGGCAGTACCAGGTGCCAGAAGTAATCGGCGATCTTGCCGACGGTGCTCAACTGGTCGAAGTTTTCCGAGACCAGCCCGCGCACCGGAAACCAGTTCAACGAAGTGCCGCCGGCGAACACCACGATCAGGAACATCGCAAACAGGAACGCCGGCATCGCATAGCCAATCACGATCGCGGTGCTGCTCCACACATCAAAACTGCTGCCATGGCGCACCGCCTTGCGAATCCCCAGCGGGATCGACACCAGGTAGGTGATCAAGGTGGCCCACAGGCCGAGGGAAATGGTCACCGGCATCTTTTCGAGGATCAGGTCGGTCACGCTTTTGCCACGGAAGAAACTGTTGCCGAAGTCCAGCTGGGCGTAGCTCTTGAGCATCAGCCACAGGCGTTCCGGCGCGGGCTTGTCGAAGCCGTATTGTTTTTCGATGTCCTTGATCAGTTTCGGGTCCAGGCCACGGCTGGCCCGGGAGCCGCTGCTGAGGCTTTCGGCAGACGAGCCGCCGACGCCACCGCCGCCGATACCTTGCAGGTGGGCGATGGCCTGTTCCACCGGCCCGCCGGGCGCGGCCTGCACGATAACGAAATTCACCAGCAGGATAATCACCAGGGTGGGAATGATCAGCAGCAAGCGCCGCACGATATAGGCAAACATCAGCGGGCTCCCGGGCGTTTGGTCAGTTCGGCTTTCATCTGCTCGTTAGTGAGCGGTGTGGGGCTGATTTCCCACCAGGTTTCCAGGGCCTCATCGGTCTTGGCTTCCACGGCCGGGCGGCCGAAGCGGTTCCACCACGCGGCGGAGGTGCCCGGCGGGTAGTAGTTGGGGATCCACAGGTAATTCCATTGCAGCACGCGGTCCAGGGCGTGGGCGTAACTGAGCATCAGCGACTGGGTATCAGCCTTGACCAGGCCGTTGATCAGGCTGTCGACGGCCGGGTCTTTCAGCACCATGTAGTTGTTGGCGCCGGTATCAAACGCGGCGGCCGAACCGAAGTAGTTGTACAGCTCCATCCCCGGCGAAGTGGTAACCGGGAAGCCGGTGACGATCATGTCGTAGTCCCGGGCCATCAGGCGGTTGACGTATTGCGAGGAGTCAATGCGGCGGATGTTGAGGGTGATGCCGATCTGCGCCAGGTTGCGCTTGTACGGCAACAACAGGCGCTCAAGGCCGTTCTGGGCGTTGAGGAAGGTGAACTCCAGCGGCTCGCCCTCGGCATTCACCAGCTTGTCACCGTCGGGCTTCCAGCCGGCCTGTTCCAGCAGGGCCAGGGCTTGCAGCTGCTTGTCGCGGATCATCCCGGTACCGTCGGTGGTGGGGGCCTTGAACACCTGGGTGAAGACTTCGTCGGGAATCTGCCCGCGCAAAGGTTCCAGGATCGCCAGTTCCTGGGCGTCCGGCAGTTGGGTCGCCGCCAGCGGGCTGTTGGAGAAGAAGCTCTGCTGGCGGATGTACATGTTGCGCATCATCTGCCGGTTGGCCCACTCGAAGTCCCACAGCATGGCCAGGGCCTGGCGCACGCGGCGGTCCTTGAACATCGGTTTTTGCACGTTGAATACGTAGCCCTGGGCCGGCTGCGGTGCCTCCTTGGCCAGGTGCGCGCGTTGTAGGCGGCCATCATCGAGGGCCGGGCCGTTGTAGCCGATGGAGTAGCCGGTGGCGGAGAATTCGCGGTTGAAGTCGTAGGCACCGCCCCGCAGGACCTGGCGCGCGACTTCGGTGTCGCCGAAGTATTCCAGGCTCAGGTGATCGAAGTTGTACAGGCCGCGGCTGATGGGCAGGTCCTTGCCCCACCAGTTCGGGTCACGCTTGAACGTGATGGTGTTGCCGGCATCCACCTTGCTGATGGTGTAGGGGCCGCTGCCGAGGGGAATCTCGTAGCCGCCGCCGTCGGCGAAGTTGCGGGTCTTCCACCAATGCTCGGGGAACACCGGCAGGGTCGCGACATCCAGGGGCAGGGTGCGGTTTTCGTTGCTGGAGAAATCGAAGCGCACCTGGCGCAGGCCTTCGACTTCGACGTGTTTGACGTCGGCGAACAGCGTGCGGTAGCGCAGGCTGCCCTGGGTCATCAGCAGGTCAAAGGAGTAACGCACGTCTTCGGCGGTGATCGGTTGGCCATCGGCGAAACGCGCCTTGGGGTTCAGGTAGAAACGCAGGGACAGACCGTCGTCTGACCGCTCCATCTTTTCCGCCACCAGGCCGTAGACCGTGTAGGGCTCGTCCAGCGAACGCAGGGCCAGGGGCGAATACAGCCAGCCATCGACCTGGCTGACCCCGATGCCTTTGTCGCCATAAGGCAGTACATGGTCGTAGCGCCCGATTTCGATCGCCGAACGCCGCAGGCTGCCGCCCTTGGGGGCATTGGGGTTGGCGTAGTCGAAATGGGTGAAGCCGGGTTGGTATTTGGCCGGCTCGCCGTACACGGTCAATGCCGATTGCGGCGCGGCGATCACGGCGGTGCTGGCCAGCAACAGGGCCAGGGTGGAGCAAAACAGGGTAGAAAAAGCGACTCGCATTATCAGCCTTGGGCGCCGGGTGAAGAGGTAAAGGGATTTGTACGCTATGCGCGTACGCCTCGCCAGTCATCACACTGTCACAGATGCACAACGGCCCACCAAAGGGTGGGCCGTTGTTTTAAACATTAGCGCGGACTGGATCAGTCCTGACGGCTGGTTACTTCCAGCAGGTGATAACCGAACTGGGTTTTCACTGGGCCTTGCACGGTGTTGACCGGGGCGCTGAATACGACGGTGTCGAATTCCTTGACCATTTGGCCCGGGCCGAACGAACCGAGGTCGCCGCCTTGACGGCTGGACGGGCAGGACGAGTTGGCTTTGGCAACTTCGGCGAAGTCGGCGCCGCCTTCGATTTGCGCTTTCAGTTCGTTGCACTTGTCTTCGGTGGCAACGAGGATGTGACGGGCGGTGGCTTTGGCCATGAGGGGTATCTCCTTGGGTAAAAATGCTGAGCGTACCGGATTCAGGTGGTTATTTCCTGGCAAAGTTCCCCTGGGTTGCCTGGACGGTCAGGATCGGGCCATTACGCCGCTGTGGGTCAGCCAATCGATAAACAGCGCAAACAGCTCCGCCTGGGAGTTGATTTCAAGCTTGGTATACAAATGCTTGCGGTGCATGCGCACGGTTTCCGGGGAAATGCCCAGCACCTGCGCGGTGGATTTCACCGAGTGCCCACGCAATATCAGATGGGCGATTTCCCGTTCGCGCACGGTCAATACGCCGCTGCCAAAATGCATGAACGCCGCTTCAATCTGCTGATGCACCTGGGTCTGGGTGAAGGCCTCGTCGCTGATCACCTTGCACAGCCCGCCCGTGGTGCCGAAGCGGCGTAGCAGTTCGCGCACGATGGGTTGGGCGGTTCGTTGCAGTGCCAGTTGTTCGTCGCTGAACTGGCCGGCACTCAGCCCCTGGAACATGCACAACGAAATCTTGCTGTTGGGGCACAGGTCGACGATGTAGTAGCTCTCCTGGGCGCCGCCGCTGCGCAGGTAGTAGGTTTTGTAGTACTCGCTGTTGAAGAAATCGTCCGGGGCGATCTGCGCCAGGTGGTAGAAACCTTCGGCCAGGCCCTTGTCTACCGCGAGGCAGAACGGGTCCAGCAGGTAGCCCCGGGAGAAGTAACGGTTGATGATCTCTTCGTAGTGCGGCCGGGGGATGCCTTGCTGGTAGAGCAAGTGTGGCGCCTGGCCCTGGCGCTCCAGGCTGATCATCATCGATTCGATAGGGGTCAGCGCACTGAGGGCGCAGGCCAGGTGTTCAAGGAATGACGCTTCGTCGACGCTGGCGAAGGCGTGGGCCAACGCACCATTCCAGGCGTCAAGCACCTGGAAGGACGGGGCATGGCAGTGATCGGCATGCTGGTTCATGCCGGCCAGTCTACCCGCCGGCCAGGGCCCCGGCAAAAGCACCGGGGCGCCCAGGCTCATCGGCCTTGATACTCGCCGCTCTGGCGCAGCTCTTCGGCGGTGTCGAGGATGCACTGGCGCAGGATTTCCACCACTTGATCCACCTGGGCATGGGTGATGATCAGCGGCGGCGACATCACATTCAGGTGGCCAATGGGCCGTACCAGCAAGCCTTTGGCCTGGGCCCGCAGGTGGATCTTCTCGCCGATGTTCACCGCGTCCGGCAGCAGCGCCTTGGTGTGCTTGTCGGCGACGAACTCAATGCAGGCCATCAGCCGCTGGCAGCGCACGTCGCCCACCAGCGGCAGATTGGCCAGGGTTTGCAGGCGCTGTTCGAGGTACACGCCGACGTCTTCGACATGGGCCAGCAGGTTTTCCCGCTCGATGATCTCAATGTTCTTCAGCGCCGCCACGCAACTCACCGGGTGGCCGCTGTAGGTGAAGCCGTGGGTAAAGCAGCGGCCCTTGCCCGGCTCGCCGATCACTTGCCAGATGCGGTCCGAGAAAATACACGCGCCCAACGGCAGGTAGCCGGACGTCAGGCCCTTGGCGGTGGTGATGATGTCCGGTTGCATGTCGAACACTTCCTGGGAGGCGAAGAATTTTCCCAGCCGGCCGAAGGACGTCACCACTTCATCCGCCACGTAGAGCAGGTCATAACGTTGGCAGACTTCCCACATGCGCCGGTGGTAACCCTTGGGCGGAATGATCACGCCGCCCGAGCCCATGATCGGTTCGGCAAAGAACGCGGCCACTTTGTCGGCGCCGATGGTCAGGATCTTGTCTTCGAACTCATCCACCAGGAAATCGAGGAACTGCGCCTCGCTCATGCCCTGCGGCGCCCGGTAGTAGTTGGGGCATGAAATGTGGTGGAACAAGTCGCTCATGAAATCGAATTCCGGCGCGCGGTCGGCGGCCTTGTTGCCGATGGACATCGTGAGGAACGTCGAGCCGTGATACGCACTGAAGCGCGAGATGATGTGTTTCTTCTCATGCTTGCCGCGACTGTTCTGATAGAACTGCACCAGACGATAGGCGGTATCGACAGCCGTGGAACCGCCGGTGGTCAGGAACACATGATCAAGATCGCCGGGAGCCAGGCTGGCAAGCTTGGCGCACAGTTCGATAGCGGTGACGTTGGCCATGTCGCAGAACGGGTTGGAGTACGCCAGCTGGCGAACCTGGTTGGCGATGGCGTCTGCCATTTCCTCGCGGCCCAGGCCGATATTCGTACACCACATGCCGCCGACCGCATCCAGGTAGCGGTTGCCGGCGGTGTCGTAGATGTAGGCGCCGTCACCCGCCGCGATATTCAGTGAGCCTTGTTCACGGTGTTCGTCGAACATATGAAAACCGTGCATGTAATGGGCCTTGTCGGCGGCGTCCAGTTGGTCGTGGTCGAACTGGGCGAAAAAGTCAGGATTTGGCAGGGTCATGGCGTTTACCTTCAATGGCTGGGTTTCACTTGCCGGTCTTCACGGCATTCCAGGTACGGGTGATCAGGCGCACGGCAGCTTGGGACTGGCTTTTCTGGGTGAACAAGCGCTGCATCGTCGCCGGGTCCGGGTAGATGGCCGGGTTGTCGCGTATATCGGCATTTACAAAGGGCTTGGAGGCCAGGTTGCTGTTGGCGTAGTGAATGGTGTTGCTTACGCCGGCGATCACTTGCGGTTGCAGGAGGAACTCGATGAACTTGTGGGCATTCGCCACATGGGGTGCGTCGGCCGGGATGTAGAAGTTATCGAACCAGATCAGCGAGCCTTCCCTTGGGATGAAGTAACCCAGGTTGACCTTGGCCCCGGCTTCCGCCGCCCGGGCCTGGGACGTGGCGTAGTCGCCGGACCAGGTGGTGGCCATGCACAACTCGCCATTGGCCAGGCCGTTGATAAAACCGCTGGAGTCGAATTTGCGGATGTACGGGCGCACGGCCATCAGCACGTCCTGAGCGGCCTTGAGGTCTTTGGGCGCCACGCTGTTGGGGTCCAGGCCGAGGTAGGTCAGGGCCAGCGGGATCATGTCGGTAGGGGAGTCCATGAAGGTGATGCCACAGTCGGCGAAGCGCGAAACGATCTTGGGATCGAAGATCATCGCCAGTGAGCCGATGGGCGCATCCGGCATGCGTTCCTTGATCTTGTCGATGTTGTAGGTCACGCCATTGCTGCCCCAGGTGTAAGGCGCGGAATAGGTCACGCCCGGATCATGGGTTTCCAGGCTTTTCAGCACTTGCGGGTCGAGGTTGTTCCAGTCCGGCAGCAGCGCTTTGTTGAGGGGCCGGAAGGCCTTGGCCTTGATCAGCAGCGGCACCAGGGACGCGTTGAGCACCACCAGGTCATAACCCGAGCGCCCGGACAGCAGCTTGCCCTGCACGGTCTCGTAGGAATCGTAGGTGTCGTAGATCACCTTGATGCCGGTGGCTTTCTCGAAGTCGGCGAGGGTGTGTTCCCCGATGTAATCGGCCCAGTTGTAGATGCGCAAGGTGTTGCCCGGGTCGTCAGCGGCCTGGCTGACGGACGTTGATGCAAGCAAGACAGCGCTGAACAGGGCGATAACGGCTTTATGCATGGCGAACCCACCTTGATGTTGTGCTTGTTGTCAGGCCGAGGGACTGATTGCACTTTCAGGCAGGTGGCGGGTGGGGCGCCATACCCCGTTCGGGTAGGAGGCGGTCAGGGCAGTACGATGTAGTCGTTTCGCGTGACGACCGGGCGGTGTACGCCGGGTTCCAGGTGGATGTAGCGCCCGTCTACCAGGTCGATGGGCAGGCAGTCGTCGATATCCAGTACGCCGTCGGTGTGGGATTGCGTCCAGTGCGTGAGCATCTGCTGTTTGCCTTGGGCTGCCGCCTCCCTGGCCGTACGCGCAACCACCAGCAGGTAGTGGTGTGCCTCGCCAAAGACGTTCGATTCATACCCGCCCAGGTTGATGAAATACAGGCGCGGCGCCCCGGCGTTCGGCGCCAGGTGGCTGAGCTGGACTTTCCAGCCGTCAACGCCATCCACCGTCATCCAGGAGTCGATATGCACACCTTTCTGGCTGCCAAACCAGCCCTCGCGCAGTTGCGGGTAGGCGGCTTCCAGGGTGTCGGCGACGGCGAACACCACATCATGCACTTCGATTTTCGCCCGGGGGTGCTTACCCCCCAACATGACCACAAACAGCATTGCATGCCCTTTCTATGGCTGGGATGGAAAGGGCCACCTTCCTTCGATTGAACCCTTTTGTCCAGTCGGTGCCACACTGTTAATTCGCAAATTCATCAGGAGGTTGTCATGCGCACCATTGATCTGGCCGGCGTACCCGTCCCTGTCATCGGCCAGGGGACCTGGCGCATGGGCGAGGATCCCGGCAAGCGCAGCGCCGAAGTGGCCGCGTTGCAACTGGGTATCGATGAGGGCATGACCCTGATCGATACCGCTGAAATGTATGGCGAAGGCGGTGCCGAAGAAGTCGTCGGCGAGGCGATTCGCGGCAAGCGCGACCAGGTGTTCCTGGTCAGCAAGGTGTACCCGCACAATGCCAGCCACAAGGGCATTCCACGTGCATGTGAGGCCAGCCTCCAGCGCCTGGGCACCGACTACATTGATCTGTATCTGTTGCATTGGCGTGGGCAATACCCCCTTGAAGAAACGGTAGAAGCCTTCGAGCGCTTGCGTGAGGCAGGCAAGATCGGTCGTTGGGGTGTGTCCAACTTTGATGTGGCAGACCTGCAGGAGCTGGCTTCCCCGGCCTGTGCCACCAATCAGGTGCTCTACAACATCGAGGAGCGCGGCATCGAGTTCGACCTGCTGCCATGGTGGCAGCAACACAATTTACCCTTGATGGCCTACTGTCCCATCGCCCAGGGTGGCGAGCTGTTGGCCAGCCCGACCCTCAAGCAAATTGCCCGTCGCCACGAGGTCACACCCGCCCAGGTTTCCCTGGCCTGGGTCTTGCGCCAGGACGGTGTGATCGCGATTCCCAAGGCGGTTACGCCAGAGCATGTCCGGCTCAATGCCGCAGCGGCGAAGCTGGTGCTGGATGAGCACGACCTGGACGCGATTGACCGGGTTTTTGGGGCGCCGAAGCGCAAGCATCCGCTGGCGATGGTCTAGTGGCCGACAGAAACGGTGCCGTCCATGGCGATGCCGTTTCTGTTTCGGTGGCTGCTTAGCCGGCTACCGGGCTGCGCCAGTCATCAGAGCCAGAGGTACCGGAGACCTCATGGGTCCAGACGATTTTCCGGTAAGTGAAATACACATCCTCCAGGTGCGTGAAGTGTGCGTTGTTCGGGTCCTGGCAATTGGGCATCCGTGACTGGATGTCCACCAGGATCGCGTCTTCCAACTCGATGGTGAAATAGTGTTCCTGGGTGCCGGCTGAAGAGGTTCGGTACCACTCAAGGCGGCACTTGACCATTTCCCCGGAGGTCAATGCGCTGAACAGCAATGGCGACGATTTATCGAATACCTTGCTGATCATCAGGGGCTTGTGCACACGCTGGCCGGTGGGCTGGCCGGATTGCGGGTCACGGGGAATGATCACCTGATGCTGGAATGCCTCCACCAGGATCTGGTCTTCATGGCCTTCCTGGTAAATGTTGCCGACCGAGTCCTGGGTGAACGTGCCTGCCGTGATCAAGCCTTGCTTGGTGCCGGTGATGGATAGATACGCGGGTGTTGGCATGACGGTTTTCCTTGCCTGATAAATGAGGTCGTCCCGGCCGACGGACTTGCCGGCCGGGTAATGCTCGATATCAAGAAGCGTGCCGGAAAGTTCGAGCGTCAATGAAAGCAGGGGGTTAAGGTTTTATCGGTTTTTATTTTGAGCGGCATTAAAGGTTTTAATTCGATTGAGTTGTATTTGTTTGCGCAGGAGTGTGCAGTTAGTTGCTCATGTTGATGGGCGGTGTTATTCGCAGAGTTCACGTCATTCATGATGATGCCTGGCGCCTTGGCTGCGCAAATTCTTGCGCGTCGGCGATTTTTCTATTCTTGTAGGAAACTCCTTAACTGCTATTTGGTGGCTTGAACAATGCTTTTTGCATGGATAAGGTTCGTGCTCTTCTCGTAGGGAAGGCAAACTTTAATCAATGTCCTGATGTGCGCTTGAATGGCCATTAGTTCACTGAACATGTTCAGGAAAGTAAAGTGCGGCCCATAATGGTTTACTCAGACAGGCTTTCCGATTATTACCTAGAACTTGCGCAGGCACCCAACTCGAAAACGAGTTATGCGGGGGCCGATATGCGTTTTTCGACCGAGTATGAGGCGCTTGAAACTGAACTGGGCAAGGCGCACTCCATTCACGGAAACAGTCAGCCTGACTGGCAATGGGTCGTGGAAAAAAGCGAGGCGCTGTTGCGCCACCAGTCCAAGGACTTGCGGGTCGCTGTCTGGTTGACCTGGGCCTTGCATCAGCGCGAGTCCTTCCCCGGGCTACTCGCAGGCCTCGGATTGCTGCGCTACCTCTGTGAGCATCATTGGGCGGTCGTTTATCCGGGCAAGCTGCGTACCCGCAGTGCCGCCTTTGGCTGGCTGGTCCCGCGCCTCGAGCAGGTGCTTGCACAACCTGTTTCGCTCAAGGATCAGCGGCCCTTGTTCCACTGCATGCTCGAACACCTGGCGCGGCTGGACGAGTTGTGGACCGAACACCTTCTCGAAGATGCGCCACTGTTACTGCCGGTTCGCAGGCAGCTGTCGGACCGATTGCAACAGTCCACCGAAAGCGAACCTCCAGCAGGCGGTAGCACAGGGGTGATCGCCCATATCAGGCAGGTCGCGACTCAGTTGATGGCGCCCGAGCCCATTGTGGAAAACGAAAAGGACGCCCACAAGCTGCTGCGCACGCTGCAGGAACATGCCCGGCCCTTGTCGGCCTGGTGGCAGCGTCAGAATGCCACTGACCTGCGCGCACTGCGTCTGAACCGAACGTTGACCTGGCTGACGATCACCAGTCTTCCGGACTGTGACAGCGAACAGGTAACGCCTTTGCGCGGGCCGGCGCCCGACAAGCTCAAGCGGTACCAGGAGCGCTTTGCCCAAGGGCAGCATACCGACCTGCTGCTGGAGCTTGAGGGCAGCCTGGCCGGAGCACCTTTCTGGTTCGACGGCTTGTACCGGGTGTGGGAGTGCCTGCAGGCACTCCAGGCCGACCTGGCCATGACCGAGCTGGAAGTGCACTTCGCGCTGTTGCTCCAGCGCTTGCCGGGGCTTGCACAGCTGCGCTTCCACGACGGAACACCCTTCGCCGACGACGTCACCCGTGGCTGGATCAACACCCAGGTTGCCCGCCATTTGCAAGCCCCGGTCCCACTCAGGTCGGCACCTGATGCCCCGGCTGCGCCTTGGGACAAAGCGTTGCACGACGTCATGCCCGTGCTGCGCAAGGACGGGTTCAAGGTGGCTGTGCGGTCCCTCAAGCAGGGCATGCAAACCGCGACAGGTGATCGTGCCCGGTTTCATTGGCGGCTTGGCCTGGCCAGGTTGTGTTTGCTGGCAGGCAAGCATGACCTGGCCAAAGTCCAGCTCGATCACCTGGACCACGAGCTGCAGCAATCAGGCCTGCAGCGCTGGGAGCCCGAGTTGGCGGTTGAAGTGCTGCAGCTCTTGCATGGCTGCTGTGACGTATTGCCCCAGAGCCATTCCGTGCGTGAGCGCAAGGAAGATGTCCATCGCAGGCTGTGCCACTTCGATCTCGAAGCGGTACTTGAATAGGCTTTCGAGCCCCCCGAAAAAGGAGAAACACCATGGCGAAAGAAGGTTCGGTAGCCCCCAGGGAACGCATCAATATCACGTTCAAACCCGCCGTCGGCACTGCGCAGGAAGAGGTCGAGCTGCCGTTGAAATTGCTGGTGCTTGGTGACTTCACCCAGCGTGAAGACCTGCGCAAGCTCGAAGACCGCAAGCCCGTCGGCATCGACAAGAACAGCCTCGACGAGGTGCTGGCCAAGCAGGCCTTGGGCCTGGCCTTGAGCGTCCCCAACCGGCTGCAGGATTCAGCCGAACCTGACGAGTTGGCGATCCGGGTCAGGATCAATTCGATGAAGGACTTCAATCCTGCACAGCTGGTTGAGCAGATACCCGAGCTGAAAAAGCTCATGGACCTGCGCGATGCACTTGTGGCGCTCAAGGGGCCGCTGGGCAACACGCCGAGCTTTCGAAAGGCCATTGAAAATGCCCTCGCCGATGACGATTCGCGCAAGCGGGTATTGGCTGAATTGGGGCTGGACAGCTCCGCCGTATGACTCTCTCAGTTAAAAGGACACTGACACCATGACTACCAGCCAAAGCCCGTCGCATGCGCCCATCACGGACGAGTACAGCATTCTCGACAACATCATTGCCCAGACCCGCCTCAGCGCCGACGACGAGGCCTACAGCATTGCAAAGCGTGGAGTCTCGGCATTTATCGAGGAGCTGATCAAGCCGCAAAACAAGGGCGAGCCGGTCAAGAAGCGCCTGGTTGACCGGATGATTGCCGAGATTGACGCAAGGCTCAGCCAGCAAATGGATGAAATCCTGCACCATCCCGACTTCCAGGCACTGGAGTCTTCCTGGCGTGGCCTGCAGTTGCTGGTTGATCGCACCAATTTTCGTGAAAACATCAAGATCGAACTGCTCAGCGTCTCCCGCCAGGACCTGCTGGATGACTTCGAGGACTCACCGGAGGTGACTCAGTCTGGACTCTACAAGCACATCTACAGTGCCGAATACGGTCAGTTCGGCGGCCAGCCCGTAGGGGCAATCATCGCCAATTATTTCCTTTCCCCCAGTGCTCCCGACGTCAGGCTGATGCAGTACGTTTCCAGCGTGGCCTGCATGGCTCATGCACCGTTCATTGCGGCGGCGGGTCCTGGCTTCTTCGGCCTGGAGAGCTTTACCGGCCTGCCTGACCTCAAGGACCTGAAGGACCATTTTGAAGGGCCGCAGTTTGCCAAATGGCAGAGTTTTCGCCAGAGCGAAGATGCCCGCTACATCGGCCTCACCGTACCGCGCTTTCTATTGCGTACGCCGTACGATCCCGTTGATTGCCCGGTCAAGACGTTCGCCTACCAGGAACATGTGGCCAGCAGCCACGAACACTATCTGTGGGGTAATACGGCCTATGCCTTTGCTACCCGCTTGACGGACAGTTTCGCCCGGTATCGCTGGTGCCCGAACATTATTGGCCCGCAGAGTGGTGGTGCAGTGGAGGACTTGCCGCTGCATCACTTTCACAGCATGGGCGAGATCGAAACCAAGATTCCTACCGAGGTGCTGGTATCCGACCGACGCGAATACGAGCTGGCGCAAGAGGGCTTCATTGCCCTGACCATGCGCAAGGGCAGTGACAATGCAGCGTTCTTTTCCGCCAGTTCGGTGCAAAAACCCAAGTCTTTTGGAATCAGTGCCGAAGGCAAGGCTGCCGAGCTGAATTACCGGCTCGGTACCCAATTGCCGTACATGATGATCGTCAATCGCCTGGCCCACTATCTCAAGGTGCTGCAGCGTGAACAGCTGGGGTCGTGGAAGGAGCGCACCGACCTTGAGCTGGAACTCAACAAATGGATTCGCCAATACGTAGCCGACCAGGACAACCCCAGCACCGAAGTGCGTGGACGGCGCCCGCTTCGGGCTGCGCGCATTGTTGTCAGTGATGTCGACGGGGAGCCCGGCTGGTATCGCGTCAACCTGAGCGTTCGCCCGCACTTCAAGTACATGGGGGCAGACTTCACTCTGTCGCTCGTCGGCAAGCTCGATAAAGAATGAGCCGCCGCCACGTGATTACCCAAAACCGCAGCCTTTTCGAGCGCCTGGAGTCCGGCGTGGGGCGCAGCCCGCAAGGTTGCGTCGTGGAATCCGTGGCGGGTCATCTGGCGAAAATGCTCAGCACCCGTGCGGGCAGTGTCCAGACGCTACCTGATTACGGGTTACCTGATCTGAATGACATGCGCCTCAGCCTGCATGACGCGTTGAGCCAGGCTCGGTTCCTGATTGAGCGCTTTATCCAGGCCTACGAACCCCGTCTGAAGGATGTCCGTGTCAAGGTATTGCCTCAGGACCGTGACCCGATGGTGCTGGCTTTTTCCATCGAGGGGGCCATGGAAGTCAATGGCATGACGCAAGCGGTCGCCTTTTGCGCCAGCCTGGCTCACGGCGCACGGGTCGAGGTCAAACCGGATGTCGTTTAACCGCTACTACCAGGGCGAGCTGAGCGCACTGCGACAGTTGGGGCGACGGTTCTGCGAGCGCAACCCGGCACTCGCGCCGTTTCTTGGGGACGCTGGCCAGGATCCGGACGTAGAACGGTTGCTTGAGGGTTTTGCATTCCTCACCGGTCGCCTGCGGCAGAAGCTTGATGATCAATTGCCGGAGTTGAGTCACTCGTTGATGCATCTGCTGTGGCCCAACTATATGCGGCCGCTGCCGTCGTTCAGCATGCTGCAGTTTGATCCGCTCAAGCGCACAGGGCCGGCCATCAGGGTCGAGCGGGATACACCGGTGGAAAGCATTGCGATCGACGGTGAACGCTGCCGTTTTCGTACCTGTTACCCGACGCAGGTCTTGCCGCTGCAACTGGCCGCCATGGAGTACTCGGTACAGGGCGAGGGCGCTTTGCTCTGCCTGCGTCTGGAGATGACGGCCGAGGCCAACTTCAGTGAGCTGGAACTGAACTGCCTGCGTTTGCATCTCGCGGGGGAGCAGCCCGTCAGCCAGGCGCTTTACCTGGGGCTTTTGCGTCACCTGGACGGGTTCGAGTTGCAGCCTTTCGGGCGCGACGGGCTGCCGGTCATCGGCGCCGACGGCGAGCCTGTTTCATTGCGTCTGTCCAGCAACGATATCAGTCCTGTGGGCTTTTCCGAGGATGAGGCACTGATCCCTTATCCGTTGAATACCTTTCGTGGCTATCGCCATTTGCAGGAGTACTTCGCCTTTCCCGACAAATACCTGTTTGTCGATGTGAGTGGCCTTGGCG
This sequence comes from Pseudomonas sp. G5001, assembly GCF_013385475.1. Classification (NCBI taxonomy): domain Bacteria; kingdom Pseudomonadati; phylum Pseudomonadota; class Gammaproteobacteria; order Pseudomonadales; family Pseudomonadaceae; genus Pseudomonas; species Pseudomonas sp. G5001. The sequence continues at coordinate 56,861 of NZ_JACAPZ010000022.1, forward strand.
CGCTGAGCAGGTTGCCTATTGACGTACTCAAGCAGGTACATGGCGTGACGTTACGCTTCGACATGCGTGGTCGCGGTATTGAGCGAATGGCGCCTACCCTGGACAACGTGAAGCTGTACTGCACGCCCATCGTCAATCTGTTCAAGCACGACGGCGTACCGATTCGCCTGGACGGCAAGCAGGACGAATACCTGTTGTTGCCTGGCGAATACGCCAGGGGGAACTGCGGTGTATTTTCCGTCGACAAGGTCACGGGATGGCGGCCGGGAGGCCTCGGGTACCAGGAATATGTTCCGTTCGAATCGTTTGAGCACGATTTTGGCAGCGCCGCGCCCAGCTATGGCGTTCGCCAGCGGCCATCCCTGCAACATGCCGGCCTGGATACCTGGCTGAGTTTCGACCGGTGTCCAGTGCATGAACAGGAAACCCTGTCGATTGAACTGACCTGCACCAACCACAACCTGCCATGCCTGCTGCAGGTGGGCGATATCAATCAGGCGTGCGAACAGACGCCCGAGTTTCTCTCGTTTCGCAACATCACCGCGGCAACCCCCAGCTTTGCGCCACCCCTGGACAGCGACTTCCTGTGGCGACTGATCAGCAATATGTCGCTCAACTATCTGTCATTGACCGATATAAACGCCTTGAGGGTGATCCTCGAAACCTACGACCTGCCGCGTTATCACGACCGCCAGGTGGAAAAGGTCAGCAGGCGAAGGCTGGGCGCCCTCCGTTCGATCAGTCACCAGCCCGTAGACCGGCTGCACCGAGGCCTGCCATTTCGCGGCTTGCGGGTTGACCTCACCATCGATCCTGAAGGCTACCTGGGGGAGGGCGACGTGTTCGTCTTTGCCTCGGTGCTCAACGAGTTCTTCGCGCTTTACGCCAGCCTCAACTCGTACCACGAACTGCGAGTCATCAGCACACAAGGAGACGTGTACCTATGGCCACCCCGGATGGGTCAGCAACCCCTGCTTTAACCGCACTGTCCCGAGTGATTCGCGAGTACTCGGTGTTTCAGGCGGTTGCGCAGATTATCGAGCGCCTGCGCGAGGCGCATCCCTCGCTGGACGATGAGGCGCTTTACGATCAATTGGAGTTCCAGGCCAACCCAGGCTTTGGCTTTCCCGGCAACGACATTGATCGTGTGGAGTTTTTTGTCGAGCACGGCCATTTGCGGGCACGGCTTCGCCTCAATGTGCTGGGCCTGTTTGGTACAGGGTCACCGCTGCCGGCGTTCTATGGCGAGCAAGCCTTTGCCGAGGTAGCGGGCGGTAATCCGACGCGGGAATTTCTTGATCTTTTTCACCATCGCCTGCACCGGCTGATAGTGCCGATCTGGCGAAAATATCGTTATCAGGCGAGTTTTCAAACGGGCGCCCGCGATCCCTTTTCCGAGCAGATGTTTGCATGGGTGGGCCTGGGTGGCAGCGCGATTCGCAGCGCGGCTCAGCTGAACTGGAAACGCCTGTTGCCCTACCTGGGGCTGCTGAGCCTGCGCGTGCACTCCGCCGCGCTGATCGAGACCGTGCTGCGTTATTACTTCAAGCACAACCGGCTGGTCATCGAGCAGTGGGTCGAGCGCAGGGTAGTGATCGACCAGGAGCAGCGCAATGATCTTGGTCGCGCCTATAGCTCGTTGGGTTCGGACCTGGTGCTGGGGGAGTGCCTTATCGACCGCAGTGGCATGTTCAGGGTTCATGTATTGGCACTCGATTGGCAGCGTTTTCACGAGTTTTTGCCCACCGGGGCGGGTTACGAGCCGCTGTGTGCGCTGGTGCGTTTTGCCGCCCGGGACCCCTTGGAATACGACGTGCGACTGGTGTTGGCGGCGGGCGAGGTCCGGCCGTTGCACCTTGGCGAGCACAACGTCTGCCGCCTGGGCTGGACCAGTTGGCTGGGGCATGAGCGGGCAGACGGCGTGGTCATCCTGGCCAGTAAAAATCATTAGGGATTGATGGATATGATGAATGTGGATCTGCAACAACTTATCCAGGCATTGACGGCGCCCACACGGCGCGACCTGGAACGCAGCGCCGAGCGTTGTGTCACCCGGGGCGGCGGCGAGGTCCTGGTGGAAGACTTGCTGCTGACGCTCCTGGAGCCTCCCGAGGGTGTTCTTATGCGAGCGCTGCAGGACGCGGGCGTGGATGCCGGGGAATTGCAGGCCGTGCTGCAACCTCGGGTCGACCAGAGCGCGTCCCGCAATCCGGTGTTTTCGCCCGCCCTGGTGCAATGGCTGCAGCAGGCGTTGCTGGTTGCCCATCTGGAGCTGGGCCGACGGGAAGTGGACCATGGCGCCTTGCTGCTCGCCTTGTTGCGCAACCCGATGCAGCACGCTGGCAGCCGTTACCAGGCGGTGATGAGCACGCTTGATGCACCGCGTGTGCTCGGATTTCTCTTGAGTGAAAACGCGCAGGCGGCTCCCGCTGAGGCGGGGAGTTCCTTGCTGGAGCGCTTTACCCATGACCTGACTCGCCAGGCCCGGGACGGGAAACTCGACCCCGTGCTCTGTCGCGATAACGAAGTCCGGCAAATGATCGATACGCTCGCGCGGCGGCGCAAGAACAACCCCATTCTGGTGGGCGAGGCGGGTGTCGGGAAAACCGCGATAGTCGAGGGCCTGGCCCTGCGGATCGTCAGCGCGCAAGTGCCAGAGGTGCTCAGGAAGGTGCGCCTGCTGACCCTGGATATGGGCCTGCTGCAAGCCGGTGCCAGCATCAAGGGTGAGTTCGAGCGCCGCCTCAAAGGCTTGATCGATGAGGTCAACGCCTCGCCGCAACCGGTCATCCTGTTCATCGATGAGGCCCATACCCTGGTCGGCGCAGGCGGCTCGGCCGGCAGCTCCGATGCCGCCAACCTGCTCAAGCCAGCGCTGGCACGAGGTGAGTTGCGTACCATCGCCGCGACGACCTGGTCGGAGTACAAGAAGTACTTCGAGAAAGACCCGGCGTTGGCGCGGCGTTTTCAGCCGGTGCAGGTGCACGAGCCGACGGTTGACGATGCCGTGACGATTTTGCGTGGGTTGGTCCCGGTGTATGAGGCCAGCCACGGAGTCTACGTGCGCGATGACGCCGTGGTCGCCGCCGCGCAGTTGAGTGCCCGCTACCTGGCCGGCCGCCAGTTGCCGGACAAGGCTGTGGACGTGCTGGACACCGCTTGTGCCCGGGTGCGGATCAGCCTGGTCACGGCGCCGGACGAACTGCAGCAGTTGCGCGCCGAACTGGCCGAGGGCACGCGCCAGCAACGTGCCGTGCGCAGGGATGCCGACGCGGGGTTGGCCATCGATGAACAGGTGCTGCAGCACCTCACCCGGAGACTGGAAGAAGTAGAAGTCGCACAGTTACAGCTTGAACAACGCTGGACCCACCAGCGCGAACTGGCCGAGAAGGTGCTCTCGCTGCGCCAGCAACTGGCCGACGCCGGTAACCTTGGCGAAAGCACTGAGGCTCTCGCTCCGCTCCTGGCCCAGAACCATCAGGCGTTGCAGGCCATACAGCACGAACAGCGATTGCTCAGCTTCGAAGTATGCCCACGGTTGGTGGCACAGGTTATCAGCGCCTGGACGGGTATTCCCCTGGAGCAGCTTGCCCGCGAACACAGCGCGAAGGTCCTGAACTTTGCGGATGATCTGCGTGGTCGCATCCTCGGCCAGGAAGGTGCCGTGCAGGTCCTGGACCGTTGCCTGCGGGCTGTCGCGGCCGGCGTGAACAAGCCTGATGCCCCCGTGGGGGTATTTCTGTTGGTGGGCCCCAGTGGTGTCGGCAAAACTGAAACAGCCCACGCCCTGGCCGACCTGTTGTATGGCGGCGAGCGCTTTGTCACCACGATCAACATGTCTGAATACCAGGAGAAACACTCACTGTCCCGGCTGATCGGCGCACCACCGGGTTATGTCGGTTACGGGGAGGGCGGGGTGCTGACTGAGGCGGTGCGGCAAAAGCCCTATTCAGTGGTGCTGCTCGATGAGGTGGAAAAGGCCGATCCGGATGTCCTGAACCTGTTTTACCAGGTGTTCGACAAAGGGGTAGCCAATGATGGAGAAGGGCGTGAAATCGACTTTCGCAATACCCTGATCCTGATGACTTCCAACCTGGGCAGCGATCTTGTCACCGGGCTGTGCGCCGACAGTCAACGACCGGCTGTCGAAGTACTGCACGCCGCAATCCGGCCGGTACTGACAGCTCATTTCAAGCCGGCGCTGCTGGCCCGTATGCGAGTCGTGCCGTATTACCCGGTGGCAGGCGCGGTGCTGCACCAACTGATTGAACACAAACTTCAGCGCCTGGGCCAGCGTCTGCTTCAGCGCAAGCTCGCATTCAGTCACGCAGGGGATCTTGTCGCACACATGGCCGAGCACTGTAGCCACAGTGGGAGTGGCGCGCGGTTTGTCGACCAATGGATCGAGGAAAACCTGTTGCCGCAGGTGGTGGATCGCCTGCTGGATGCGATGGCCGTTGGCAAGTCCCTGCAGTTCGTCCATGCCAGGCTGGATGCCAACGGCACCGTAATCTGTGAGTTCAGCTGATGGCGGACAATCCGTTTACCCAGTTGCCAAGCCCGCTGGACTACGCCGCTGCCTTGTTGGGATGGTTTACCCGGTTGGGCATCAATAGTGACGAATCGACATTGGCCGATGACTTTGCGGCAGGCGCCGCGCAATTGAGCGGCTGCGAGCTTGGCCAGTTGTACTTGCTCGACCAGGCCACCGGCCGCCTCGAACTGGCTGCCCAGTATTTGCCGGGCCTGTCGCCGCCAGGGGCGGTTGTGAGCTCGGGCGCGGATTTTCGGAACGAGCAACTGTTGCAGTACGTGCTGCAACAGAACCGGGTGTTTAACCTCACCGAGGCAGGCAGCAGTGTGTATGACACGGGGTTTCTGCCAGCGGGCGCGGCGTCCTGGCAATCACTCCTGTGCGTGCCGTTACCGGGGCCGAGCAAGCAGGTATCCGGGATGGTGTTGTGTGCCAGCCTGCGAGCGACGGAGCTGGCTGGCTACGGTGCGTCCCTGGGCCAATTGGGCAGTTTTGTCTTGAGCCAGTTGGCCCTGTTGCGGCGAATGCGCCGGGCTCCCGGTGCGTTGAAGGTGGTTCGCAGCACCCGCAGCACCAGCGCCTACGGCTTGATCGGAAACAGCACGGCCATGGACGAGACGTGCCGCCTGATCGGCAAGGTGGTGCATAGCCCCTACACCGTGCTGCTCCGGGGCGAGACCGGCACCGGTAAAGAGGTGGTCGCCCGGGCCATTCATGCTGCCGGCCCGCGCAGCAGCAAGGCATTTGTGGTGCAAAACTGCGCAGCGTTTCCCGAAGGCTTGCTCGAAAGTGAGTTGTTCGGTTACCGCAAAGGCGCGTTCACCGGGGCCGAAAGAGACCACGCCGGCCTGTTTGACACCGCCCACGGCGGCACGCTGCTGCTCGACGAAATCGGTGATATGCCGCTGTCACTGCAGGCCAAGTTGTTGCGGGTCCTGCAGGAGGGCGAGATTCGGCCGTTGGGTGCCAACACGTCCCACAAGGTCGACGTGCGAATCGTCGCGGCGACCCACCGGGACCTCACCAGCATGGTGGCTGAAGGAAGCTTTCGCGAGGACCTTTATTACCGGCTGGCGCAGTTTCCTATCGAGTTGCCGGCGCTGCGCCAGCGGGACGGGGACGTGCTGCAACTGGCCCGGCATTTCGCCGACAAGGCCTGTGCACTGTTGGGGCGAGCCACGGTGGGCTGGTCGAGTGCGGCCCTGGATCAACTGTCCAGCCACCACTTTCCCGGCAACGTTCGTGAGCTCAAATGCATGGTGGAGCGGGCGGTGCTGCTGTGCGACGACGAGGTGATCCTGCCTGCGCATTTATCGCTGCCATCAACCCTGTCCGCGCCCGCTGTCGACGCAACGCTGCGCCAGCGCATGGAGCGAGTCGAGCGGGTAGTGCTGATCGACTGCCTGCGCAAGAACCGTGGCAATCGAACCCGCACCGCCCGTGAACTGGGCCTCGCCCGGCGCACGTTGTTGTACCGCCTTGCACGCCTGGACATTCCGTTTGGCGAAGTCCAGGGAGAGTGCTGAATGGCACACCCTTTCAATTCCGGGAGATACCTGATGCCTGTTAGTCAGTGGCAAGCCCTGGTGCTTGTGTTGTTTTTGCTGAGTGGCTGTAACACCAATCATGTCTTTGACGACGATGACTACCGTCCGCTGGGTGATCCGCGGTCCACCGGTCGTGGCCTGTGAGCGCGGAGGAGTCCTGCCATGCAGCTAGTGTTTGAGGTGTGCCCTGCGGAGCCAGCAGAGTCCGCGCCGGCGCTGCGCAAAGTCTTTGACGGAGTGGGGGGCGTCATCGGCCGGGGGGCCGGTTGCGACTGGACCCTGCCTGACACCAGTCGCCAGGTTTCCGGTCGTCACGCGGTGATCAGTTATCGTGACGGCCGGTATTTCCTGACGGATATCAGCAGCAATGGAACCCGCCTGGCAGGCAGCAGTGAGCGTCTGCATGAGGGGCAGCAGCAACCGATAGATGACGGCGCGGTATTTCAGCTGGGGCCGCTGAGTATTCGCGCACGACTGGTCAGCCCACCGCTGGGACAGGGCCAGGACGGATTACACAGGCTGATTCCCGATGATGCATTCCTTGAGCTGGACCCACTGCGGGCACTGGCCAGCGAACTGCAGCGCGAGGACGGGTCGCAAGAGCTGGCGGCCCTGAACATGACCACCTACGAGACATTGCGCTGGACGGACCACGCGGCGGCGGACCGGGATCACCTGACGGTTCCCGAGCTTGTGAAGCCTGCGCGCCAGGTTGCCCCAAGTCCGCAATCGCCCGTTCCAGGTCACGGCTCAGGGCCATTCTGGTTGGGGTTTGCGCAGGCACTCGGTATTGATCTGGGCGACCTCGATGAGTCGGCAAGAGAAGTCCTGGCGATCAAGGCCGCGAGCTTGCTCCGGCAAATGACTGAAGGGTTGCAACAGAGCCTGGGCACCCGTAACGAGCTCAGGCAAGAGCTGAAACTGGCACTCACCCAGACGCCGCTCCAAAGCCCCAACCCACTTAGAGACAGCGCAGACGCCAGTGCGGCCTTGGGGTCGCTGCTGGGTGTCGGGCAGCTGGGGCAGGTTTCCGCCGAGATGCTTGTCATGCGGGCGTACCGCGACATGCAGGCTCACGAGGTGGCCTTGCTGGCGGCCTGCCGCGCGGCAGTACGCGGCGCTCTGGCAGCCTTTGCGCCCGGCCATTTGCTGCTGTGCTTCGAACGCCAGGCAAGGCCGCCGCTGATTCCCCGGTGTGGCGCCCGCTGGCGCGCGTACCAGCGCCATTACCAGGCACTGATCGAGGACGAGCACTTGAGCGAGCGCCTGCTGGGCAGCGACTTCGCCAAGGCGTACGAGGAACAGATTCGTCTGATCTCAACCCTTCACCGTTATCCAGGATGATCTTCATGTCCCGAGTCACCGTTGCATTGTTGTGCGCTGTAATGGGTTTGCTGGGTGGTTGCTCCCTGTCGCCCTTTTCGAAGTTGACCAAGCTGGACCTGACACTGACCGCCAGCGAACGGGTCAACCCTGATCTCCATGGTCGCCCGTCGCCGATCGTGGTGCACCTGATGGAGCTTCGACACCCCGTGGCTTTTGAAAATGCGGACTTTTTCAGCCTTTATGCTCATGCCGAGCACACGTTGCCCAAGGACCTGGTGAACCTCGAAGAGCTGGAGTTGCGCCCCGGCGATCACTCCACGCTCAAACTCAGTCTTGAGCCCGGCAGTCGTTATGTCGGCGTGCTGGCGGCGTACCGTGATTTGCCTCACTCGCAATGGCGCTATGTGTTGCCGGTGACCGCGCAGCGATTGACCGGCGCTGAACTGATCCTTGATCAGGCCGGCATTCGGTTGGTCAACCCGCAACCCGCGAAGGCGGGCGACTGACATGTACAGCCAAAAAGTCATCTGGCAGGAAGGCATGTTGCTGCGCCCTCAGCATTTCCAGCAAAACGATCGGTACCACGATCAGCAACTCACGCGCCGCACCCAGCTGTTGTGCCGTCACGCCTGGGGCTTCCTGGCCCTGGAAATCGATGTGCAATACCTCAATATAGGCAAGGTCGTTATCAGCCAGGCCAGCGGCATATTGCCGGATGGCAGCCTGTTCGAGCTGGGCGGCGCGATGGAGTCGCTGGTGCTGGAGGTTCCGGTAAATACCGGGAAGCAGTCGATCTACCTGGCCTTGCCGCTGGCCACAGGTAACTGTGTTGAAGCCCGTCGACCCGAGCAGATTGATGTGTTGGCGCGCTACAAGACTCTTGCGGTAGACGTCAGCGACTCCAACGCCGGGGAAGAAGCTCGTCGTCAGGTCAATTGCGGGCAGCTGGATTTTCGCCTGTTGCTGGGGGAGCAACACAGCGACCCGCATTACGTGAAGCTCAAGGTTGCCCAGGTGCTCAGTTGCACCGAGGAGGGCGTCAGCCTGGACCCCGATTTTATCCCGAGCTTCATTCACCTGCATGGTTCCGGCTACCTGCTGTCTTGCCTCAAGGAAGTGATCAGCCTGCTCGCTTACCGGGGGGATGCCATCGCCGAGCGGATTCGCGCCAACGGTACCGCCGCCGGCGCGGAGGTTGGCGACTTCCTGATGTTGCAATTGATCAATCGCACCGAACTGGTCTTGCGTCACTACCTGGGCCTGAGCCAGGTCAGCCCTGAAACGCTGTATCGAACATTGCTGTCGATCCTGGGTGAACTCGCGACGTTTGCCAGCGACAGCAAGCGTGCGCACTTCGAGGGGCATTACCGGCACAGCGACCAGGGCGCCAGCTTTCGTGGATTGATGGAGCCGATTCGCAGCCTGCTGTCGATGGTGCTTGAGCAGCATGCCATTGAGCTGGCGCTGCAGCCTCGCCAGTACGGGGTGCTGGTGTGCCCGGTGAGCGATCTCAACCTGCTGGGTTCGGCGACCTTCATTCTGGCCGCCAGCGCCCATTGTGACGCCGAGGAGCTTCGACACCGGCTTCCGGCGCACCTCAAGGTCGGCCCCGTGGAGCGGATTCGCGAGTTGGTCAACCTGCAGTTGGCGGGCATCAAGGTCAAGCCGCTGCCGGTGGCTCCCCGGCAGATACCGTTTCATGCCGCCAACACCTATTTCATGCTTGAACTCGGTGCCCGGGACATTGAGCAGTTGAAGCAGTCGGGAGGATTTGCCTTCCACGTCAGCGGTGAATTTGCCGAACTGGAACTGAAATTCTGGGCCATCAGGAACTGAGACCATGGACAGGGAATACCCGCAGGACGAGAAAACCGTCCTGCTTGATCGACAGGGACGCGGACCGGCGCAGGGACCGATGACCGACTTCGCATCGCCGCCGCGTTTCGAACAACTGGAAGACCGGATGATCTACGCGGCCCGCTTGCAGGGCGCGGAGCATTTCGACATTGGCCTGAACAGTTTGGTGGCGCCTGCCTGGGAGCTGTTGTCCGAGGTGGTCCGCCTCAAGCGCAGTACCGCCGAGGAAAGCCTGCGCGCCCTGAATGAACGACTCTCGGCTGCAGTCACGCTGTTCGAGACGCGGGCCCGGCATGACGGGGCCCAGGCCAGCGAGGTCATGGCGGCGCGGTATGTGCTGTGCAGCGTGATCGACGAGGCAGTGGTCACCACCTCATGGGGCAGCCAGAGCGATTGGTCGAAGATGAGCCTGCTGAGCAGTTTTCACAACGAAACCTTCGGCGGCGAGAAGTTTTTCCAGTTGCTTGAGCGCATGTCGAGGGACCCCTTCAAGCACCTGGCGATGCTGGAGTTGATGTACCTGTGCCTGTCCCTCGGGTTTGAGGGCAAGTACCGGGTCATGGAGCGTAGGTTGTTGCAGCTTGAACAGGTTCGGGACGCGCTGTATCGGCAGATCCGGCATGTGCGGGGTGATACGCCTGCGGCGTGCGCGCCGTCGCCCAGGCCGGAACAGCCGCGCCGGAAACGGCTGAGGGTCGTGTCGCTCACCTGGATTGCAGTGTTTGTCGCCGCCAGCCTGTTGAGCCTGTATGCAGGATTTGCCTGGGTGCTGGGCCAGCAGCGTGAAGCGGTGTTGCAACCGTATCAACTCGTGGCGCCGGATATTTTCCGGGCGCCGCTCTAACGCAGGGAGCAACGCATGAACGCATTCTTCAGGAGCGCGGGCGCCGTGCTGGGCAGGGTTTGGGTCTGGAGCCTGCTGCTGGTGCTCGCGGTCGCAATGACCGTGTGGTTCTTCGGGCCACTGCTGGCTGTCGACGACTATCGATTCTGGCAAGCGGCGGCATCGCGCTTGCTGACAATCAGCGGGCTGTTTTTGTTGTGGGGCCTGGCGATGGTGTATGCCAATTGGCGCAGTATGGCCCGGCAATCAACCGTCGGTGACGGCGAGCCACGCCCGCGCAAAGGCCAGGTTGAAAACGAGCAGCGGCACCTGCGCGGTCGCTTCAAGGACGCTTTGTACACCCTGAAACACTCCCGGATTTATGGTGAACGCAGCCCGCGTTGGCGTAATGCATTGCCCTGGTATTTGCTGATCGGCAAGGAAGGCAGTGGCAAGTCCCGGATGTTGGCCGCCAGTGGCTTGCAGTTGCTCCAGGATCAGGGCGCGTCGGTAGCGACGCAGGGCGGTGCCACGCGGGACTGTGACTGGCATTTCGCCGAGGACGGCGTGTTGCTCGACGTCGCCGGCCGCTACCTTACCCAGCCTGACAGCCAGGTGGATGGCGCGGGTTGGTCGACGCTGCTGGAGATGCTCAAGGTGCGGCGCCGGACACGCCCGCTCAACGGTGTGGTGGTGGCGCTGTCCACGGACACATTGCTCCATGGCAGCGAGCGTCAGTTGGAGAATGAGGCGCGGGCAGTCCAGAGTCGGTTGCTGGAGATCCGCCGGACGTTGCATGTGGAGGTGCCGGTCTACCTGGTGGTGACCCAGGCCGACCACCTGCCGGGGTTTGCGGAGTTCTTCGAGCGGCCGTTGGGCGAAGGCAGTGATGCGGTGTTGGGCGAATCTATCGTCCCAGGCAAAGCGGGTATTGGCATTGCCCAGGTACGACAGGCGTTTGAAGCACTGCTGCAGCGCTTGAGCGGTGAGCTTGTGCAGCGCCTGCACCAGGAACGCAACAGTGATCTGCGCGGACGGATGCTCGACTTCCCCCATCAGGCGGCCCGGATTGGCGAGCGCCTGAGCCTCTATATCGACGTTGCTTTTTGCGGCCCGCGTTATCAGCACACCAACGGCTTTCGTGGTTTCTACTTGACCAGCGCCGACGGTGGCCCACAGGCACTTGAACCACGTGCGTACTTTATCCAGGGCTTGTTCAGCCGGGTGATTCTGGCGCAAGCCGACCTGGCGGACCTCGATAGCCAGGAGCGCCGTCGAATCCGCCGGCACCAGGGGGGGCTGGCCCTGGGCGCGCTAGTGGTCGTCGTGGCGGCGGGCTTGCTGTGGACCCACAGTTACTCCTCCAATCATCAACGTCTGGAGCAACTGCAGGCGCTGGCACGACAGCCCGCACCCGTGCAGCCTGGGTCAGACGCTACCCAGGCACTCCTGCCGCTGCTGGACAGCCGCCTGGCGGCCACGCGGATTTTCCCCTTGCCGGGTGAAGCCCGGCTGGTTGAGCGGATGGGGTTGTATCAGGGCAGTATCAGCCGTCCGGTGCTGGAGCAGGCCTACGAGCGTGCCTTGGGGCGGCTGTTGCTGTCCCAGGTCAGCGAGATGCTGCAGGAACAAGTTCGCGGCAGCCTGGAAGATCGTGAGCGGCTGCTGGATAACCTCCGGGCGTACCTGATGCTCAACCTGCGGGAGCGGCGGGATGTCGGCTGGCTGCGTGAGCGGGTGGCGGGGCATTGGTCTGTACGGTTTGCCGGTGAGCCCTCCGTGCAAAACCGGTTGAATGAACATTTCGCGCGCTTGCTTGAGCAGCCGTTCGTGCAGCCGCTCGATGACGAGCTGGTGGCCCGCGCGCGCCACGTGTTGCGCGGCGAATCGCTGGTTGACGTGGTGTACCGGGTGCTGCGCGAACAAGCTCGCGGCCTTGAACCGTTGCGCCTTGCACACGGGCGGGTGTTTGAGGGGGGCGAGCGTTCCATTCCGGGGTTTTATACCCGCACGTACCAGCGGCATTTTGAAGCGCAGGGCGCGCGGCTGGTGAACACTATCGTCCAGGACAACTGGGTGCTGGGAGAGGGCGCCGACCTGAGCGCCATGGATTTGCAACGGTTGATGGTGGAGCTTGAACAACGCTACTTCAGCGAGTATGCCGATGCCTGGAGCGAGGCGCTTGGGCAGGTTGGCCTGCGTGAAACTGAAAACTCCAGGCAAGGCGCCGAACAGCTCGCCAGCTTGACGTCGGCCCAGTCGCCGTTGTTGCAGTTGTTGCAGCAGGTTCGTGACCACACGCGCCTGCCGTCGGCCAGTGAGCGCCTCGACGAGCTGGCTGCCAAGCTGCCTGGACCTGCGGCAGAGCGGTTGCCGACCGCCGCCGGGCTGGTCAATGCCTTGCCCGACAGCGCACGGCGAGCCATGCAGCGCCGCTTCGAGCCCTTGCACCAGTTGCTGGACAGCCAGGAGAACCCGGGGGCCGAGTTGACCGGCGTGTTACAGGCGCTCAACGACTTGCACCTGCAGTTGGCGAGCTTGAATCGCGAAGGCGCGCCGGAGCCGGTCGCGTTCGAGATGGTCAAGCGGCGGATCCAGGGGCAACAGGATGCGCTGAGTAACCTGCGCAACGTGGCCGCGCGTTTGCCACTGCCGCTGGCGGGCTGGTTCGAAAGCCTGGCCGACGAGCATTGGCGCCTCATGCTCGACCAGGCCTATCGGCATGTGAACCAGCGTTATCAGAGCGAGGTATATGGTTTCTACAGCAGGGCGATCAAGCTGCGTTTCCCGTTCAATGCCCACGCCAGCAGCGACGTTTCCCTCAACGACTTCCAGGAGTTTTTCAAGCCTGAGGGGATCATGGCGCGATTCTTTGACAGCTATCTGAAGCCTTTTGTCAGCGGTGATTCCGGGCGCTACAGGCTGCGTAGCCTGGATGGGCGCAGCTTGCCGATGTCTCGGGCGTTGCTCGACCAGCAGGCGAAGGTGCAGGTGATCAGGCGCGGTTTTTTTGCGGATGAGCCGGGGGACTTGCAGGTTCGTTTCACGCTCGCACCCTATAGCCTGGACCCGTCGGTGAGTCGCGCGGTCTTGCGTTTGGGTGGCCAGCAGATGGAGTACCGGCACGGGCCGATTGTCTCCATGGCGATGCAATGGCCAGCCGAGGCTGAGAATGGTCGCAGCAGCCTGGTACTGGAGCGTGGCAGCGAGCGGGCGCTGGGGCTCGAAAAAAATACCGGGGCCTGGTCCCTGTTTCGCTTGTTCGACTTGATGCAGAGCGAACCCTCCAGCGGGCAGGATGAGCTGATCCTCAAGGCTGACCTGGCAGGCTTGCGCGCCAACTACCTGCTGACCAGCCGACGCACCCCCAATCCATTCCAGATGGCGCAGTGGCGAACTTTTCGCCTGCCGGAGCAGTTGTGAGCCAACCTCGCGACCGCTGGCACAGCGCCGGTCGCACAGACCGTGGAAAGGTCCGTTTACGCAACGAGGATGCCTTTCTCGATTGCCCCGGGACGGGCTGCTGGGCCGTGGCGGACGGGATGGGCGGGCATCAGGCGGGGGATATCGCCAGCCAGTTGGTGGTCGATGGCCTGGCGTCATTGCCCGGCCAGGGCAGCCTGGATGAACGCGTCGAGGCGACCCGTCGTTGCCTGCAATGGCTCAACCGGCGGCTGGGCGATGAATTGACGCTGGCCTCCCATGGCGCCGAGGCCATCATGGGAAGCACGGTCGTGGCGTTGTTGCTTCAGGGCGATCGCGCTGCGTGTGTCTGGGCCGGTGACAGTCGTTGCTATCTGTGGCGCGGGCAGACGCTGTACCAGCTGTCGCGAGACCATTCGCTGTGTGAGCAATTGATTGACCAGCAGGTGAGCCCGGAACAGGCCAGGGCCCATCCAGACGCACGGGCCTTGACCCGGGCCATCGGCTCGCGGGCACCACTGAGCCCGCAGGTCCTGGAACTCGGTACCTTGGCAGGGGATGTGTTTCTGTTGTGCAGCGACGGCCTGTACCAGGCGCTTAGCCACTCTGAGTTGGGCCAGGCCTTGAGCCAGGGAAATCCGCAACGTGTCCTGGACCAGCTGTTTGCAGGTGTCTTGCGCGGTACGGCCGGCGACAACCTGACCGCTGTGGTGGTGCAGTCATGCGCGACCTGACCCACTTTGCCTTTGCCAAGGCCCCGGTAAACCCACCGCGCGACGGAGCCCCCGAGTTGCTGGCCGGGCGATACCTGATCGAGCGCGTGTTGGGCGCAGGCGGCATGGGCGTGGTCTATCGTGCGCGGGACCTGCTGCACGAACAGTTTGGCGAGCCCTGTTCCAGTGTCGCGATCAAGGTGTTGGGCGAAGCCATTCGCGAATCTGCGGATGCACACGTGTTGCTGTACAACGAGTTTGCCCTGACCCGCAGCCTGCGGCATGAGCAGGTGGTGCGTGTGTATTCATTTGAAGTGGATGCTCCCGGCCAGATCGCATTCTTTACCATGGAACTGCTCCAGGGCATGACCCTGGACCGGTTGCTGCTGGAGTGCCCCGGCGGTTTACCCTGGCAAGCGCTGCAAGGCATCGCCGTGCAATTGCTCGACGCGTTGCGCCATAGCCATCAGCAGGGTGTGCTGCACGGGGATGTGAAACCCGCCAATGTCATGGTGGGAGACGACGGGTTGCGCTTGTTCGATTTCGGTCTGGGCGAGGCTTGCGGACAGGCCCCGGCGGGTTCTCCAGGCTTGAGTCGCAGCCGCTTCAATGCCTGGACGCCCGCGTACGCCGCGCCGGAGTTGCTGGCTGGCGGAGCACTGTCGGCCAGCGCCGACCTGTATGCAGTGGCCTGTGTATTGTACGAGTTGGCACAAGGCCGGCGCCACGCCAGTGACAGGCCGGCCCGGCCCCGGCAACTGCCTCGCCATTGCTGGCCTGTATTGCGTACGGCGTTGACGGCTGACCCTGAACGCAGGGCCATTACCCTTGATGAATTACGCGCGGTGCTCGCTGATCGCAGGAAGGGCCTGGGCCGCTGGTTCTAGACGGGCAAGTCGTGCAGCTGGCAATACTCGAACCAACTCAGGTCTGCCATTTGCGCCACCTCCTTGTGCACCTCAAGGCGTTGCGCCTCGAACTCCGCCGGGGAATGCGCCGTCAATTTCAGCGTCAGTTCCCAGGCGAACAAGCCCTGTTGCTCCGCTTCTGCCTCGAAGGCTTCATGCAGGCGCTCGGCGCGGTACTGCTCCATGGTTTCCCCTTTGGCCTGGGCCGCCAGGGGGTTCAATGTATTCAGTTCCGCGGCCAGGGCCGGGTGTTCACTCAAGAATCGGTCCAGGGCTAGCTGGTGGTTTTCGCCGGGTTGGGACAAAGGTTTACTCCACGGTAAGAGAGACGGTCAGTGTGGCTTGGACATTAAAAAAGCCGCCATGGCTGCATAGGCGGGCAAGGTCACCCCATCATTGGCGGCGTTGCCGGCCACCGGGTGGGAGGCATAGCGAACAATCACCATTTCAGCCTTGGGGTCGATGTAGATGCTCTGGCCATGCACCCCACGCGCCATGAACGCCCCGTCGGGATTGTGGGTTACCCACCACATGTTGCGATAGCTCCAGCCCTTCAATTGAGCGTAGCCGGCCTGGGCGAACGCCTGCTTGTCGCCGCCCTGGCGAATATCCGTCACCACGCTTTCGGGCACGATCTGCTGGCCATTGAAGCGCCCGCCGTTGCGCAGCATCTCGGCAAACCGGGCCAGGTCCCGCAGCCCGGTGTTCAGGCCGCCACCGGCGAAGGGTGTGCCGATGGAGTCGACGGTGAAGTAGGCGTCCTGTTCGGCGCCAAGCCGACTCCAGATGCGTTCGCTGAGCAGTTGCGCGACATTGTGCCCGGTCGCGCGGGCAATCACCCAGCCGAGTACGTCGGTATTGACGGTCTTGTAGCCGAAGGCACGCCCGTGTTCGCCACGCTGCTTAACCGTTTGCAGGAACTCGTAGTAGCTGCGCGGCCCGGTGTAGTCCTTGGGTTTGGGCAGCGGGTTGCCGGCCTGGGCGTGGGCCCAGACTTCGGCGTTGGGGTCGGCATAATCTTCGCTGTAGTCCAGGGCGGTGGTCATGTCCAGCACCTGGCGCAAGGTGGCGCTGCCAAAGGCCGAGCGGCCGAGTTCGGGTACATAGTCGACGATCTTTTTCTGTGGGTCCAGGGTGCCATCGGCCACCAGCATCGCGCCCAGGGTACCGATCACTGATTTGGTGACCGACATGGCCGCGTGTTGCCCATCCTCCTTGAGCACCCCGAAATAACGCTCATAAACCACCGTGCCTCGATGCATCACCACGATGCCATCGGTGTAGGTGGCGTCCAGGGCCTGGCGCCAGGTCAGCGGCTGGGCTGCACCCACTGGCTGCACGGGGATTGCATCGAGTGCCGGGTCGAGTTTGCGTGGCAATGCCAGCGGTGCGCCGAGCCCGCGGGAGACGTTAACCGTGGGCATCAATTGGCGAAAGTTGGCGACACTCCAGCGCATCGCCGGGAAGCGGAAATAGCTGCCGTCTTCAAAGCGTACGGTGCGGTCGGCCGGCGGCGGTGCGCCGACCATCCATTGCAGCCTTGCCGGGTCGCTGGCCTGGGCATCGGCGAAGGTCGGGGTGGCGGCGCCGGCCAACGGGCTGGTCAGCCCAAGCAGCGCACAGGCCATGAGGGGAGTGAATCGCAGCATCAGTCGAGTCCGTTCGAGGGGGGCGTCGTTTTTTACGACAACCAGTGCGCCAAAGGATGGGCCAACCCGAGCCAATCGACAAGCAGCAAGCCCCTGCGGTGATTCTGAATAAATGCGCCAGGGGCGGCAAAAGCCTTTCGCTTGCGGTGTCAGGGCGTGTAGCGTTACCCCGTGATAAGGCGACAGCCAGGTGTTATTTTGCGACCCTGGCATCAGGGACCGAGGGACAGGTGATGGCGCAAACGCTGTTCAAGCTTTTCTTCACCCAGCGGCTGGCGGCCCTCGCCAGTACCGAGTCGTTGCGGGCCATACGCGAGGGGCTGTTGTGGATCCTGCCGTGCCTGCTGGTATCGGCCGGTTTCCTGATCCTGTCCGAATG
This sequence comes from Pseudomonas sp. G5001, assembly GCF_013385475.1. Taxonomy (NCBI): domain Bacteria; kingdom Pseudomonadati; phylum Pseudomonadota; class Gammaproteobacteria; order Pseudomonadales; family Pseudomonadaceae; genus Pseudomonas; species Pseudomonas sp. G5001. The sequence goes on from NZ_JACAPZ010000022.1 coordinate 74,020, forward strand.
CGCCCGAGTGCTGGGTTTCGACCCTCAGGTGGTGGCCTTCCTGGCGGGGTTGCACAACCAGATCAGCTCGGTGATCCCGCTGCTGGTGGCAGCCTCCATCGGTTACATGCTCGCGATCCAGCACCGCCTGCCGCAACTCCCGGTAGCGTTCCTGTGCCTGGCCCATGTAGTGATCGCCACGTTTGTGCTGCGGGATTTTCCCCGAGCCTCGGCGACCTTCGTGTTGTTCATCGCCATCGCCTCACCGCTGATCAATGTGCCCGCCATCGCCTGGCTGCATCGGCGTCGCTGGACGCGGTTGATCAACGAAGACCTGGTGGGGCACAACCTCAAGGGCACCCTCAATATGGTGGTGCCGGGGGCGATCACGGCGCTCGGGCTGGTGCTCGTGCTGTCGTTGCTGTTGCAGATTCCGCAGGTGGCACAGCTTCAGGGGCCGCAGGTACTCGATGCATTGGAGACGCCCTATGGCAGCGGCCTGTTTGTGACCCTGATGAATTCGCTGCTGTGGTTTTTCGGGATCCATGGGGTCTACGCCATGCAGCCGTTTTTTGATGTGCTGGACCAGGCGGTCGGGCTCAATAATGCGGCGGTGGCCGCGGGCGAGCCGGTCAAATATCTACTGAATGGCGGCTTGCTGGGCAGTTTCGCGTTTATCGGCGGTTCGGGTGGTGCCCTGTGCCTGCTGCTGGCGATCCTGCTGTTTTCCAAAAGCCGGTCCATGCGATTGGTGGCGATGGCGAGCCTGCCGTTGTCATTGTTCAATGTCAGTGAAGTGCTGTTGTTTGGCTTGCCGATCATTCTTAACCCGCGGCTGTTCATTCCCTTTCTGGTGGTCCCGGCGTTCAACGTGATACTGGCGTTGATGGTGGTGCAGATTGGCTGGGTGTCGCCTGCGGTGGTGAGCGTGCCATTTACCGCGCCGGTGTTGCTCAACGCCTACCTGAGCACCCACGGCGATCTTGCGGCAGTGTTGCTGCAGGTGGTGTTGCTGGGGGTTGGCATGCTGATCTATGCGCCCTATGTGCGCGCGATCAACCGCCAGGCCACGGAGGGCGGCACGGTGTATTTGAAGTCGCTGGACATGACCTTTCGCGGCCTGGAAGAAAAAGGCCGCTTGCTGGAGCTGGACCCGGTGATGGCGTCCCACAAGGCCCAGGCGCGCCAGGTCAGCGAGTTGAGCCATATCCAGCAGATCAGCGACTACGAGTTCTACCTCGAATTCCAGCCGCAGATTTCCACCCGGACCGGGCTATGCACCGGTTGCGAAGCGTTGATGCGGGCCCGGGACGCCGAAGGTACGGTGCATTCACCCTGGGAGTTCCTGCAATGGCTGGCCCATGCCAGGTTGATGCCCGACGTGGATGTGTGGGTGGCATCCCAGGCTGTGCGCCAGTACCAGAAGTGGCAGAAGGTCGGGTTTACGTTGCCGATGACGATCAATATCTCCAGCGCCACGCTGACTGCCCCGGCGTATGGTGATCGGCTGGTGGAGATACTGGCCCAGGCCCACGGGCAGGTTTCGGTGGAGATCACCGAGGATGCGCTGGTGGGCGATATCCAGGGCACGCGGCAGATGATCGAGAAGCTCCAGGCGATTGGTGCCAAGGTGTATATCGACGACTTCGGCACCGGATTTTCAGCGCTGAGTTACCTGCACCAGTTCCCCGTGGATTTCATCAAGATCGATCGCAGTTTCGTGGTCGCCCAGCATGATCCAAAGGGCGCCCAGGTGTTGACCGGGATGCTGCGGTTCTGTGAGGCGTTGAACCTCGGGGTGGTGGTGGAGGGCGTGGAAACCGCCGAGCAACTGGCGTTTTTGCAGTCGGGCTCGGAGCTGATCATCCAGGGCTGGTATTTCAGCAAGGCGCTGCCGGGCGATGAACTGGAGCGGTTCGTGCGCGGGCGGTATACCCAGATGCAATCTAACGCTCCAGAACCCCTCTGAAGGTTGCGCTCAACGCCCGCAATGTCTCGCGGGAGCGGCCGTCGCTGATGCGGCTGTGCAGCACGATTTCACTGACGGGCAATGCCGGTAATCCGTACTGTTCGCTGACGTCCACGGCGCCCGCCGGCGCCACTCGCCGGGCCAGCGCCGCCACACCCAGGCCGGCGCTGACTGCCGCACCCACCGCCATTACGCCGCCGCCGACAAACACTTCGGTCCAGTCAATCCGCGCCTCATCCAGCGCGCGCACCGCCAGGTGTCGCACGCCGCAGGGCGAGGCCATGGTTGCCATGCGCAGGGGCGTGCCGGGCGTGTGCTGCCAGGTAGGCGCGGCGAACCAGCCAAAGCGCTCCACCACCAATACCTCACCGTCCTGGCGATCGCCTTCGTTGCGCACGATCACCGCGTCCAGTTCGTTGCGGTCGAACGCCGCCACCAGGTCGCGGGAGGAAGCAATCCGCACCTCCAGGATCACCAGCGGGTCATAGGCGGCCAGGCGGCTGAGCCACAGTGGCAGGTCCGGCCCGGCCACGTGGTCGCTGATGCCGATCACCAACCGTCGCGGGGCGCCATTGCCCATGTCACCCAACGCCCGTTCGTGGGCATTGAGCAATGCGCGGGCGGCGACGATGAACTGCTCGCCCTGGGGCGACAGCCGCACATGCCGCGGTGTACGAACCAGCAGGCGATAACCGAGGCGTTCTTCCAGGCGCTTGAGCTTGAGGCTGATGGCTGCCTGCGAGGTGTCCAGTGCCTGGGCCGCGCGGGTGAAGCTGGCGAAATCGGCGACCAGGACAAAGGCGTGCACGGTGTCGATATCCAGCGGCTTGAGTGCGTCGGTCATTTCAGTTCCTTATCACACCTATATCCAGTGATATCTTGCTGAAATCATGGGCGCTGCGCAAGCTGGGCACTCATCTGAACAGGAGCGCCATGATGTTTGCCAAACAGTATTCACACCGCTTGCCAGCCGATTACGACATGGGTGTCATCCGTGAGCGGGCCGCTCGCCTGGGGCCGTTGTGGGATCATGCCGAGGGTTTGCTGTTCAAGGCGTTTATCGCCCAGGAGCGAGGGCAGGGGCCGGGGGTGGGTAACCTGTATTCGTCGGTTTATCTGTGGTCGGATCCTTTGCAGACTGCGGATTTCTTGCTCGGCGAGCGCTTCCAGAAGGTCCTCGACAGTTTTGGCCAGCCGCACATTGAGTCCTGGTTACCGCTGGACGTGCAGCGAGGTCCGGCGCAAGACGCCTTGAGCCTGTATCGGGAGGAGTGGGCGCTGGCGCCGGGGGCGGACCGCGGGCAAATCCTCGCCGCAGAAAAGGCCCGCAACCAGCAGCTCGCGGACAGCAGCGATAACTTCGCGGTGTTTCTGGCGCTGGATGTGCAGGCGTGGAAGCTGGTGCGAATTACCTTGTCGGGCAAGGCGCTGGATGTGAACCATCCGGGCAATGGCTACGAGGTGTTTTACCTGGCGCGGCCCGGGGTGTGAATGCAGGTAGCCGCCGATTCGTCGGCGGCTACCTGTACGGTCAGGAATTGAGACGCGCCTGAGGCTGGCTCAGCTTGCGCTCGGCCACGGCGCCGAACACCAGGCCCAGGGTGGTCCACAGCACCAGTTGAATCCCCAGGGAGGCCACGCGGAATTTCCACAGCAACACTGCCGAGAACTGTTCCGGCACTTCGTTGATGGTCGGGAACAAGCTGCCGGCCACCGACACGATCACGATATACAGCGCCACACCGAGAATCGCGCCTGCCCATAGGCCACGGCTGGCAATCAGCTTGCGCGCCGCGTTGATCGCAATCACCGCAGCCGCCACCGACACCAGCAGCATCAGGAAGAACAGCTTGGTGCGTTGCGCGATGGTGGCCGGGTCGCCCACCGATGGCGGGTTGGCCGGATACTTCAGCCCCGGCACCACGATGATCGTCACAAACGCCGCCAATGCCAGCAGCGCTGCCAAGCCACGGGGGCCGACCTTGCCGATGCGGCCCAGGGAGTAGGCGAACACCAAGGCGAAAATGCCACCCAGGGAGACGCTGTACACCACCACGCCGGTGAACAGGCCGAAGGTACTTTGTACTTCGCGGCTCACCAGTTCTTCTTCCGGCGCGTCGCCGTGCATCTGTGCCATCTGATCTTCGAAGGCGATGGCCTTGTCGATCTGCGGCTCACCAAAAGTCTTGGCGAAGCCGAAGGCCAGGATGCCCGCGAGCAGGCCCACCAGCATCCCGCGAACGAGTAAATGCCCTGTCATGTCGTCACGCTCCAATCAATGGCAGGGGAAACCCAGCAGGTGGCGACCGTCATGCACAAACTCATGCACGTACATGCCTTTGAACACGGCCGTCGCGCCTTGCTCGGCGCCGACGAAGTAAATCGCGAGCAATAGCAGCAGGCCGCCGAAGATCGCCCAGGGCAGGATTTCGCCCAGGGGAATGGACGGTATTGAAACGTCGGAGCCAGTTGCAGCGGTATAAGCCATGAGAACCTCCAGGGATGACGCGTCCCGAAATGGATAGCGAGTTGGCTGAAACAGGGTCTGGCTTACGGCTAAAAGGCCGAATACAGTGGCGCGACCGCGCCGGCATTGAACCGGCTTCCTGTTGCAGAATAGTTGAAACATGTTGAAACAACTTCGCAAGTCTACGCTGACTGCACCTTAAAACCAGAGCGATTTGTCATGCAGGCCACCCGTTTGACCCTTGTTGCCCACGCCAGCACCCGTGCCCAGAAACAGGCACGCTTTGCGCTGGATGAGTCGGTGGAGATGGACTGGCAGCAGGCGGCGCTTTCCCAGGGGCAACGCTTCAAGCGTGCACCCCGGGTGCTGTGCGGCCCGGAGGCGCGGACCCGGCAGACGGCGGCGCTGTTTGCCGACGATGCTTTGGTTGAAACAGCCCTGCGCGATTGTGATTTTGGCCGCTGGCAAGGGTTGGCGATCGAGGAGGTTCAGCAGGCCGAACCCGAAGCGCTTCAGGCCTGGTTGACCGACAGCACCTCGGCGCCCCACGGCGGCGAGTCGGTAGTGCAACTGTGTGAGCGGATAGGGCAGTGGTTGCAGTCCCTCGAGCAATCCCCGGGGCATGTCGTGGCGGTGACGCATCCATTTGTGATCCGCGCAGCGCTGCTGCATGTCATGCAATGCCCACCCGCCATGTTCAACCTGATCGACGTGGAACCGCTGTCATCCACCGAGTTGCGCTTCAATGGGCGTTGGCGCCTGCGCCTGGAAACTCACGCCTGACGTCCCGAACATGGCAAAATCCGTTCCCCGCACCGAGACCACCCATGAAGACTTTCCCATGAAACGCATCCTGATCATCGGCATTGGCGCCGGCAACCCTGACTACATCACGATGCAGGCGGTCAAGGCGCTCAACCGCACCGACGTGTTTTTCCTGATGGACAAGGGCCAGAGCAAGGACAAGCTGATCGACCTGCGCCGGGAAATCTGCGAGACCTACATCACCGATCACGCCTACCGCTTTGTCGAGGCCGATTGCCCCGAGCGGGTGCGTGGCGATATCGACTACACCACCGCCGTGAAGGACCTGAACCGCGACAAGCAGCAGACCTTCGAACGGATGATCAATGAAGAAATGGCCGACGGCGAAGTGGGCGCATTCCTGGCCTGGGGCGATCCCGCACTGTACGACAGCACCATTCGTATCCTGCAGGCGATCCTCGCCAGCGGCAGCTGCGAATTCGAATTTGAAGTGATCCCCGGGATCACCAGCGTCCAGGCGTTGGCGGCGCAGCACAAAGTGCCGCTGAACCGCATCGGTCGCTCCATCGAAATCACCACCGGGCGCCGGTTGGCGGCGGGGCAGGCGAGTGATGCCGACACCCTGGTTGTCATGCTCGATGCCGAAGATTCCTACCGCACCGTGGCCGATCAGGACCTGGATATCTACTGGGGCGCCTACCTGGGCACACCGGATGAAATCCTGATCAGCGGCAAAGTGGCCGAGGTTGCCGAAGAGATTGAACGTGTGCGCAAGGCGGCGCGCCAGGCCAATGGCTGGATCATGGATACCTATTTGTTGCGCAAACCCTAGAGGTTGATGCTCATGCTCAAACTGATTGCCCTGACGGTAGCGCTGTTTACCGGCGCCGCACAGGCCGAAGACGTATTGCACACCGACCTGCCGCTGCCTTATCTGGAACAGACTCAAAGTGATGCCCGCAACGAGCCGCTGGTGATCTTCCTGCACGGTTATGGCAGTGACGAGGCCGACCTGTTCGGGCTCAAGGACCGCTTGCCGTCGACCTGGACCTACCTGTCTGCACGGGCACCGATGCCGGTGGAGGGCGGTGGTTATCGCTGGTTTCGCAAGAAGCCGGGCGATGGCGATTTTGATGGCGAGACCGCCGACCTGCAGAGCAGCGCCAAGCTGATCGAAGCCTTCGTCGCCCAGGCCACCACCAAGTACCACACCCAACCTGAGCGGGTGTTTCTGGTGGGGTTCAGCCAGGGTGCGATCATGTCGTATGAAGTCGGGTTAAGACATCCCGAAACCCTGCGCGGGATTGCGGCGTTGAGCGGCAGCCTGCTGCCGGTACTCAAGGCCGAACTCAAGCCGGATGCGCGACTGGGCAAGCTGGCGATTTTCATCGGTCACGGGACGCTGGACCAAGCGCTGCCGTACTACTCGGCAACGCGGGCCAACGAGGTATTGCAGGGGATTGGTCTCACGCCGGAATTCCACGGCTACCCGGGGATGATTCATACCGTCGGTGAGGCGGAGTTGCTGGACTTGAAGCAGTGGCTGGAAAAGAGCCTGCGTTGAATCCTGCGATGTGAACGCGATCAAAAATGTGGGAGCGGGCTTGCTCGCGAAGACGGTGTTGCAGTCAGCACATGTATTAACTGACCCACCGCATTCGCGAGCAAGCCCGCTCCCACATTGGATTTTCACTGCCAGATAAAACCGGTTATTTACCGCCGATAATCTGCTTCACCAACAGTGCATGACCGGCTTCATCATCCGCCCGGGAAATGGCCTGCACCACCAATTGGTGGCTGCCGGAACCCGTCAGGAAGGTGGAGCTCAGTGTCTTGCCACCGCCCATGGTCGCGGTGCTGTCGACCTGGCGCAGGGCCAGGCCTTTCACGGTGAGTTTCTTCTCGGCGCCTTTCTTGAAGTCCGGCAGGGCGGCGCTTTGTTCCTTGACGAAATCCGCCACGGCACCGTCGAGGAACTGCGGGTCGTTGTCCTTGATCAGGCCGGCGACACTCGGTTTTTCGACGACGAAGATCACGCTTTTGGTGGCCTGGTCACTGTACATCGTGCCGCTGGCGCCTGCGGTGCCGTGCTCGGCATCACCGGCCGGCAGTGGGTCGGCCAGGTAGGACTTGGGCAGGTTGAAGCTGAACTTGCCATCCAGGGTGGAGATGGTCTGGGTGGCGGTCTTCTGCGCCGCTGGCTTGCTGGCGGCGAGGACTTGGCTGGCGCCGAACCCGGCGGCCAGCGCGAGGGCCAAGAGGGCTGCGGTCTTGCTGAGGGTGGCCATGAAGCTCTCCAGGGATGAACGAAATTGCGCCGTATTCTGTCAGAAAATTCGCAAGATCGTTCATCTCCATCCCTACACCTTGTCGGACTCTTCCTCGATCCGGTCCATCTCAAACAGCCGTGCCAGTTCCGTCCGGGCTTCCTGGGCAGACTGCATCACCTTGGCCGCGTCGTCATACACGGCGTGTTGGGCCGCCAGCAATTGCAGGTCATGGTTTTTGAAGCGGCTGATGCGCGCGTCGGCCTGGGCCTGGGTCAAGCCAAGGCCCACCAGGGTGCGGCGGCTCATTTCCAGGCTGGAGTAAAACGTCTCGCGCACCGGTGACGCGTCGAGGTCCACCAGGCGGTGCACATGCTGGCGGTTACGGGCGCGGGCGATGATCTTCATGTGCGGGTAGAGGCTGCGCACCAGCGCGGCGGTCTTGATGTTGATCTCGGGGTCGTCCATGGCGATCACGAAAAACTCGGCCTGGTCGACTTTCGCTGCGTGAAGGATTTCCGGGCGCTGCGGGTCGCCGTAGAACACCGGCATGCCGCCGAAGCTGCGGGTCAGTTCGATGGTTTCCACCGAGGTGTCGAGGGCAATGAACGAGATGTTCTGTGCCCGCAGGATCCGCGCCACGATCTGCCCCATGCGGCCCATCCCGGCGATCACCACCCGTGGCGCATCGCTTTCGATGGCACGGTATTCCTCGGGCACTTCCACCGGCTTGGCCTTGGGCTTGAAGAGCTTCGGGCAGAGCAACAGCAGCAATGGCGTCACGGCCATGGACAGGGTGATGGTCAGCACCAGGATGTCGTAGAGGTGCGGCTCGAACAGGCCCTGGTCGCGGCCGATCTTGAACACCACGAATGCGAACTCACCACCGGCTGCCAGCACCACGCCCAGGCGCAGCGCGCTTTCAGGGTTCAGGCCGCCTGCCAGGCGACCCACGCAAAACAGCAGCGGCAACTTGATGGCGATCAGCAGCAGGGTCAGCCCCAGCACGATCACCGGCGCGCTGAACAGCAGGCTGATATTGGCGCCCATGCCCACGCTGATAAAAAACAGACCCAGCAGCAGGCCCTTGAACGGTTCGATCTGCGATTCCAGCTCATGCCGGTATTCGGAGTCTGCCAGCAGCAACCCGGCGAGGAAGGCGCCGAGGGCCATGGACACGCCCACCAATTCCATCAGCCATGCGGTGCCGATCACCACCAGCAACGCGGTGGCGGTGGAGACCTCCCGCAGGCCGGTCTTGGCGACAATGCGAAACACCGGCCGCAACAGATAGCGCCCGCCGATGATCACCACGGCGATGCTGCCCAGTACTTCCAGGCCGTGTCGCAGGCCCTGGGAGGTGGTGGCGGGATGATCGCTGCCCGCGAGCAGCGGCACCATGGCGATCAACGGGATGGCGGCGATGTCCTGGAACAACAGAATCGCAAAGGCCAGTCGCCCGTGGGGCTGGTTGAGTTCCTTGCGCTCGGCGAGGCTTTGCAGGCCAAACGCGGTGGAGGAAAGCGCCAGGCCAAGGCCCAGCACAATCGCGCTGTTCCATGATTGGCCAAACACGAACAGCGCGACCACGCCGATCACGGTGCCCGTCAGCAACACCTGTGCCAGGCCTACACCGAACACTGCCTTGCGCATCACCCACAGACGCTTCGGTGACAACTCCAGGCCAATGATGAACAGCAGCAATACCACCCCAAGTTCGGAAAACTGGCTGACGCTTTGCGGGTTGCCCACCAGGCCCAGCACCGATGGGCCGATGATCACTCCGGCCAGCAAGTAACCCAGCACGGCACCCAGTTGCAGGCGCTTGGCCAGGGGCACGGTCAGGACGGCAGCGAGCAGGAATACAACGGCCGCTTGTAACAGGTTGCCTTCATGGGGCATTGGGGACTCCGGGATCGTTTTGCTGAATCAACAGGTTTTACTGTAGGAGCGAGCTTGCTTTGCAGGTCCCAAGGCCTTCGCCTCCGGGTTCATTGGATGTCGTCCGGTTCTTTCGCGGCACTCTCCAAACTATTAATACCATTTATTTCAATGAGTTTTATGCACGTGGCGGTCGGGATCATCCGTGGTGCCGGCGCTATGGTCGTGTCTTCAGCCGCGCGAAAGGGTGGTTTTTTATGGGCTGAGCATTGTGCGGGAATAATCTACAAACACTTTTCCGGGACAGACGGAAGCCTGTACAAGCCAGGAACTCCTACAGTTATGCCCTTGAGTTTATATTCCATGGATGGCATATTTGCATGAGTTGGGACGTTGAATACACGGACGAGTTTGGAATCTGGTGGGGCGGTCTGGATGCAAAGGAGCAATCCTCAGTATCGGCCAGTGTGGATTTACTGGGCCTTCTGGGGCCAGGCCTTGGCTTCCCCCACAGCAGTGACATCAAGGGCTCCAGGCATGGCTGCCTGCGAGAGTTGCGGGTGCAACATGCCGGGCGGCCTTACCGCGTTCTGTATGCATTTGATCCGCGCCGGTGTGCCTTGTTGCTGATTGGCGGGGATAAAACCGGTCGAGGCCGTTGGTATGACGAATACGTCCCGCTGGCTGAGAAGTTGTATGACGAACATTTGGAAACACTGCTTAAAGAGGGCCGTCACCATGGCTAAAAAATTCAGTGAGCTGCAGGCTCGCATGACACCGCAAGCCCGGGCCGATGCAGAGCGCATCTTCCAGCAACACCTGAAAGAAATGCCCCTGCATGAACTGCGCAAGGCGCAACAGATGAGCCAGGATACGCTGGCCAAGGCGCTGAATATCAATCAGGCGGCAGTGTCCAAAATGGAGCGGCGTACCGACATGTATATCAGCACGCTGCGTAACTATATCCGCGCCATGGGAGGAGAACTGGAGATTGTCGCTACGTTTCCTGATGGCCAGGTAAAGATCGAGAACTTTGCCCACTGAGTCATCCGCTCCGTCAAAGCCCGGCCATGCGCCGGGTTTTCTGTTCGCTGAATGCCTGTCGTCATTGTGCAGCTTAATGGACAATACTCGCCATTCTCGCCCATCGGACATCAACGTGAACCAACTCCTCGCCATGCGTGCCTTCGTCCGTGTCGTCGAAACCGGCTCCTTCAGCCGCGCGTCCGACCAGTTGGCACTGCCGCGTTCCACCGTCAGTAAACTCATCACGGACCTGGAGAAGCACCTTGGCGTCAAGTTGATGCATCGCACCACCCGTGCGCTGGCGGCGACGCCGGAGGGGTTGGAGTACTACAGCCACGCGCTGTGCCTGGTGGCGGAACTCGATGAACTGGACAATGCCCTGCGCGGGCAGAAGCTCAAGCCCGGCGGCCACCTGAAAGTGGATGCGCCGGCGTCCTTTGCCAATTGCCTGCTGATTCCGGCGCTGGTGGATTTTCATCGTGAGTACCCTGAGATCACTATCGCCCTGGGCATCAGCGACCGTGCCGTGAATATCGTGGGGGAGGGGGTGGATTGCGTGCTGCGCGCTGGCAAGCTCGATGACATGGCAATGATCGCCCGCAAGGTTGTCGACCTCGAGTACGTCACTTGCGCGGCCCCCGGCTACCTGGAGCGCATGGGTACTCCCGTGTCTCCCGAGGACCTCGAGAAGAACCACCTCAAGGCGGGGTATTTCTTTGCCGGGTCGGGTAAGCCGGAGCCGTTGATTTTCGAGAAGGGCGCGACTCGGTATGAGGTAGGCAACTGCGCGTTTTCCACCAACGAAGGCAACGGCCTCAAGGAAATGCTGCTCGCCGGCCTGGGCGTCGGGCAGCATTTCAAGACCATCGTTGACTACTACGTCGAGGCAGGCCAGTTAGTCCCGGTACTCGAAGACTGGACCCGGCCCGCCACGCCGTTGCACGTCATCTATCCACCCAATCGCCATCAGAACGCCCGGCTGAAGGTGTTTATCGACTGGGTGATCGAGCGGTTCGGCGTCAGGCAATAATCGCTGTCACGCGGATTTCAATGCGCATTGCCGGCAGCCCCAGGGCTTCTACTCCCAGCTCAGTCCAGATGGGGGCGTGATTGGGCATGTAATGGCGGTACCACTTGACCATCTGCTCGTTCACCTCCGGCGGGAAACCTCCCACGTGGTAGGAATTGACGTGTACCACATGCTCCCAGCCGGCGCCGGCTGCCGCCAGGGTGCGTTCGAGGTTTTGAAAGGCCAGGGCGATCTCGTCGGTGAGGGATTCGGGAATCTGGAACTCGTCATCCCAGCCGCCCTGGCCCGAGGTTTCGACGCGGTTGCCGATTTTGACCGCCTGGGTGTAATGCAGGGTCTCGCGTGCAATGTCGCCGTAACCGGGTGTGATGAAAAACTCGGGCTTGCTCATGGTGTTCCTCGGTTTCAGTGGTTGACCCGACAAAGGTTAATGGACTGAATCTGCGAACAAAATCCGCGTTTCTTGTCATCACTGTGCAGGGATGTGGATAGTCCGAGTATCAGTTTTTCACGTTCCCGTAGCCCGCCCTTTGTTACTATCGCCCTCCGTCGTCGCCAGGAGTCACCGTCACATGCAACACCAGTGGGATGAAATGCACCGCACCCGCAAGCCCACGTTTGTGTTGTGTGGCGAGCCCCAGGGGGATGTGCTCAATCTCTACGTGCATGGTTATTCGGCGTTCTTCAACCAGCAACAACTGGGTAGTTTCTCCCGGCAACTGGCAACCATCGAAGGCTCCACCAACCTGATGCTGTTCTGGCCGGCAGGGCATTTCCTGGAAAACCTGTTTGCGCCGTTCAAGGATGTGATTACCTCGATGTTGGGTGGCGGTAGCCTGGGTGCCGCAACCATCGGGGTGGGCAAGGCGATTGCCTATTTCCTCGACCACTACAAAAGCGTCGAGGCGCGGGTGGATGAGGTCGCCAAAAACCTGCTGCCCGAATTGGCCAACTACCTCCATGGCGAGTCGATCAAGGTGCGGCAGATCAACCTGATCGGCCACTCCCTGGGCGCGCGGATCCTGGTCAAGAGCCTGCTGGCCAGCCCTGAGGTGGCCCGTGAGTTGCCGCTGAACAACCTGCTGCTGATGGGCGGTGCGATTTGTACCTCCAGCCCCTGGGACCTGGTCTCGGCGCCGCTCAGCGGTCGGGTGATCAACTGCCACTCGAGCAAGGATTGGGCGCTGGCGCTCAAGCCGGACACCGAGCGCTGCATCGGTCGTTATGCGATCCCGCTGACACCGGCGCTCAAGGCCAAGGTCGCCAACGTGCACCTGGCCACGTTCGACCACGCCGCGTATTGGCCGCAACTGAAGACGGTGGTGCAGTACACCGACCTGCTGCAGGAACGCCGGGGCATGATCCGCGCCGATCAACGCAGCAGCGAAGTGCGCTTTGCCGAAGAGGATGTCGAGCTGTTCCCGCTGCTGGTGCAGGCGCGGCCGGAGGAGTTGCAGTTTTTCGCCGAGCTGATGGCGCAAAAGCGCAGTGCCTCTATCGACGCCACCGTGCGCGAGCCCTTGAAGCTGGCCATCGAGTTGCAGCGCATGGGCGGCGACACCTTTATGAACCTGGCCCGTGGTCATGGCGTGAGCTATCGCGAAATCGCCCAGGACGTGGCGCAGCGGGTGGGTATCAAGTTTGATCAACCGATCGAGAAAGTGGCCCTTGCTGATCTGGAACTGCAGGTTGCCGAACGGCTGATCGAGCAATACAAGGACAAGCTCAGCCAGGCTGATCGCCAAGTGTTCGAGGCAGAGTTGAAGGCTGCGGCACAAAAGGAACAGGGTTTTTTCAATCGTTTCGATGTCGGGCGCTCAGCCACCACTGCCCTCAGCGGGACCGCGCTGGCCGGGTTGACCGGGTTTATCCTGCGCCGGGGCGCGGCCACGGCCATTCCGGTGGTGGGGCAGGCGCTCGCGGCGGCGATGCTGCTGGTGACCGGCGTGCGGGCGTTTTCCGGGCCCGCGTATTCCATCACCACCCTGGCGGTGCTGGTGATCGGGGTGATTCGCGAACGCCTGGAGCGTGAAGCGCTGAACCAGGAGATGGATCTGGTGGTCCAGGTGGTAGAGGCATTTGATCTGCCCCGGGAGACGGTGATGCGTACCGTTGCGTCTGACTGATAAGCTGCGTTCACGTCTTGTGTGAAAGCCTGGTACCCCGCGTGAAATTCAGCCTGCCCAAAATCGCTACCGCCCCGTTCTGCCCGCCGGAAGTCGCCGGCTCCATCGTCGTTGATCCCCGTGCCTCGTTTTTCAAACGTGCGCTGATGTTTGCCGGCCCCGGCTTGCTGATCTCCATCGGCTACATGGACCCGGGCAACTGGGCCACCGCCATCGAGGCCGGATCGCGCTACGGCTACAACCTGTTGTTCGTGGTGCTGCTGGCGAGCCTGGCGGGGATGGCGGTGCAGTGCCTGTGCTCACGGCTGGGCATCGCCACCGGCAAGGACCTGGCGCAACTGAGCCGCGAGCGCTACAGCCGGCGCTCGTCGTTCGTGCAGTGGATCCTCGCGGAAATCTCGATCATCGCCACCGACCTCGCCGAAGTCCTCGGCTGCGCCCTGGCGTTTCACCTGTTGCTGGGCGTGTCGCTGACCACCGGGATTGTCATCACTGCCTTCGATACCTTGCTGATCCTGGCCCTGCAAAATCGAGGCTTCCGCCGGCTGGAAGCGATCATGCTGGCACTGGTGGCGACCATCGGCGTGTGTTTCTTCATCGAGCTGGTGCTGATCAAGCCTTACTGGCCCGACGTGTTTCGTGGTTTCACCCCGTCGTTGTCCGCCATCAGTGATGCCGCACCGTTGTACCTGGCCATTGGCATACTGGGGGCCACGGTGATGCCCCATAACCTCTACCTGCACAGCTCCATTGTGCAAACCCGGCTGGTCGGCAAGGACCTGGCCAGCCGCCAGGACGCGGTGAAACTGGCGCGTATCGATACCATCGGTTCCCTGTCCCTGGCACTGCTGGTCAACGCGGCAATCCTGATACTGGCCGCCGCCGCGTTTCACCAGACCGGCCACACTGATGTGGTGGAAATCCAGGACGCCTATCACTTGCTCGACCCGCTGGTGGGTGGCGCGTTCGCCAGCGTGCTGTTCGGTGTTGCGCTGTTGGCTTCGGGCCAGAGCTCCACGTTCACCGGCACCATTGCCGGGCAAGTGATCATGGAAGGCTACCTCAACCTGCGCATTCCCTGCTGGCAGCGACGCCTGATCACCCGTGGCCTGGCGCTGATCCCGGCGTTCCTCGGGGTGTGGCTGATGGGGGATGATGCCATCGGCAAGCTGCTGATCCTCAGCCAGGTGGTGTTGAGCCTGCAGTTGCCGTTTGCGTTGTTTCCGCTGATCCGCATGACGGGTGACAAGCGCCTGATGGGGCCGTTCGTCAACAGCTTGCCTACGCGGCTGCTGGCCTGGAGCTTGTTTGTGGTGATCAGCGGGGCGAATGCCTGGCTGATCGGGCAGTGGTTGTTTTGAGCGAAGTGAATTAAGTCAAAACGGCCAATGATGTGTATTTCGCCACCATCGGGTCGGCTGTCACTAACTTCATCGGCTCAATGATAGCCGTTGCAATGATGAGCCGATCAAACGGGTCCCTGTGATGGTGTTCAAGGTCCTTGACCGCGATGGCGTGCTCCGAGGTGATGGGCAGTTCCACGTAGCCGCTTTCCAGGCAGTATTCGCGAATTTCGTCCAGGTTTACGTTGAGCTTCCCGAGCCCGACCTTTATCGCCAGCTCCCAGAATGTGGCGGCACTGACGTAAATTTCAGCCGCGTTCTCGATCAGTTTTCTGGCCTTCGCTGGCAGTTTTGGATCATCGCTCAGGGCCCAAAGCAGGATGTGGGTATCCAGCAGTATTCTCATGGGTGGTTTCCCTCAAACGCATCCAGCATGTCGTCTGGCAATGGCGCATCGAAGTCATCCGGCACCACCAGTTTGCCCTTCATCGCGCCGATTCGCCGGCCTGTCGGTTTCCCGACAGGAACAAGGCGAGCCATCGCGCGCCCATGCTTGGCTATGGTGATGATTTGGCCGGCGGCGGCATCATCGACCAGTTTTGATAAATTATTTTTTGCTTCACCCAACGGTACGGTAATCATTTGGTCTTCTCGAGGTTTTGGCCAAATATAGCCAAAATTTCGTAAGCAGGCAAAGATCAACCGACTGCTGGCGGAAGGTGATTTTTGCGGGGACGATTGCAGGTTTCCGAGCGGGTAATGACTGGCATCCATGACGTCTCTCCTGAAGGAATTCCTCGAAGTCTGCCCGAGTGCAAGCGGTTTTTGACCCGTGTTGTGGAAAATCAGATCGGACTTACTTGATGGGGGATTTTTCCCGACAGTGCGGGCCGAATAGTTTCCCACAGTTGCTCAACGGTCCCAGTAAGGCACTGCCCCAAAACACTCGACGAAGTAATCAATCACGGTCCGCACCTTCAACGACAGCCGCCGGCTACCCGGCCACAGCGCAGCAATCTGTTGCGGCTCCAGGGTCGTCGCCACTTCATAGTCGCTGAGCACCGCCTGCAGCGTGCCGGCGCGCAGGCCTTCACCGATCAACCATGACGGGAACACCACCAGCCCCAGGCCTTGTTCGGCAGCGTGGGTCAGGGTGTCGGCGTGGTTGCCGGTGATCGGGCCCTTGACGCTGTAGGACGTCCAGTCGCCCTGGTCGCGGCGGAAGAACCAGCGCTGCTGGCCGGTGACGCCCTTGTAGGCCAGGCACTGGTGGTTCACCAGTTCGTCCGGATGCCGGGGCGTACCGAAACGCTCCAGATAGCCGGGGCTGGCAGCGAGACGAAAGCGCTGGGGGGCGAAGATTCGCGCCTGCATGCCGGAATCGTTCAGCACGCCGATGCGAAACAGCAGGTCTGTGCCGTCTTGCAACGGGTCGACGTAGGTGTCGGTTTGCTGGATATCCAGTTGCAGCTTTGGGTAACGCCGACACAGCTCCCCAAGCCACGGCGAGAGGTGGCGTTGGCCAAACACCATCGGCGCATTGATGCGCACCAGGCCGCTGGGTTCGCTTTCCTGTTCCTGCAACGCCTGGCCGGCGGCTTCCAGTTGCTCCAGCATCAATCGCGCATGCCGGCCCAGCAGGCGACCGGCTTCGGTAGGGCTGACCGCACGGGTATGGCGGTACAGCAACTGTTGGCCCAGGGCCTGCTCCATCAACTGGATCTGCCGGGAAATGGAGGAGGGCGCCAGGCCTTCACGGCGTGCGACTTCGGAAAAGCTGCCGTAGTCCAGTACCGCGACAAACAGGCGAAGCGCCTTGAAGCTCAGTTCGTTCAAACCCTGCATCATCACTCCATGTTGTGCGTATTGCGCAAAGGTGTTGTCGGCATGCTCCCATTTATCGCACAGCAGTGCCACCGGATAATACGCGCCATTGTTCCTCTCTCTAACGCGCAGGTGATGTATGCAGGCTTCTTCAGTGGCGGGTGTGGCTCAGGCCAAGCCCAAGACGTTTCTTCGGTTGTTGCTATTGCCGCTGGTGATCTTCGCCGGCATGGGCTTGTCGGTGGAGGCCGGCTTGCTGGGCCCGCTGGGTGTGCAGGTCGGCCACTTGTGGGCGACCTTGAGTATCTTCGGCGTCGGCTCGGCGATCCTGTTTTTGCTGTTGCTGTTCAGCGGCCCGCAAAAGGGCCCGGCGTTGACCGACCTGCCGCGCTGGCAATTGATCGGTGGCTTCCTGGGGCCGATGTACGTGGTGGTGCTGACCCTGGCGACACCGCATATCGGGATCGCGATGACCATGATTGCGATCTTGTCGGGCCAGGTGGGCAAGAGCGTGCTGATCGACCACTTCGGCTGGTTTGGCACTGCCCGCAAGCGGGTCAACGTGGAGCGCTGGATTGCATTGGCGTTGATCGTGGTTGCACTTGTTCTGATTGCGCGAGGTTAAGGCGATGAACCTGATTCTGTTGTTGGTATTGGTAGTGGCCGCCGGTGCGGTATTGAGTGTGCAGGCCGCCATCAATGGCCGCCTCGGGCAGGCGGTGGGCGTATTGCGCAGCAGCCTGCTGACCTTTGTCGTGGGCGCGATCAGTACCGGGTTGCTGATTCTGTTCTTTGAGCCCGCCCACGCGGTCAGCCTGCTGGACGTGCCGAAGTGGCAACTGACCGGGGCGTTGTTCGGGGTGGTGTACATGATGGTGATGGTCGGCGCGGTCCCGATTGTCGGCACGGCAGTGGCGACGGTGGCGGTGATTGTCGGGCAGCTGGGCATGGGCATGCTGATCGATAACTTCGGCTGGCTCGGCAACCCGGCGATCGAACTGTCCGGGAGCCGCATCGTGGCGATGCTGTGCCTTGCGCTGGCCCTGGTGTTCATGTACCGCAGCAACGCTCGTCGGGCTGACTGACGGGCCTTTGAACCTTGAATCGTTGCCTATAGTCATTGCTTGAGGTGTCGGCGTTCGCCGCACCTGGACGACCACGAAAAAGGAGTCTGACCATGCAAGAGAAAACATGTGCCTGCCCCCACTGCAACTGCCAGTTGGGGAAAAACGCGGTGATGAAGGATGGCAAGGGCTATTGCTGCCAAGGCTGCGCCGAGCATCATGCCCATGGCGAGCCTTGTGCTTCGGCGACCGGGTGCGAGTGTGCCAAGTCGGCGCACGGCTAACGCCGGCTGCCTCCTGTAGGAGCGAGCTTGCTCGCGAAACACCCGAGAGCGACGCGGGGCACCAGGTGCCCCGTGTCATCGTTAACGACCTTCGCGAGCAAGCTCGCTCCTGCAGGTTTCAGGCAGTGGGGCGCGCATCCGAGCGGCGCCATTGCACGTTTTCGATGCCGAATTTCTCGGCCTGGGGCTGGCTCGTCTTCTTCACCTGCTCACGGGCAAAGCGCCCGATGCGGCCTACGCCGGCGTCGCAGCTCGCCCAATGCCAGGCTTCGGCGTTGTCGAGTTTTTCCAGGCGGATGATGAATGACTTGGGCTGGCCATGCAGCGTGTAGTCGATCACGAAAAGTTTTGCGTTAGTCATGGATCCGTAAACCCTCCTTGTGTCTTTAAGTGACCCTGCGCAGGCAGTAAAAATTCACTCGGATTGTCCGGTTCACGTCTTATCATGGCGTTCCATCCTTGAACGATGTGTCTTCCATGGCCCTTGCCGCGCCTCCCGACCTCAGTGATCACGCCGTCCCCGTGCAACCCTTGGCGCGCACCTATCCGCGTGGGTTGTATGTCGAGCCCCATCAACACGATTGGGGCCAGTTGCTGTATGCCATGAGCGGCGTGATGTGGGTCGAGACACCCCGGGAAGCGCTGGTGGTGCCGCCCCAGCGCGCGGTGTGGCTGCCGCCGGGTGTCGAGCATGGGATTCGCGTGGTGTCGGACTTGCAGATGCGCAACATTTACCTGCGCCCGGCGCTGGCAGCGACCCTGGACAGCCAGGTGCAAGTGATCGAGGTCGGCGGGCTGCTGCGCGAACTGATCGTGGCGCTGGTGGAGCAGGGCGACAAGGGGGACCAGGCCTATTACGAAGCCGTGGTCGGCCTGGCCCTGCTGGAATTGCAACGGGCCCGGCGCTCGCCGATCCGCATCGCCTTGCCCGTGGGCGCCGACCGACGCCTGACCAGCGCCTGCCAGGCGGTGATGGCGTCACCGTCCCTGGACATTCCCTTTGAACAGCACGCCGAAGCCGCCGGCGCCAGCGTACGCACCCTGGCCCGGCTGTTCCAGAACAGCCTGGGCATGGGCTTTGCCGAGTGGCGCCGCCAGGTGCAGTTGGCCACCGCCGTGGCCGAGTTGATCCAGGGCCAGTCGGTCAGCGCGATCGCCCGTTCCCTGGGTTATTCGCCGAGCAGTTTCAGCGACATGTTTCGCCGTGAACTGGGGATGGCGCCGTCGCAGTATCCCGTCTGAGGCTTGGCCGAAATCCTGAAGCACTTGGCCGATGCTTCGGTTTCAGGCCCTCTACACTGACCGCCTCAACCCTTGCTGCGGAGTGTTCCATGAATTACCTGATTTCCTTGGCCATCGGCCTGTTGGTCGGCGTGATTTACGGTGCCCTGGACTTTCGCTCGCCTGCGCCTCCTGCCATCGCCCTGATCGGGCTGATGGGCATGCTGATGGGCGAGAAGCTCTGGCCCATGGGCCGGCAAATGGTCAGCGCCTGGTTCTCCTGAAACCCTTTTTAACCTGGATGGATATTGGTCATGAAAGCACTGCAATTTTCCGCCACCGGCGATCTCGCTGCCCTTGCTTACGTCGACGTCGCCACGCCGGTGCCGGCGGCCGGTGAAGTCCTGGTGCAGATCAAGGCTGCCGGGCTGAACCCCAGCGACGTGAAGAACGTGCTCGGGCGTTTCCCCTACACCACGTTGCCACGCATTCCCGGCCGTGATTTTGCCGGGGTGGTGGTGGAAGGTCCGCAGGAACTCGTTGGCCAGGAGGTCTGGGGCACCGGTCGCGACCTGGGTTTTTTCGCTGACGGTTCCCACGCCCAGTACCTCACCGTGTCGGCCAAGGGCGTGGCGCACAAGCCCAGCCATCTGAGCTTTGCCCAGGCCGCCAGCCTCGGCGTACCGTACACCACGGCGTGGGATGCCCTTGAGCGCAGCGGTGTCGGCAAAGGCACTCGCTTATTGGTGATTGGTGCCAATGGGGCTGTAGGCAGCGCGGCGTTGGCCCTGGCGAAGATTCGTGGGGCCCAGGTGCTCGGGGCCGTGCGTCGGCCGGAACAGGTCGAGGCCTTGCGCGAGCAGGGTTTCGAGGGGCTGTTACTGGGCCAGCCGGAAGCGCTGGGAGGGCAGGTCAATGCGCTGTTCGGTACGGGCGCCGATGTGATCTTTGACACCACCGGCTTCTGGTTGCCGGCAGCGGTGGCGGCGCTGGCGCCTTTTGGCCGTATCGCGATCATCGCCGCGCCGGTGGACGGGCACGTGCAACTGCCGGCCCTGGCGTTGTATCGCAAGGGTGGTTCGGTGGTGGGGATCAATTCGCTGCTCTACAACTGCGAGCAATGCGCCGTGATGCTGGAGCAGTTCGGGCGGTTCTTCGATGAGGACTTGTTGCCGCTGCCGACCGGTTTGCGGGAAGTGTCGCTGGCCGACGGTGTGAAGTGCTTTGAGCAAGTGAACCAGGGCAGTGCCGACAAGATTATCTTCCTGCCCTGACCCGCTTATTGTGGGCGCGGGCTTGTGTGGGAACGGGCTTGTGTGGGAGCGGGCTTGCTCGCGAATACGGTGTGTCAGCCAATACATTCGGCACTGATCCACCGCTTTCGCGAGTAAGCCCGCTCCCACATTTGATCTTTGTTCAGGCTTCGGGAACGCCTTTTTCCCACGCCGACCAGTTCTTCAGAATTGCCTGCACCAGCGGATTACCGGTGCGATACAGGTTCTCCAGCGCCGGCACAAATCCGCCCTGGTCCGCATACTTCAGCAGGTTGTCCACTTCGCTGTAGCCCGGGTACGGCCGATCAAAGTCGGAACCGGCCCGCACCACCGCCAGGCGATTGATATCCACCAACCCTTCACGGCTGGCCCGCAGCAACGCTTCATAGGTGGAGTTGTCTTCCTGCTGGGTGGTGCAGTACACGCCTTTATTGTCCGTCAGCAATTTGGTCCAGACCTCGGCGCGCTCACTCAGGCGCGTCCCGGAGAACCAGGTATTGCCCGCCAGGGTGTCGCACCGGGTGACCTGCGGCGGCTGATTGGCCGGCGCGTACGGATAGTGTTTGCGCCAGGCCGTGGACTCCTTGCTTTCACTGAGCTCGACTTTTTGCGACAGCGCAAACGCCTTGGCTTGCAGCTTGGGATTGAGCTCGAACACTTCGGTCTTGTAGTCCAGCGGCGGCTTCTCGTTCGGCCCCTTGGTATTGATGCCGATATAGCCGGTCGGCCAGTCCTTCGGCGCGTCCCGTGAATCCAGTTCCCACTGGGTACCGAATTCCACCAGGTAATGCGCCCACGCGGCGGTGCCGATGGTGCCGTGGTGTGGGTTGATCCCGGCAATCCCGGCGATCAGGAAGTAGCTCTGGCGCAGGTCGAACTTGGGCGACAACGCCAGTGCCAGGGTCGAGGCGGCGGCGTTGGTCTGGCCCATGCCGGTGACCAGCAGGCACACGTCCTGAGTGTTGCAGCGAATCACCGGATACTCGGCCGACAAGCCCGGCACGCGTACTTCCTGCTTGAGCTCCAGGCGGTCGATCCAGTTCTGCGCCTCGGGGGCGAACATGGTGATCAGCATCACCTTGGGCTTGATCGGGGCCGGTGCATCGGCCAGCACGACCTGCGGCAACAGCGCCCCGGCGGCCAGGCCGATGGCGATTGAAAGGCGGGTAAAGGTCTTCATCTACTGCTCCTTGTTCACACTCAGAATTGATAGCCAACACCGGCGTAGTAACCCCAGCCGTTGGAGCGAGCGCGGAAATTGCCGTCGCCAAAGTTCAGCTCGCTGCCGTCTTCCCAGTTGCCGCCGTTGTGGAAGTAACGGCCTACCAGGGTGAAACGCAGGTGAGTGAACGAATACAACAGCACGTTTGTTGCAACCAGGGAGTTGGCGGTGCGCGCGGGGTTGTCTTTGTGCAGATCCGAGCCGAAATCGTAGTTGGTGAAGCCGATATAGGTCAGCGACGCACCATTGTCGAAGCTGCCGATGGGCACGATGTATTTCATCTGCGCACGGTAGCCGTCCCATGAGTATTCGTTGCTGGCGCCGTAGTTTTCCCACTGGTAACGGCCATAGAAGTTGGCCGACAGGTTGACCCGCGAGTGGGTCTCGATGTCGGTGCCCAGGCCGCTGTACAAGGTGTTGGCACGGTTGTCCTTGTTGCTGCCGTGGTCGTAGATCCAGTCGAACGCCACATACCATTCCTTGAACGGGCCGATGGCCAGGCTGCGACCGGCCAGGTAGTCGATGGAGATGCGCGGTTCGTGCTCCATGAACACCGGCGAGCCGTGGTCCCACGCGCCTTTGTCATTGCTGTTGCCGATCCCGAAGATCTTCGGGATGTCGACGTAGCCATACAGTTCGAACGGGCCCTTGCGGCCGAAGTATTCGTACTCCAGGTACACGTCATCGGCGGGTTTGGGGCCGAAGCTGATGTCTTTGCTGCCGATCACCGTCAGGTCCTGGTTGAACCAGTCCGACAGGTACACGCCTTTTTTCGACGGGCTGGCTTCCGGGGCCAGGGCTTCGCCCTGTGCTGAGTCATCGGTGGGTTTTTCCTGCGCCAAAATGGGTCCGCTGAGTACTCCCGTAACGGCAGCCAGTAGCAGGGAAACAGCAAAAGGGGTAGCCGACGCGGATCGTCTGGAAGTGGGTTGCATTGAAAATCCCTGTTCGTACGCGGTTGGGGCCCGATTCTTCGGGTTGAGGTGAACCTGGTTGCCAAGTTCGTTCCGCAAACGTTTGCACAGGTTGTACCAATTTGTGTCAATTGCATGAAGGAATTGAGAAAAGTGGGAAATAGTCGGCCTTTTGGTCAGAAACGTAACGGACCGGGTAAAGGCGTGTGTGGCATCCTGCAGGACCTCGCACTGGGAGTCGCCCGATGTTCGATCACTATTTGAAACGCTGGAACCTGACACCCGAGGGTGACGCCATCATCACCCCCGGCAGCGACCTGCTGCCGGTGCGCTGGGACGGGCAGCCGGCGATGCTCAAGATCGCCCGCGAGCCCGAGGAAAAGCTCGGCGGCGAATTGATGACTTGGTGGGCCGGCAAGGGCGCCGCCCGCGTGTTTTTCCATGACGGCGATGCCGTGGTGATGGAGCGCGCAACCGGCCCGGGTTCGCTGATGCACATGGCCCTCAACGGCCAGGACGATGAAGCCAGCCGCATTGCCTGCGCCACCGTGGCGTTGTTGCATGCGCCGCGCCCGTCGCCACCGGCGGGCTTGCACTCATTGGAGCTCTGGTTCCGCTCCCTGTGGCTCGCCGCTGAGGGTAAAGGCGGGCGGATACGCGAGTGTGCCGCCACGGCGCGCAGCCTGCTGGCGTCACCTCAGGAACCGGTGGTGCTGCACGGTGATGTGCACCACGACAACATCCTCGATTTCGGCCCCCGGGGCTGGCTGGCGATTGATCCCAAGCGGGTGGCCGGCGAGCGTGGCTATGACTACGCGAATTTGATCTGCAATCCGGATTTGCCCACTTGCACCGATCCGGCGCGATTTACACGCCAGGTCGAGACCATCGCCGGGGCTGCGGGCCTGGAGCGCCAGCGCCTGTTGCAATGGGTGGTGGCGCACGCCGGTTTGTCGGCGGCGTGGTTTCTGGAGGATGACCAGCGACACCGCGCCGATGGGGAGCTGGAAGTGGCACGCCTGGCTCAATGCGCCTTGGTAAACGGCAGCGCCTGATCACCATTGCGGTTAAACAGGTACATCGCGGTTTCCCGGCGATATTCGCTGGGCGTCTGGTTCATCTCGATGCGAAAGTGCCGGTTGAAGTTGGAGAGGTTGGCGTAGCCCACTTCAAAGCAGATATCGGCCACTGACATCTCGCTTTGCAGCAACAGGCGGCAGGCGCGCTGCACCCGGAACTTGCGCATCAGGTCGATAAAGCCGTGACCGGTGACGCGCTTGAAAAAACGCGAGAAGCCCGGTTCGCTCATGTCCAGCCGTTGGGCGATCACCGACAGCCGCAGGTCGCCGGTCAATTCCGTCATCAGGTATTCGAAGGCCTTGTGGATACGCTCCGAGCTGCGCGCATCCAGGCTTGGCGTGTAGCAGGCACTGGCCAGGCAATGGGCTTCCCCGGAGGGTGCCTGCCCCAAGGTATGCAGTAACTGGATGAACAGAATCAGGCGCGCCAGGCCCTCGGCGGGGCCGATGGCCTCCAGCAGGTGCGCAGCCTTCAGGGCGGTTTCACCGGTGAATTCCAGGCCGCGCCGGGCCCGGTCAAACAGGCCTTGCAGGTCGCCCAGCTCAGGCAGCGTGGTGCGCAGGGCCAGCAATGCGGCGCCGTCGAACTGCAACACCACATCGCGCCCCGTCAGGTACTCGCCGGGGGTCAGGTCGCCGATCCAGTCGTGGGGCAGGTCGGGGCCGATCAGTGCGACATGGCCGGCGCCAAACGCACCGATATAGTCGCCCGCCACGAGCTTGCCGCTGCCCTGGCGGATCAGGTGGATTTCAAATTCGGGGTGATGGTTCCAGCGGGCCAGCTCGAACGGATAGTCATGTTCGTACCAGCGAAAGCCATGCTCGGGCTCGGCCAGAATCACTTCCAGCTCGGCGGGGCGCTGCTCGAAAAGGGCGGATCGGCTTGCAGGCATGGGCTTGGCCCTTCTGGGCTTTTTGGAATGGCACCAAAATACGCCCTTTGTCCAAGTAGCCGCTACCCCGGGTTTTGCCCGCCACTGATACTTTTTTGATCTTGGCGATGCGGTTAAAAAAGTATCAGCCGGGCATCCGCCAGTCGTTTGTCCGGCGTTGGGCAAGCTGCTGTAATCGGGCCGTCAACAACAAAAACAATAAGTGGAAACCGCCATGCTCAAGATTCCGAAAGCGCTGTTCCTGCTCTCCGGCCTCACGCTCGCGATGGCCGCCCATGCTGCCGAAACCGTGACCATCGCCACGGTCAACAACAGCGACATGATCCGCATGCAGCGCCTGTCCAAGGTGTTCGAAGAGCAGCACCCCGAGGTGAAACTCAATTGGGTGGTGCTCGAAGAAAACGTCCTGCGCCAACGCCTCACCACCGACATCGCGACCCAGGGCGGCCAATTCGACGTACTGACCATCGGCACCTACGAAACCCCGTTGTGGGGCGCCAAGCACTGGCTGGAACCGATCACGCCGCTGCCCGCCGACTACGACGTGGAAGACATCTTCCCCGCGGTACGCCAGAGCCTGTCGGTGAACAACACCCTCTACGCCTTGCCGTTCTATGGCGAAAGCACCGTCACTTATTACCGCACCGACCTGTTCAAGCAGGCCGGCCTGGCGATGCCCGAGCATCCGACCTGGACCCAGCTGGGCGAGTTCGCCGCCAAGCTCAACCAGCCCGCCAAGGACCAATACGGCATGTGCCTGCGGGGCAAGGCCGGCTGGGGTGAAAACATCGCGTTGCTGAGCACCATGGCCAACGCCTTTGGTGCGCGCTGGTTCGACGAACAATGGAAACCCGAGCTGACCAGTCCCGAGTGGACGGCGGCGGCGAACTTCTACGTCAACACCCTGAAAAACTATGGCCCGCCGGGCGTCTCCAGCAACGGTTTCAATGAAACCCTGGCGCTGTTCAACAGCGGCAAATGCGCGATCTGGGTCGACGCCAGCGTTGCCGGCTCGTTCACCACCGACAAAACCCAAAGCAAAGTCGCCGACAGCGTGGGTTTTGCCGCCGCACCGACCGAGGTCACCGACAAGGGTTCGTCGTGGCTGTACGCCTGGTCCCTGGCAATCCCGGCCACCTCCAAACACAAGGATGCCGCCAAGGCCTTCATCACCTGGGCCACCTCCAAGGAATACATCCAGCTGGTAGCGGATAAGGACGGCATCACCAACGTACCGCCGGGCACGCGCCAGTCCACCTACAACGCGGCGTACCTGGCCGCAGCGCCGTTCGCCAAGGTGATCTTGCAGATGATGCAACACGCCGACCCCGCGCACCCGTCGGCCAAACCCGTGCCGTACGTGGGCATCCAATACGTGACGATCCCCGAGTTCCAGGCCATCGGCACCTCGGTGGGCAAGCTGTTTTCGGCAGCGCTCACCGGCGGCATGACGGTCGACAAGGCACTGGCCGAGGCGCAGTCCACCACCGAGCGTGAAATGAAACGCGCCGGCTACCCGAAATAATCACCTCAGGGACACTGCATTGATGAAACGACTGGAAGGTAAAAGTGCGCTGGTCACCGGCAGCGCGCGGGGCATTGGCCGGGCGTTTGCCCAGGCCTACATCAACGAAGGCGCGACCGTCGCCATCGCCGACATCAACCTGGAGCGGGCGCAGGCCACCGCCACGGAGCTGGGCCCGAAAGCCTACGCGGTGGCGATGGATGTCACCGACCAGGCGTCCATCGATGCCGCGATTGCCGCCGTGGTGGCGCAGGCCGGCAAGCTCGACATCCTGATCAACAACGCCGCCTTGTTCGACCTGGCGCCCATCACCGACATCACCCGCGAGAGCTTCGACCGGCTGTTCTCGATCAACGTCGCCGGTACGTTGTTCACCTTGCAGGCGGCGGCCCGGCAGATGATCAAGCAGGGGCATGGCGGCAAGATCATCAACATGGCCAGCCAGGCCGGGCGCCGGGGTGAGCCTCTGGTGGCGGTGTACTGCGCGACCAAGGCGGCGGTGATCAGCCTCACGCAATCGGCGGGACTGAATCTGATCAAGCAGGGCATCAACGTGAACGCCATCGCGCCGGGAGTGGTGGACGGCGAGCATTGGGACGGGGTGGACGCGATGTTTGCCAAGCACGAAGGGCTACCGCTGGGCGAGAAGAAAAAGCGCGTAGGAGCAGAGGTACCGTTTGGGCGGATGGGGACTGCCGAGGATTTGACCGGAATGGCGGTTTTCCTCGCGTCCAAAGAAGCCGACTACGTGGTTGCCCAGACCTACAACGTCGACGGCGGCAACTGGATGAATTGAGCGGGACGCAGCTCCTCGAACCATCGCAGATCAAAAAAGGTGGGAGCGGGCTTGCTCGCGAAAGCGGTGTATCAGTCAATCTATCCGGCGACTGACACTCCGCATTCGCGAGCAAGCCCGCTCCCACAGTTGATCTTCATTGTCCTGAAAAGGGGGCTTGGTCTTATTCGGCAAAGCTGCGATCAAAGAAGTACACCGCCCCAGGCTTCAGATTCTCCACTGTCGCCTGCGGCCGTCCGCCCTCGCCATGCTTCTTGCGCCCCGTCTCCCGCAAAAAACCGGTCTCGGTCAACTTCAGCAACCGCTGGCGAATACTGGTCTTCAGCACCGGCCGCGCCAATACCAGCGAAAAGATCGTAGTCGCCTCCGGCGCACTGAACTCATTGCCCAAAAACATCAATGGCAAGCTGCTGTACAGCGACTTGGAAAACAGCCTTTCCTGTACCGCTGCCACAATCGCGTTGTGATCGAAGGGCAGCTTGACCCCGCCAGTCGCCACGGCATCAACAGAGCACCACTTTTGATGCCCCCCCAGCTCCACCTCATCAGCCACGATCGCCAGGTAATAGGTCGACGACGACCAGCAGCGCGGATCGCGAAACGCATCGCCCACCGTCCCCACTTGCTCATACCAGGCCAGCGGCAACCCAACCTTGTCACTGGCCCGCAACCGCTCCACGGCATCCTGCAGGCTCAGATCTTGCACGCCGCCATTCACCACTACACCGGGCAAGGCCCAGTGCCCGGCGAAGGGCTCGGCGTCGCGCTGGTTGAGCAATATCTTCAGTTCCCCGGATGCACGGCAATAGAACAGCACGCACAAGTCCACGGTGTGCAGGTAGGCGCTAAGGGTTGGGGCGTGGTCTGGCATGTCGGGTCCTGTGGGCAGCGGTGGGGCACAGTCTAACGGATCAAACGGGTACGTCGTGTACTTGATCCAGGATAGATAACAAAATGTTCCTTGCCATGAAAGTACATGACGTGTACTTTTATGTTCAGGCCACAGGAGAACACGACCATGACCGTCTCTAAGAACGCTATCGCCTCATTCGACGTTGACGCCCAGAAGAGCTTCACACCGCTGTGCCCCAACGAATTGCCGGTCGCTGGCGGTGACCAGATCGGCGCCGAGCTCAATTACATGGCCAGCCTCGCCGCGCGCCGTGTCGGCAGCAAGGACGCCCATACCCCGCACGCGCCCTGGGTGGTGCAACAGCACAGCGAGATGCTGCAACCCACCGGGCTGATACATGCCGATGTCACCTGGGTCGCCCACTGTGTGCCCGGCACCGAAGGTTTCACCCTGTTGGACGAATTGCCCACGCCCTATGACTACGACTACTTCATCTGGAAGGGCGTCGAACCCGACCTGCATCCCTACGGTGCCTGCTACCACGACCTCCACGACAAACTCTCCACCGGCGTTATCGAATACCTCAATGCCCAAGGCATCCAGCGTGTGATTGTCGGCGGCCTGGCCCTGGACTACTGCGTCAAGACCACCGCCTTGCAACTGCTCAAGGCCGGTTTCGAGGTGATCCTGCACCTGCCGGCATGCCGTGGCATCAGCGAGGAGGGCGGTGTGCAGGCGGTCAGCCATTTGCAACAAGCAGGCGTTGTAATTACCCGCAATCGGGAAGAACTGGCCGCGATGGCCGCGCGTTAAGGAGTACCTCATGGAAAGTGCATACGACTACGAAAACGCTGTGATCCAGGGCCTGCTGGACACCGACTACTACACCTTCACCATGATGCAGGCCGTGTTGCACCAGCACCCGAATGTCGATGTGGAATACCAGTTCATCGTCCGCTCCAGAGAGAAACTGGGGCACCTGATTCCCGAGCTGCGGGTGGAGCTGGAAAAACTCGCCGGCCTCAGCATGCGCGAAGGCGAGCTGCGCTTTCTGTTCAACCAGCGCCGTGAGTACTTGACCCCGGATTTCGAGCGCTTCCTGGGGCTGTTCCGCTTCAACCTGCGCTATATCCACGTCAGTGAAATCGACGGCCAACTGAACGTCCGCGTGGTCGGCCCGATGCTGCACTGCATCATGTTCGAACAGCCGGTATTGGCCCTGGTCAGCGAGCTGCGCAACCGCGACAAATACCCCGACGTCAGCCTCGAAGACGTCACCCGCAAGCTCTACCAGAAATTCGACTGGCTGGAGAAAAACCTCACCCGCGACGAACTGGCCGACCTGCGTGTCTCGGACTTCTCCACCCGCCGGCGGTTGTCGTTCAAGGCCCAGCGTGAAGTGGTCGACATCATGCGCCGCGACTTTCCCGGCCAGTTCATCGGCACCAGCAACGCGCACCTGGCCTACGAATTCGACCTGCCGCTGATCGGCACCATGGCCCACCAGTGGCTGATGGTGCACCAGCAACTGGGGCGGCTGCGGGAAAGCCAGAATGCGGCGCTGGAAAACTGGGTGCGCGAATACCGTGGGCGCTTGGGTATCGCCCTGACCGACTGCATCAGCACCGACTTTTTCCTCAAGGATTTCGACCTGTACTTTGCCAAGCTGTACGACGGTTTGCGCCAGGACTCCGGTGACCCGATCGTCTGGGCCGACAAGGTGTTGGCCCGCTACAAGGAGCTGGGCATCGACCCGATGACCAAGGACCTGATGTTCTCCGATGGCCTGAATTTCGAGAAATGCCTGCCGATCCTGCGGCACGTGCGGGGCAAGGCCAAGTTCGGCTTTGGCATGGGCACCAGCCTGGCCTGTGATGTCGACGGAGTGGAGCCGCTGAGCATCGTGATGAAACTGGTGCGGGTGCACGGTGAGCCGGTGGTGAAATTCTCCGATGACCCGATCAAGAACGTCTGCGAAGACGCCTCGTTCCTGCAGTATGCGGCGCAGGTGTTTAACGTCGGCAACGTCAATCCGCAACTGGGGGTGTGACATGGACACTCAGGCACGTATCGCACAAGAACTGAAGATCAACCGGCTGCTCGGCAAGGGGGGCGAGGGCGCTGAGCTGCAACGGCGCATCGACTTCATCAAGGGCACCTTGCGCCAGTCCGGCTGCCATGCGCTGGTGCTGGGCATCAGCGGCGGTGTCGACTCACTGACCGCCGGGCGCCTGTGCCAACTGGCAGTGGAACAACTGCGCAACGAAGGCTACGAGGCGCGGTTTATTGCCATGCGCCTGCCCTATAAAACCCAGGCGGACGAGCGCGACGCCCAGGCTTCCCTGGACTTTATCGCACCGGACCGGATCGAGACGCTGAACATCGCCGCCTGCGTCGACGGGCTGATGGGCAGTCTGTCTGCCGCGCAAGCCAGCGCCGAACGCATCGACTTTATCAAGGGCAACGTCAAGGCCCGGGCGCGGATGATGGCGCAGTACGCCGTGGCGAACCTGCACAACGGCCTGGTGGTGGGCACCGACCATGGCGCGGAGGCGCTGATGGGGTTTTTCACCAAGTTCGGTGACGGCGCCTGCGACCTGGCGCCGCTCTCAGGGCTGACCAAGACCCAGGTGCGCCTGCTGGCCAGCGCCCTTGGCGGGCCACGGCAGTTGGTGGCCAAGGCACCGACTGCCGACCTGGAAGAACTGGCACCGGGCAAGCCGGATGAGTTGGCGTATGGCTGCAGCTATGACGAGATCGACCGCTACCTGATGGGCGAGGCAGTGAGTGAGCGGGTGAGGACGATTGTCGAGAGCGCCTACCTCAAGACCGCCCACAAGCGAGCATTACCGGCTGTTCCCGACTAGGGTTTCCTGCTCCTTCCCGGCACTGTTGACGTTGACCGTACGCGCCACGCTCACGCGGTCACCGTCAAACCCGCATACCACCCGATCGCGAAACGCGGTTTGCGGGTAGATCCAGGTCATCTCCAGCGTCCTGGTATCCACCCAGCGCGCGCCGGCAACGATCTGCGCATCCTTGAATTCATAACCGTGGTGCAACGCCCGGCCCGGCATGTTGGTGGTGCCGGCGATCCAGTGATCAATCCCCACCTCTAGGGCATGAGTCGCCTTGCTGTCGGTCAGTTGGAAGCGCAGTACATTGCCTTCGACGGCGAACGCCAATTGCTGCACATCCAGGCCGTTGGGCTCTACCTGATACACGCCCGTGAAATCTCTCGGCCCTGCACACGCTGAAAGCAACTCAGGCCGCTGTGCCATGCTCGCCAGACGTTGCTGCAACCGTGCATCCGCTTCGGCTTTGACCGTGCAATCATCGCCAAACGCCGCCGGAAAATGCCGCTCGACAAACGGAATCAGCTCCGCCGAATTCTTCATCCCGCCGATCACCACCAGCGTTGCACCGTACTCGCGGAACACCATCGCCATCTGCACAAACACCCCGACAGCGCTGAAGGCGTGTGCCGGTTTCATCATCCAGTGATAACCGTAGCGGCTGTCCGGCCCGCCTTGTGGTCGGGTGGCCGCTGCAACCCAGGCCGCCGGTAGAACCTGCTTGCCATCCCACACGCCGCCTTGTGCATGCAGCACACCCAGCTTGAGCATGGCCGAGGTCGGCGCCTTCAAGCCATTGCCGCCGGGATTCACGCCATCGGGGCCGATGTCCCAGCTTTCATTATGGATCTCCAGCGGTACAAACAGCCGGGGCTTGAGGTACGCGTGCAAGGTTTGCCCGGTGACCTTGTTGATCAGCGCCGAGAGCATGTAGCTGGCCGCACTCGTATAGACGTAGGTGGTGCCCGGTGCATAGGCCAGCGGGATCTTGAAGAACTCGGCAATCCAGCTGGTCTCGATCCCCCGCCACACTGACCCCGAGGTATTGGTGGCGTGGCCGGTGCGCATGGTCAGTAGGTGTTCTACGGTCATGTCCGCCAGGCGCGGGTCGGCATCCACCGGCACACACTCCGCAAAGAACGCCACCAGCCGGTCATCCAGTTTCAGCAAGCCTTCATCCACGGCCAGGCCAATGGCGCAGGCGGTGAAGCTCTTGGCCACCGAGTGCAATACCCGCGGCTCGTTGGGGTCCACCGGCCAGCTCCAGCCTTCGGCGACCACGTGGCCGTGGCGGTGCAGCATCAGGCCTTGCAGGTCGAGGCCGGCCGCTTTCACTTCATCGAGAAAGGCAATCAGGTGCTCGGGATCAACGCCGACGCTGCTGGCGCTGGCGCGGGACAAACCATCGTAGGACATGGGCATAAACAGGCTCGTAGGGGGAGGGAAATCAACGGCTGCGGTGCACCAGCCGCGAATAGGAAATCAGCATGCTGGTCAGTTCCTGGCTGACGCTGGTGAGCGGCGACGAACGGCGGCTGATCAGGCATACATCGCGGGTCGCCAGCGGTTCTTCGATGGCGATGGTGGTCAGGGCGCTGGAGAACAGCTTCATCCCCGGCAGCATGCGCGGTTCGATGGTCAGGTAATCGGTTTCCGAAACGATGTGCAGGGTTTCCAGCAACGAATCAGTGGTGATCGCAATCTTTGGCGGCGCCAGGCCCTGGGTACGGAACAGCTCGATCAAGCGGTTCTCCGCGCCGCCCACTACGCCGGCCGGGCGTACGCTGATCCACTGGCAGTCGGTGAGGGCTTGCACGGATTTTGCGTGGGCCTGCGGGTGGCCCTTGCGCGCAATGATGCCGGCGTTTGAGCTGTAGAGGCGGTCGATGGCCAGGTCGATATCGGCCACGTTGGGCGCCAGCGGGCACAAGACGAAATCCAGGCGGCCATCGCGGACTTTTTCCACCAGGCCCTTGGTGGTGCCGCTGGCCACGTGCACCTGCATGCGCGGGAAGCGCTGGGTGAAGTTGCTTAGTACCGGCAGCAGCAATTCGGCCAAGGGTTCGGAGGTGACGCCCAGGGCGATATGGCCTTCGGGCTCGCCTTTCCAGGGTTGCAGGTCGAGCAGGGCGCGTTCGCAGTCGAGAGTGATGGAACGGGCACGGGCCAGGAACACCTCGCCGGCCGGGGTCAGGTTGATGCCTTGGTTGGAGCGTTGCAGCAGCACCACCCCGAGTTCCTTTTCGAGGGTCTGGATTGACTGGGTCAATGTGCTTTGGGCCACATCCAACTGGCGTGCGGCCGAGCGGAAGCTGCCTTTTTCAACCACGGAGCAGAACGCGCGAAGATGGGTGAGGGTCATGACGGTGGGCTCGCTCAGTGCTGCATTTAAACCATTGAATGCCAGCCAGCTTATCTGATGACTATAGGTGAGCACAGATCGGTCTGGATGATCGCGATCATTATTTCTGATCAGGAAAACCCCATCTTTTCCAGCTCAAGGCCCTGATTTCTCGGTACGGTAACGCCAGGGCAACCCACGGACGGTTGATGATCGGATAAACCGAGCCCGATCACTCGGAGCGTTCTTCTCAAGTTGATTGGGGGGCGAATAAGATCGGTCCAGGAACATTCGCAAACCGTAATCAGCGACTAAAACAACAACAACTATTCAGGTGTTCGGCCGTGCCTCTTTTTGGGTCCTGCCAGCGTCCGAACCCAAGCGTAAGGATCATTCAAGGTGCATTTATCATGAACAAGACTTTATTCCTGGCTGGCGCCTTGTCCGCCGCGCTGGTGGGCACTGCCCACGCCGAGAATCTATTGAAAGTCGCGTTGAACGCCGACATTCGCAGCACCGAGCCAGGCGTCAACCGTGACACCAATTCCGACGCCGTCATCTTGCACATTACCGAAGGACTGGTGGCCTTCCGTGAAGATGCCACCGTCGGCCCGCTGCTGGCCAAGGACGTGCAGGTGTCCGACGACGGCCTGCGCTACACCTTCCACCTGCGCAACGGGGTCAAGTTCCAGAACGGTGCGCCACTGACCTCCGCCGATGTGCTGTGGACCTGGAAACACTACCTCGACCCGAAAACCCAATGGCGCTGCGCCCCTGAATTCGACGGCCATGGCGGCGCGAAAATCGTCGACATGAGCGCCCCGGACCCACTCACCGTGGTGTTTACCCTGGACAAGCCCAACGGCCTGTTCCTCACCAGCACCGCGCTGCCGGAGTGCGGTGGCAGCGGCATCCTGCACCCCGACTCGGTGGTCGACGGCCAGTGGAAAGCCCCCATCGGCACCGGCCCGTTCCGCCTGGGCGAGTGGAAGCCCGGCCAATACATCGATCTGCTGCGCAACGCCAACTACACCCCGCGGGACGAGAAAGAGCCGGATGGCTACACCGGCAATAAAACCACGACCCTCGACCGCGTGCGCCTGCTGGTGATCCCGGACCCGGCGGCGGCCAAGGCGGCCTTGCTGTCGAAGAACGTCGACCTGCTGATTGACGTCACGCCGCTGGACGCCACCGAACTGGCTGCCAACCCCGGCATCAAGGTCACCTCCAGCGGCACCATGTCGGTCAACGCGTTGCTGTTCCAGACCCGCGACCCCTTGCTCAAAGATGTGCGCCTGCGCCAGGCCATCGCCCATTCGCTGGACTCCGCACAAATCGTCGCCGCCCTGACCGGTGGCCGTTCCCAGGCCAACAATTCGATGGTCGCCAGTGGCAGCCACTACCACCAGGCAATCGAGAACCAGGGCTTCGATTTCGACCCGGCCAAGACCGCCCAACTGCTGCGGGAAGCCGGCTATAAAGGCCAACCAATCAAACTGATCGTCAATAAGCGCTACGCCGCGATCTTCGACATGGGCGTGTTCGTGCAAGCCATGGCCAAGGCCAGCGGCATCAACCTGGAACTGGAAACCCTGGAGTGGGGCACCCAGCTGGAGCGCTACCAGACCGGCAACTACCAGATGATGGCGTTCCCGTATTCCGAACGCCTTGACCCGGCCCTGAGTTTCGACTCGATGACCGGCGACAAGGGCAAGGAAGCGCGCAAGGTCTGGGACAACCCCCAGGCCCAGGAATGGCTGCGTGAAGCCCAGCGCGAAGGCGATATCAGCAAGCGCCAGGCGCTGTTCGACCAACTGCATCAGCAGATGCTCAAGGACGTGCCGATGATCCCGATGTACAACGGCAACGCCATCGCCGCCAGCCGTGATTACGTCAAAGGCCTGCGCACCTGGCCGGTGTCCAAGCCGCGCCTGTGGACCGTCAGCGTGCCTGCGACCGGGAGTAACTGAGGATGTTGCGTTTCATCTTTCAACGGCTGGCGATGTCGATCCCGACCTTGCTGCTGATCTCGCTGATGGTGTTCGCGATCATCCGCCTGGTGCCCGGTGATCCGGCGCTGCTGATGCTCGGCGACATGGCCGATGCCCACAGCCTGGAGGTCGCCCGTGCGTCCCTGGGCCTGGACCAGCCGCTGCCGCTGCAGTTTGTGATCTGGCTCAAGGCGGTGCTCAGCGGCGACCTCGGGCATTCCATCACCACCAATGAAGCGGTGTTGCCGCTGATCCTTGACCGCTTCCAGGTGAGTGCCGGGATCGTGCTGGTCTCGGTGTTGCTCGCGGCGTTGATTGCGGTACCGGCGGGCTTGCTCTCGGCGTGGAAACAGAACAGTTCCCTGGACTTTGGCGTGGTCTCCACCGCGACCCTGTTGCTGTCGATCCCGAGTTTCTGGCTGGGCCTGCTGTTGCTCTACGCGTTCGGCATCAAGCTCGGCTGGCTGCCGGTGGTGGGTTATGTGTCATTCGGCCAATCGCCGTGGCAGGCCTTGAGTTTTATCGTGCTGCCGATTGTCACGCTGACGTTGGTGGAACTCGGCGCGATCACCCGCATGGCCCGGGCCAGTGCAATTGAAGTGCTGCGCCTGGAATACATCACCCATGCCCGCGCCAAGGGTTTGTCGGAGCGGGCGGTGTTGTGGCGCCATGCGCTGCGCAACTCGTTTGCACCGACCCTGACCCTGATCGGCCTGATCCTCGGCAACCTGCTCAGCGGCATCGCGGTGCTCGAAACCGTGTTCACCCTGCCAGGTATCGGCCGGCTGATGGTCGACGCCATCTACGCCCGGGACTACCCCGTGCTGCAAGGCTGCCTGCTGCTGGTGACCTTTGTTTATGTGCTGGTCAACCTGTTGGTGGACCTGCTGTACCCGCTCTTCGACCCCAGGGTTAAGTTATGAATAAGCCTCTACCTGTCGCACCCGAGGTGCTGTTGCCGGCACCGGCGCGTGCCCCCAGGGCCTGGCGTGTGCCGCCGCTGAACGCGCTGATCGGTGCGCTGCTGCTGGCCTTGTTGTTGATCATGGCCTTGCTGGGCCTGGTCTGGACGCCCCATGACCCGTTGGCCTTGAACCTGCTGGCGCGCTTGCAGGCGCCCACCGCCGCGCACTGGCTGGGCACTGACGAGTACGGTCGCGACGTGCTGAGCCGGCTGATGATCGGCGCGCACACCAGCCTGTGGGTGAGTGTGTTGACGGTGACGCTGGCGATCACCGCCGGCACGGTACTGGGCCTGCTGGCCGGGTTCCTGCGGGGCTGGGTCGACCGGGGCTTGATGATGGTCAACGATGCGTTGCTGGCGTTTCCCGGGATCCTGCTGGCCCTGGGCTTGATGGCGATCATCGGCCCGAGCCTGTACGGCATCGTGTTCGCCTTGAGCCTGGCCTACACACCGTCGGTGGTGCGGGTGGTGCGCGGCACGGTGTTGTCGTTGCGCGAGAAAGAGTTTGTCGAAGCCTCGCGGGTGATCGGTAACTCCGAGCTGTACACCATGCTGCGGCACATCGCGCCGAACTGCGTGGCGCCGGTGTGCGTGCTGGCCACCAGCATGTTCGGCTGGGCGATCCTGGCGGAAAGCTCCCTGAGCTTCCTCGGCCTGGGCGTCCCGCCGCCGGCCGCCACCTGGGGCAACATGCTCGCCGCCAGCCGGCCGTATATCGCCACGGCCAGCTGGCTGGGGCTGTTTCCCGGTGTCTGCATCGCCATGGCGTTGCTGGCGTTCAACCTGTGCGGCGATGCCTTGCGCGATCGTCTCGACCCGCGGATGAGTAAATGACCATGACTGACATCCTTCTGGCAGTCGACCAGCTGAAAATCCGCGTGGGGGCCAACGGCCCGCTGGCGGTCAACGACCTGAGCTTCACCATCGCCCCCGGCGAAATCGTGGCGCTGGTGGGCGAGTCCGGCAGCGGCAAGACCATGGCCGCCCGCGCCGCCATCGGCCTGTTGCCACCGCCGCTTGCACAATGCAGCGGCCAGGTGCGTTTCCAGGGCCATGACCTGGGCAGCCTTGCGCCTGAGCAACTGCGCCAGTTGCGTGGGGCGAAGATCGGCATGGTGTTCCAAGAACCCATGGTGTCCCTCAACCCGTCCATGAGCATCGGCGAGCAAATGGCCGAGGGCCTGCGCCTGCACACCAGGCTGAGCGATGCGCAGATCCGCGAGCGCAGCCTGGAGATGCTCGGGCATATCGGCATCAAGGACGCCGAGCGTTGCCTGGCGGCGTTTCCCCACGAGTTCTCCGGCGGCATGCGCCAGCGCATCATGCTCGCCTCGGTGATGCTGCTGCGCCCGGCCTTGCTGATTGCCGACGAGCCCACCACGGCCCTGGATTGCCTGGCGCAACTGGACGTGTTGAAACTGATGCTCGACCTTACGCGCGAGCAGGGCACGGCGATCCTGTTTATCAGCCACGACCTGTCGCTGGTGGCGCGCTACGCCGACAAAGTGGTGGTGATGCGCGAAGGCCGCGCGGTGGAGCAGGGCACCATCGAGCAGATCCTGCTGGCGCCCAAGGCCGAGTACACCCGGCAACTGCTCGAGGCCCTGCCGCGGCGCGGCACCCTGGCAGCCTTGCCCAAGGCGGACCGGCCGTTGCTGACGGTCAAGGACGTGTGCATCGAGCACCCGGGGCCGCGCAGCCTGTGGGGCCGCAGCCAGTTCAAGCGGGTGGTGCATGCGGCCAACCTGTCCATCGCCCCGGGGGAAACCCTGGCGCTGGTGGGCGGCAGCGGCTCGGGCAAGACCACCCTCGGCCGGGCGATTGTCGGCCTGAACAGCCCGTGTTCCGGTGCCATCGAGTTTGAGGGCGTGGACATTCTCAAGGCTGGCAACCGTGACCATCGCCTGCAATGCCAGATGATTTTCCAGGACCCGTATTCGTCCCTCGACCCGCGCATGAAGATTGGCGACATCCTCGCCGAACCCCTGCGCCATGTGCCCGGCATGACGCCCGCGCAGCGTCGTGAGCGGGTGGCGAAAACCCTGGTGGACATCGGCCTGGCGGAACAGTTTGTCGACCGCTTCCCGCACCAGTTGTCCGGTGGCCAGCGTCAACGCGTGGCCATTGGCCGGGCGCTGGTGCGGCACCCGCGACTGGTGATTGCCGATGAGCCGATCTCGGCGTTGGACATGACCATCCAGAAGCAGATCCTCGAGCTGTTCGAACGCCTGCAGGCGCAGTACGGTTTTGCCTGCCTGTTCATCTCCCACGACCTGGCGGCGGTGGAACGCATCGCCCACCGGGTGGCGGTGATGAGCGAGGGCAGGGTGGTGGAAATGGGTGCCCGCGACGAGATCTTCGACCGCCCGCAGCACCCCTATACCCGCAAGCTGCTGGCCGCCGCCAGCCCCTTGGAGAAACTTGAAAACGGTGGCTACCGCATCCGCCAGGGCCCCGTACCGCTAGCGCTGTAACCCAGGACTGACGTCACCCGCCGCGCAAATCGCCGATTTGCGCGAACGGCGAAGCCATGCCCGAAGAACAATAAAAACACCAACCCCCACCCCACTGCCAGGAGCTAAAAAAATGAAAAAATCCCTGACTCAACTCATCACCGGCGTCGGCGTTGTCAGCAGCGGGCTGGTCCCGTCACTGGCCCATGCAGACTTCATCAAGGACAGCAGCGGTACGCTGGACTTGAAGAACTACTACTTCAACCGTGACTACCGCGAGGCCGCTTCCCAGTCGATGCGCGCCGAGTGGGCCCAAGGTTTTATCCTCGGTATCAAGTCCGGTTTCACCGAAGGCACCGTGGGCTTCGGCCTGGACCTGACCGGCATGCTGGGGGTGAAACTCGACTCCAGCCCGGGGCTGTCCGGTACCGGTTTGCTGCAGCGTGACAGCGACAAGAATGTCTCCGACGAGTACTCCAAGCTTGGGGTGACCGCCAAGGCCCGCTTCGCCAAAAGCGAGCTGCGTGTGGGCTACCTGGTGCCGGACCTTCCGATCCTGCAACCCAACACCAGCCGTCTGTTTCCGCAGTCCTTCAGCGGCACCCAGCTGGTGTCCAACGATATCAGCAACCTGAAAATCACCCTCGGGCAGATCGACCAGGCCAAGGACCGTGACTCCACCAACTACGAAGACATGAAGCTGACTACGGTGAGCAAGGTCTACAAGAGCACCGCCCTGAGCGACCAGTTTCGCTTTGCCGGTGGCGACTACTCGCTGACCCCAAACACCTTGCTCAGCTACCACTTCGCGGCGCTGGACAGCATCTACCAGCAGCAATATGTGGGCTTCAAGAACAACTTCGGCCTGGGGCCGGGCACGCTGAAAACCGACGTGCGCTACTTCAAGTCGGACAAGGACGGCGCGGGCCTGGCGGGCAAGGTCGACAACAGCGCCTTGAGCAGCCGCCTGACCTACCAGTACGGCGGGCACAGCATCGGCGGCGGCTTCCAGCAGCAATACGGCACCACGCCGTTTACCTACCTGGACGGCTCCATCACCTACCTGTTCACCGAGTACCAGTTCAGCAACTTCACCCAAACCAGGGAGCGAGCCTGGCACGCCCGCTATGACTACAACTTCGCCGATCTCGGCTTGCCCGGCCTGTTGTTTGGGATCAAGTACGCCAAGGGTGATTCGGCTGAAGTGCTCGGTTTCAACCGCGAAGGCCGCGAGTGGGAGCGTGACCTGGACCTGGGCTACGTGGTGCAGAACGGGCCCTTCAAGGGCGTGTCGATGCGCTGGCGCAATGCGCTGAGCAAAGGCAACTACTTCAACGACGTTAACGAGAACCGCGTGATGCTGGGTTACACCCTGGCGCTCTGGTAACCACCCACTGTGGGAGCGGGGTTGCCCGCTCCCACACTGATCGGATTACCAGATCAAGATAGTGTGGGCCGCCCTTACAGACGATCACGCCGGCTCGTTAATATTTCTTCAGCGTTCATCACTCGAATATCGAGATTTCCGGTTTATGAAACTTAAATCACACCCCTTGCTGCAAGCGACACAAGGCACCCACAGGCACGTGGACAGTGAGCATTACGGTGCAATGGGTGCAAGTCGAAAAATCTATATCCAGGCGGCGCTGCATGCCGACGAAACCCCGGCGCTGCTGGTGGCCGCGCACCTGCGCCGGCAACTGGTAGAACTGGAAAATGCCAACCGGCTGAATGCGCAAATCGTGCTGGTGGCCGTGGCCAACCCCACCGGACTGAGCCAATACATCATGGGCGCGCCCAGCGGGCGTTTCGAACTGGGCAGCGGGCGTAATTACAACCGGGGCTTTCCGGTGCCGTACCAGGCAATCGCCGACAAGATCGAGCACCTGCTGGGCCAGGACATCGACGCCAACCGCCAACTGATCCGCCAGGCCTGGGGCGAATGTCTGCTGGACGCGGCGCCGCTGGACGAATTCCAGTCGCTGCAACGCACCCTGATGCTGCTGGCCCACGATGCCGACATCGTGCTGGACCTGCACTGCTCCCGCGAAGCGGCGATGCATGTGTACACCGGCGAGGCAGTGTGGGCGACCGTGGAGCCGCTGGCGCGCTACATCGGCTCTGAAGCCTCGTTGCTGGCCACCGATTCCCAGGCCAACTCGTTCGATGAGGCGCTGTACCTGCTGTGGGTCAACCTGCGTGAGCGGTTTGGCGATCGGTTTCCGATTCCGGACAGCAGCGTGGCGGTGACCGTCGAGCATCGTGGCCAGCGGGATGTGTCCTATGAACTGGCAGAACATGACGCCACGGCGATCATTGATTACCTGACCCACCTGGGCGCGGTTGAAGGCGCGCCACGGCCTTTGCCAGCCCTGCGTAACCCGGCGACGCCGTTGGCCGGCAGCGAACAGTTTTATGCGCCGTGCGCCGGGGTGCTGGTACACCGGGCGGCGGTGGGCAGTCGCATCGAGGCCGGGCAGGCGTTGTTCGATATCGTTGATCCCCACAGTGGGCAGGCCACCACGGTTTGCAGCCACAACACCGGCGTGTTGTACATGCGCCGTGACGTGCGCTTTGTGAAGCCGGGGGATCCGCTGGGCCGGGTGTCCGGTGCCACGCCGATTCGCAGCGGCAAGCTACTCAGCGCCTGATTTGCCAGCTATGGAATACGGTCAAAATGTGGGAGCGG
>NZ_JACAPZ010000022.1:115140-156159 GCF_013385475.1 Pseudomonas sp. G5001
GCCCGCTCCCACATTGGGTCTTTGTTGTTCATTCATTATTTATTCGGCAGGACATCCCCACCATGCACCCCAACCCGGCAATCACCCTCGAAAACCAATTCTGCGCCCACAACTATTCCCCCTTGCCGGTGGTGATCGTCAAGGGCGAGGGCGTCTGGGCCATTGGCGATGATGACAAGCGCTACCTGGACATGATGTCGGCCTATTCCGCCGTCAGCCACGGCCATGTCCACCCGCGCATCCGCGCCGCCGCCGTGGCGCAGATCGACAAGATCAGCGTGGTGTCCCGGGCGTTCTACAGCGAACCCTTGGGCAACTTCCTCAAGACCTTGTGCCGCATCACGGGCTTCGACTCGGCCCTGCCGATGAACAGTGGCGCCGAAGCTGTGGAAACCGCGATCAAGGCGGCGCGACGCTGGGGCTACCGGATCAAGGGCATCCCGGCCAATCAGGCCAACATCGTGGTGGCCGACAACAATTTCCACGGCCGCACCTCGACCATCGTCGGCTTCTCGTCGGAGGCGGACTACAAGGCCGACTTCGGCCCATTCTGCAACGGTTTCACCGAGGCGCGCTTCGGTGACATCGAGAGTTTCCGCCAGGCCATTACCGCCGACACCTGCGCGGTGCTGATCGAGCCGATCCAGGGCGAGGCCGGCATTCGCGTGCCGCCTGCAGGTTTCCTGCGGGAACTGCGCCAGCTGTGCGACCAGACCAACACCTTGCTGATCCTCGATGAGATCCAGTCCGGCCTGGGCCGTACCGGCAAGTGGTTTGCCTTCCAGCACGAAGGCATTCGCCCCGATGCATTGATCCTCGGCAAAGCCCTGGGCGGCGGGATCATGCCGGTGTCGGCGTTCGTCGCTGATCATTCGATCATGGACCTGTTCGACGCCGGCAGCCACGGCTCGACCTTCGGCGGCAACCCGTTGGCGGCGGCCATTGGCCTGGAAGCGTTGAAGGTGCTGGAAGAGGAGGGCTTGATCGATAACAGCGCGCAACTGGGCCACTACCTGGTGGAGCGCCTGAAGGCCATGCACTCGCCGGCCATCCGCGAGATTCGCGGGCGTGGCTTGTGGGTCGGCGTGGAACTGGACCGCGATGCGCGGCCCATCTGCGAAGCGCTGCTGGCCGAAGGGCTGCTGACCAAGGAAACCCACGAAAACGTACTGCGCATCGCACCGCCGTTGTCCATTACCCGCGAAGAACTGGACTGGGGCCTTGAGCGTATCGAGCGGGTATTCAAACAGCTATGAGTGAGTATCTCAGTCACCTCGACATCGACGGCCAGCGCTTTGCCTGGATCGACCTGCACCAGTTGCTGACCCCGGCGCAACTGCAGCGCCTGCCGTATTCCGTGCGCATCCTCCTGGAAAACATTGCCCGCTGCGCCCCGGCTTCGTTGCCACAGGTAGTGGCGCGGGCCATCGGCGAAGGGCCGGATTGCGAGGTGCCGTTCCAGCCCAACCGGCTGATGTTCCACGACACCACGTGCCTGCCGGCCCTGGCGGATTTCGCCGGCATGCGCGATGTGGTGGCCGAACTGGGCGGTGATCCCCGGGCGGTGAACCCCTCGATCCCGGCGG
Organism: Pseudomonas sp. G5001; assembly: GCF_013385475.1. NCBI lineage: Bacteria > Pseudomonadati > Pseudomonadota > Gammaproteobacteria > Pseudomonadales > Pseudomonadaceae > Pseudomonas > Pseudomonas sp. G5001. The sequence goes on from NZ_JACAPZ010000022.1 coordinate 116,727, forward strand.
TGCTGACCATCGACCATTCGGTGATCGTCGAGCACTACGCCGAGGCGGGCGCGGTGGATGCCAACCTGGACATCGATTTTCGCCGCAACAGCGAGCGCTACCGTTTTATCAAGTGGGCCCAGGCCAGCCTGGATAACTTCAAGGTGATCCCGCCGGGCACCGGGATCATCCACCAGATGAACATGGAGTCCATCGCCCAGGTGGTGTGGGAAAGCGCGCCGCGCAACGGCCACGTGCTGTTGCACCCCGACTGCATGGTCGCCACCGACAGCCACACGCCGATGATCAATGCCATCGGCGTGCTGGGCTGGGGCGTTGGCGGGCTGGAAGGGCAGGCGGCGATGCTCGGCGAACCGGTGCCGATTCCTTATCCGCAGGTGGTGGGCATTCGCGTCACCAATGCGTTGCGCGACGGCGTGACGGCCACTGACCTGGCACTGACGGTGACTGAACTGCTGCGCCGGCGCAGCATGGTCGGCAAGTTTGTCGAGTTCACCGGACCGGGCCTGGCGTCCCTGAGTTGGGCGGCGCGGGGCACCGTGGCGAATATGGCGCCGGAATACGGTGCGACCGTGGTGTTTTTCCCGTTTGATGACGAGACGCTGGCGTACCTGACCCTGAGTGCGCGCCCGCAGGCCTTGATCAACAAGGTCTCGGCCTACATGTCGGCGCAATCTCTGTGGCGCCGGGACGACGATCCCGAGCCGGTGTTCGATGAGTTGATCGAGCTGGATCTGGCGCAGGTTGAACCGAGTGTCGCCGGCCCGCATCAGCCCCATCAGCGCCAGTCCCTGGCCCAGGCCGGGGCGTCGTTTCATCAGCATGTATGCGCGCAAAAGCAGGATTTCTTCGAGCCGTCATTCCAGGTGCCGATCACCCATGGCGCGGTGGTGATGTCGGCCATCACCAGTTGCACCAACACCGCCAACCCGGCGCAGATGATCCAGGCCGGGCTCTTCGCCCGCAACGCCCGCGCCCGTGGGCTGACGCGCAAACCGTGGGTCAAGACGTCGCTGTCGCCAGGCTCACGGGTGGTGGCCGATTACCTGGAAGCCGCCGGCTTGCTGGAGGATTTCGCCGCGCTGGGTTTCGACTTGGCGGGCTTTGGCTGCATGACCTGCATCGGTAATTCCGGCAGCCTCGAACGCCATGTCGAGACCTTCGCCGAGCAGGGCTTGAAAGGCGTGGTGGTGCTCTCGGGCAACCGCAATTTCGAAGGCCGGGTCAACCCGAAAGTCCCTGCCGGCTACCTTGCTTCGCCCGCGTTGTGCGTGGCCTATGCGATTGCCGGCAGCATCGACACCGACCTGTCGGCCCAGCCACTGGCGATGGATGCCCACGGCCAGCCGGTGTTCCTGCATGAGTTGATGCCCAGCGAAGCCGAGGTGGCCGCGCAAGTGGCGGCGGTGGTGCGCCCGGCGCTGTTTCACCAGCGCCAGGCACTGCTGTGGCAAGGCACTCACCATTGGCAGGCGCTGGAAGCCGACGCCAGCGTGCAGTTTGCCTGGCACCCGGCCTCCACTTACCTGCGCCGCCCGCAGTACCTTGCCGGGGTAACGCCGGTGCCGGCCGCGTCCTTGGCCATCAGCAACGCCCGGGCTTTGGTGGTGCTGGGGGATAACGTCACCACCGACCATATCTCCCCGGCTGGCACGATTCCGGCCGACAGCCTGGCCGGGCACTGGCTGCGGGAGCGCGGTGAAGCGCTGGCGGACCTCAACCAGTATTCGACCCGGCGCAGCAACCACGAAGTGATGGTGCGCGGCGCGTTTACCAACCCGCGCCTGAACAATCTGCTGTCCTGCGACCAGCCCCCGCGCCAGGGTGTCTGGGCCTGGAATGCCGACCGCAGCGACTACCTGCCGCTGTACCTCGCCGCGCAGAGCTACGCCGGTACACCCACCGTGTTGTTCGCCGGGATCAACTACGGTGCCGGCTCCAGCCGCGACTGGGCAGCTAAAGTCCTGACCCTGCTGGGGATCAAGGTGGTGGTGGCCCGCAGTATCGAGCGAATCCATCGCAGTAACCTGATCGGCATGGGCGTGTTGCCGCTGGTGTTCGATGAAGGCGCATCGGTGCAGGACTTGAACCTCGACGGCAGTGAGTCCCTGAGCTTCCTCGGCCTGGACGCGTTGCAGGTCGGCGACAACCCGATCACCTTGCAGATTGACCGCGCCACCGGTGAGACCACGCGTACCCCCCTGACCTTGCGCCTCGACTCGTTGCAGGAGGTTGGTTACCTTGAACACGGCGGCGTCTTGCCCTTCGTCATTCGCAAGACCGTGCAAAGAACTGTTCTAGGAGCGCGTAATGATTGACCCGCAGGTACTGCAACAACTGGCCCCCGAGGGTGTGCTCAGGGCTGCCATCAACTTTGGCAACCCGGTGCTGGCCCAGCGTGGCGAGGACGGCCAGCCCCAGGGCGTGTCGGTGGCGCTGGCCAGGGCCCTGGCCGATGAGTTGGCGGTCGACCTTGAGTTGATCACTTTTGATGCGGCGGGCAAGGTCTTCGCCGCGCTGGGCGATGACCGCTGGCGCGTGGCATTCCTGGCCATCGAACCGGTGCGCGAGCAGGAAATCGCCTTCAGCGCGCCCTACGTGATCATCAAGGGTACGTACCTGGTGGCGGTGGATTCACCCCTGGGCAGCGTGACCCAACTCGATGCTCCGGGCCAACGCATCGCCGTCGGCCAGGGTGCCGCGTATGACCTGTACCTGAGCCGCACGGTGCAGCATGCCGAACTGGTACGCGCGCCGACCTCGGCGGGTGCCGTAGACCTGTTTATCGAGCAAGGCCTGAACGCCGCGGCCGGGGTTCGGGATTACCTGCGAACCCGGCTGGATGAGCGCTGGCGCCTGCTGGAGGATGACTTCATGAGCATCAGCCAGGCGGTCGCGGTACCGGTAGCGCACGCAGCCGCTGCCGCGTTCGTCAAATCCTTTGTCGAACGGCAGAAAGCCAATGGTCTGGTAAGACAGGCGTTGTTGCGCAGCGGGCAAAGCCCGGAACTGGCGGCGCCTTAGAGACGGCGCAGGAAGGATTTGACGATTTGCTGGGTGGCCTGGGTGGTATCCAGGTCTTCCAGGCGTGTGTAGGGATGCCACTGGCATTCCTTGATTTCGCTCAGGGGCCGGGCTTCGTCGATATTCACCACCGACGCCTCGAACACATGGTGCAGGGTGTCGCTGGCCTTCAGCTCCTGCAATAACAGCAAACCGTCCACGTTCAGCCCGGTTTCCTCTTCCAGTTCTCGTGCGGCAGCACCTGCCGGGCGCTCATGGCGCTCGACCTTGCCGCCGGGCAATGCCCATTTCGAGCGGGCTTTACGCACGAACAGGATGTGCCCGTCGTGCTCGCAAATCACCGTGGCCCTTATTTTCATCGTCTGTGCCCCCGCAGGTGGATGATTGTCATAAAAGTGTAATGCAATTGTCATGCTCAGTCTTTATCCGGCAGGGTGGAGAGGGGGCCGGAAAACACCGATACTGCCCCATCGAAAAAAACTCACCTGAAGGAGATGCAGATGAACACCGTACGCTGGGGCATGATCGGCTGTGGCGATGTCACTGAACTCAAGAGTGGACCCGCCTTCTACAAAGCGCCAGGTTCTGCGCTGGTGGCCGTGATGGGGCGGCGCGAGGAGGCCGTGCGCGATTATGCGGCACGCCACGGCATTGCCCGTTTCTACACTGACGCCCAGGCGCTGATCGACGACCCGGAAGTAGACGCGGTCTACATCGCCACACCGCCCGACAGCCACCTCGAATACAGCCTGATGGTGGCCGCTGCCGGCAAGCATTGCTGCGTCGAGAAGCCCATGTCCCTGAATGCCGAGCAAAGCGCGCTGATGCAGCGCACCTTCGAACAGGCCGGGCTGCACCTGTTTGTCTCCTATTACCGGCGTTCCCTGCCACGCTTCCAGCAGGTGCGGGACTGGCTGCAGGACGGGCGCATCGGCGAATTGCGTCATCTGACCTGGACCCTGTGCAAGCCGCCTTCGGAAGACGATGCCAGCAGTGCCAACTGGCGCACCGACCCGGCGATTGCCGGCGGCGGGTATTTTGCCGACCTGGCCAGCCACGGTTTTGACCTGTTCCAGTACCTGGTCGGGGATATCGTCGAGGTGGCCGGGTTTACCGCGCGCCAGGCGGGGCGCTATGCCGCCGAAGATGCCGTCACCGCCTGCTGGACCTTCGCCTCGGGCGCGCTGGGCATGGGCTGCTGGAACTTTGTCGCCGACCGGCGCGAAGACCGGGTGGAGATGATCGGCAGCAAGGGCCGCATCACGTTTTCGGTGTTCGATGAGGCGCCGTTGCGGCTTGAGGGCGAGACCAGCGAGGTGCTGGAGGTGCCCAACCATGCACATATCCAGTGGCATCACGTGCTGGGGATGAATGCGCATATTCGCGGCGAGAGCAAACACCCGGCACTGGCGATCGAGGCGTTGAAGACCGACCGGGTCATGGACCGGGTGCTACAACGTAACCCCAACCTGGCGGTCTAGCGGTGCTTTAATTTTGTCTTTTTAAGGAATGAACGGATGAAAATGAAAGCAGCCTGGATTGTGCTTTGCCTGGCGTTGGCCGGGGCCGCGACGGCAGCGCCGCGGGCCCAGGGGCAGGCCGGGGAGTTTGACTTTTATGTGTTGTCGCTGTCCTGGTCGCCGACCTTCTGCCTGACGCACCCGGACGACCAGCAGTGTTCGGGCAAGGGCTACGGGTTTGTCCTGCATGGGCTGTGGCCGCAGTACGCGAAGGGCGGCTGGCCGGCTTCGTGTGAGCCGCAGTCGCGCTTGTCGGATGCAGACTTCGCCCGGGGCAGGACGCTGTTCCCGTCGCCCAAACTGCTCAGGCATGAATGGGCCAAGCACGGCACCTGCAGCGGCCTTGAGGCTTCGGCTTACCTGGACAAGACCGATGCAGCGCTGAGCGTGGTCAAGATCCCGCAGCCGCTTGAGCCCTTCAATGTCCGAAGCGGCCTGGGCGCGCGGGACATCGAAGCGCTGTTTCGCGAGAGCAACCCGGCCATGGGCAACCATGGCCTTGCGGTGATCTGCAAGGGTGCCGTGCTGACCGAGGTGCGGGTGTGCCTGACCAAGGACCTGGCGTTTGCCGGCTGCCCGCGCAGCGTCAAGAGCCAGTGCCGGGATGGCGATATTCGGATCCCGACCCAGCGTTAAGCGGACTCAGGCGGGCCCATAACCTTTATGGGCCTGCTCGATCTCCTCCACCAGGCGGTCAATGCCCGCCAGGCGTGCCCGGTTGTCGTGGTCCCAGGGATGGAACCCGGGCTTGAAGTAATGCAACCAGGGTAGCGCCATGCGCGGGAACACGCCCTTGGGCCCGTACAGAAACTTGAGCATCCGCCAGAAGCCCTTCAAATGCCCGCCCGAACGCCGGTCGGCAAACAACAGGCGCAAGTGAAAGTCCAGGATCGTCAGCCAGAACAGCCCCGTGGTGATGAGCATGGTGGAAGTGCGCAGCAGATAACGCTTGGGCCCGGGCTTGATCACGCTGTTCCACACATCAAACGCCACCGCCTTGTGCTCGGTTTCTTCCAGGGCATGCCAGTACCACATCTGTTGGTAACCCTTGACCGAATCCCCGAACCGCGACGGGTCGCTGAGGAGGATTTCCGCGAGCATCGCGGTGTAGTGCTCCAGGGCAATGGTCACCGCCAGGTTGAAGGAGGCGGGCAGGTATTTCTTTTGCGCGTCGAGGATTATCTTCAGCCGACGGTCGAGGGTATTCGCCGGCAGCCCTGCGGCTTGCAGCAGGTCGTTGTAGGCCACGTGCTCGCGGCTGTGCATGGCTTCCTGGCCGATGAAACCCTGGATTTCTTTCTTCAGCTCCGGGTCTTCGATGCGCTGGCGGTAGTGACGCACGCTGTCCATGAAGAACAGTTCGCCCTGGGGAAACAGCAACGACAGTGCGTTGAAAAAGTGGGTAATGAACGGGCCTTGTTCATGCCAGTCCTTGATGCGTTCGGCCGGCAGGGCAAAACGGAGGTCGCGGCGAATCGGCAGCATGGTCGGTACTCCAGTTCAGAGACGGTGCTCTTCGTTGGTTTCAAGGACGGGCGAGGGCGCATTGCGTTGCTTGGGCGCCATGCGTTTGCTGGCCAACACCACCAGCGCTTGATAGGCGGCAGGCAGGCAGCGGGCGAGCAGGTCCAGAAAATAGGCGTCGCGGCCAATCAGCACGCGGCGTTTGTTTTTGCGTACGCCTTGCAGGATCACTTTGGCGGCCTGGTCGGCGTCGGTGATGAACAGCTTTTCGAAGTCGGCCCGGGCCTGCTGTTCGCTGTGAATCAGGAAGCCGGTCATGTTGGCGTCGATCCGGCTGCTGCGGCAGATGTCGGTGCGGATCCCGCCAGGGTGCACGCAGGTGGCCGAGACCCCGCTTTTTTGCAGGTCGAGTTCCTGGCGCAAGGACTCGGTAAAACCACGCACGGCGAACTTGGTAGCGTTGTAGCCGCTCATGCCCGGCTGGGCGAACAGGCCGAACACGCTGGAAGTGTTGACCACATGCCCGTCGCCGCTGGCCTTGAGGTACGGCAAAAAGGCCTTGGTGCCGTACACCACGCCCCAGAAGTTGATCCCGACGATCCATTCCAGGTCGGTGTAGTCCACGCCTTCGACGGTGCTCGACAGCGCGACGCCGGCGTTGTTGAAGATCAGGTTGATCTGGCCATGTTCGGCGGCGCATCGGGCGGCCCAGTCTTCCACGGCCTGGCGCTCGGAAACGTCCAGCACCTGCGAGGTGACCAGCACCGGTGCAAGCACCTGGGCCTTGATCAGTGCGACGGTCTGCTCCAGGCCCTGGCTGTTTTTATCCGCCAGCGCCAGGTGGCAGCCTTCACGCGCCAACGCCAGGGCCAAGGCGCGGCCCATGCCGGAAGCGGCGCCGGTAATGGCCGCCACGCGGCCGTTGAATGACTTCATGACAGGCTCCCTTCTGCGGTGGTGTGGGGCGTTGCGGCCGGGCGCGCGGTGGACGGTATCGGCACCAGGCTGGCGACGTAGTCCTTGAGGGCGAAATGCCGGGTGACCTGCTTGAAACGCCAGGTGGAGCCGGGCCACAGCGTGGTGTTCTTGCCGGTGCGTGGGTCGAGGTACCAGCTCTTGCAGCCGCCGGTGGACCAGATGGTGCCGTTGAGTTTTTCCTGCAGCCTGGCGTTGTAGGCCAGTTCCACCGCCGGCTTGACGTCCACCGTGGCGATGCGATGACGCTGCATTTGCTGCAGGGCATCGAGGATGTAGGTGACCTGGGCCTCGATCATCAGAATCATCGAGTTATGCCCCAGCCCGGTGTTGGGGCCGACGATCAGGAACAGGTTCGGATAACCCGGCACCGTGGTGCCCAGGTAGGCGTGGGCGCCGTCTTGCCAGGTGTCCATCAGGTCGATGCCGTGGCGCCCGATGATGCAGTTGCGGGGCAGCGGATCGGTGGCCTGGAAGCCGGTGCCGAAGATGAGGCAGTCAGCCGGGTGCTTGATGCCGTCGGCGGTGATCACCCCGTCGGCCTCGATGCGCAGCACGTTGTCGGTTACCACCTGCACATTGCTGCGGGACAGGGCCGGGTAGTAGTCGTTGGAAATCAGCACGCGCTTGCAGCCGATGGTGTAGTCCGGCGTCAGGGTCTTGCGCAGGGAAGGGCGGGCCACTTGTTTGTGCAGGTGGCGCACGGCGATTTTCTGCACCACTTTCATCAGGCGCGGGTGCAGGGCAAAGCCCACCACGCGACCTTCCAGTGCCCAATAGAACGCGCCGCGTACCAGGCGCTGGGTGAACGGCAGGTGCTTGAATGCCCAGCGCTCGAAGCGTGAAATCGGCCGGTCGGGCTTGGGCATGATCCACGGCGGGGTGCGCTGGAACAGGTCCAGGTGGGCCACCTGCGGCGCAATCTGCGGCACGAACTGAATGGCACTGGCGCCGGTGCCGATCACCGCCACGCGCTTGCCCTTCAATGAATACTCGTGGTCCCACTGCTGGGAGTGGAAGCGCTTGCCCTTGAAGCTGTCCAGGCCCGGAATATCCGGCAGTGCCGGGCGCGACAGGCCGCCCATTCCCGACACCAGCACCCGCGCACTGACCTGGCGGCCATTGCTGAAGCTCAGGCTCCAGCGCTGTTGCGCCTCATCAAATACCGCCTTCTCCAGGCCCATGCCAAAGCGCAGGAACGGCGCCAGTTCGAAGCGCCGGGCGCACTGCTCCAGGTAGGCGCGAATCTCCGCCTGTGGCGCAAATTGCCGGGTCCAGTCCGGGTTGGGCGCAAAGGAAAACGAATAGACATGGGATTGCACGTCGCAGGCGCAACCGGGGTAGTGGTTGTCCCGCCAGGTGCCGCCGAGAGCATCGGCCTGTTCGGCAATAAAGAAGTCGTGAAACCCGGCTTCCTTGAGTTTGATCGCCATGCACAGCCCGGCAAATCCGGAACCGATGATGGCGATGTCGATGGTGTCATGGGCATTCATAGGCTGTCCCTCGTGGGCCGGTGGCGCCTTACGGGTGTCGACATCGGATGTGCTCCTTGTTTTTGTTTTGGCTTTTTAGATAGAACACCATTGCAAAGGAAAATTGAATTATTTATTTTAAAAAAGATTTTAAATAATCTACCTGAAAATATCGTCTAGGCTACGACCCAGTTCCTCATGTGCGACTTATCCGACGGACGAGAGCTTGTACGCACACAGTTAAGGTCCAGGGTGGACGATGGCTGAGGCCTTGACCAATACCGGTCGGGCCGCCAGCAACGCAGGGATGCAGAGGACCGAGCTATGGCTGTCGAGTGGGTTGTCGCTGCGGGTGTGTGTGTAGGGTTAAGCGTAGTGTTGTGGGCCTTCAGTGCCCGGATGACACGGCGTATAGAGGCTGCTGTTCCGATCAACGGGCGCTTTCTGGAGATCAACGGCGAGCGCTTTCATTATGTAGACGAGGGCAAGGGCCCACCGCTGGTGATGATCCACGGGCTGATGGGCAGCAGTCGCAACTTGACGTACGCCTTGTCTGCCCAATTGCGTGAGCACTTTCGAGTGATCACCGTGGATCGTCCGGGGTCGGGTTATTCCACCCGGCATTCCGGCACGGCCGCGGACCTGCCTGGCCAGGCCCGGCAAGTCGCCAGCTTTATCCAGACGCTGGACCTGGATAAGCCGCTGGTGCTGGGGCATTCCCTCGGCGGGGCGATTGCCCTGGCACTGGCCCTGGACCATCCCCACGCGGTGTCCGGATTGATCCTGGTGGCGCCCCTGACCCATCCCCAGCGCCTGCTGCCGCTGGTGTTTATGTCGTTGGCGATACGCCCGGGATGGCTGCGACGCTTTATGTCGCACACCCTGACCATGCCGATCGGATTGCTGACCAAAGGCTCGGTGGTCAAGGGCGTGTTTGCCCCCGACCCGGCCCCGGAAGACTTCGCCACCCGTGGTGGCGGCTTGTTGGGCATGCGGCCCGAGAACTTCTATGCCGCCTCCACCGAGATCAACCTGGTCAACGATTTCCTGCCGGACATGGTCAAGCGCTACCCGCAGCTGACGTTGCCGATCGGGCTGATCTATGGCGCGCAGGACAAGGTGCTGGATTTCCGCAAACACGGGCAGGCCCTGGCCAGCCTGGTGCCGGGCCTGAAGCTGCAGCTGGTGGAAGGGCGCGGGCATATGTTGCCGATCACGGCCACCGAGCGTGTCGCGGCGATGGTCGAGCAGATAGCCAAGCGCGTCCGGCCGCCGGAAAGCGCCACGGTGTTGCACCCGCCGTTTGCGTTGGCGAGTAAATAATTGTGCGACTGAACTCGCGGTTCGAACTCGTCAATGCTTGCCCTAGACACCTGACCAAACGGCTGAAAAAGAGACTGCCCGGTCACGTTCAAAAGGGTTCAAGAAACTAGTTGACGACCTAACGATTCCGCGCTATTTATTTAAAAAAATTATTTCAATGTCTAATTTGAAACAATTTTTGAAATGCCTAAGAGCGAATAAAATAATGAAAAAAACGCCTTTTATCGCATGGTTGAATTCTCGGGGCAGTCACCGCTCCGTGTACCTGTCCAGTGTTGATTTTTGCTCCCTGCCTACCTGCGTCGTGCGGAGGCTGCCATGAATCAGACCCTGGCTGCCCCGAACGTCTGGACCGACGGCAAGCGCCACCTGTGGTGGCTCGGCATCATGCCCCTGGCAACCCCAATTCTCTCTGGCGCCCTGGCCATCACTACCGGCGTGCAACAACTGTGGTGGGTCGGTGTGCTGGTGATCTTCGGCCTGATCCCGCTGATCGACGGCCTGCTGGGTGAAGACGTCAGCAACCCGCCCGAGTCCGCCGTCAGCAACCTCGAATCCCAAAGCTACTACCGCTGGATCGTCTACACCGGCGTGCTGTTTGTCATCTCATCCCTGGTGGTCACCGGGTGGCTGGCCGCAGGCGGCATCGACTGGATTATCAATGGCGGCCTGTTGCATGCCACCGCCACCCTGGACCCGTCGAGCTGGCTGGCGAAAACCGCCGCGTTCATCACCGCGCGCACCGAGCTGCATGGCGAGGTGAGCTGGTTCACCTACCTGGGCATGGCAATGTCCACTGGCGCTGCCACCGGCATCGCCATCAACACCGCCCATGAGCTGGGGCACAAGCCGCGCCTGCTGGAAGTCGTGCTGGCCAAGATCACCCTGGCGCCGACCTTCTACGGGCACTTCTACACCGAACACAACCGTGGCCACCACGTGCGCGTCGCCACCCCGGAAGACCCGGCCAGTTCGCGGTTGGGGGAGAGCTTCTGGGCCTTCCTGCCGCGCTCGGTATGGTTCAGCGCACGCTCGGCGTGGAACCTGGAACGTGAACGCCTGCGCAAACTCGGCCTGCCGGCCTGGCACTGGAAAAACGCCGTACTCAGCGCCTGGATGTACAGCGTGGTGTTGTGGGGCGCGATGATTGCCTGGCTGGGCGCGGCAGTGATTCCATTCCTGATCATCCAGGGCATCTACGGTTTCTCGCTGCTGGAAGTGGTGAACTATGTCGAGCACTACGGCCTGAAACGCCAGAAGTTGCCCAACGGTCGTTATGAGCGTTGCTCGCCACGCCATTCCTGGAACAGTAATCGGATTGTCACCAATATCTTTCTGTTCCAACTGCAGCGGCACTCCGACCATCACGCCAACCCAACCAGAAGTTATCAGTCACTGCGTCATTTTGATGAATCGCCGCAGCTGCCCTACGGTTATGCCAGCATGATTGTCTGGGCGTATGTACCGTACTTGTGGCGACGACGCATGGATCACCGGGTACTTAATCATTACGCCGGGGATATAACCCTGACCAATCTTCAACCTTCACAGCGTTTGAAGTACCTGGAGAAGTACAGCAACACCACCAGACCCTTCTAACGAAAGCAGTCAGTTGTAGGGCGTACTCGGGATCTGTGTATCGCGCAGGTTTTCATCGCCCGGGCTTTACCGATTTCGAGTACGGCTTAGTTGCAAGAACGTTGTTTGACCCGAACAAAAATAAAACGAAGGGAAGGACGTACACCATGCAAACCCCTGCCAAGTTCACCACGCACATTGTATTGGCCGCCCTGGGCCTGATTGTTTACCACCAGGCCCAGGCCGCCCGTATCGAACCTGCCGGCAGTGCATTTACCGCCCAGGGCCCCATCAGCTTTTCCAAAGGCGCGCTGATCAGCGCGGATTGCACCATCAAGGTCGCCGGCAAAGTGGCGGCGGATGGGTTGTCGGTGAATGTCGACAAAGTTGAGTTCGACGGCGGCCTCAAGTGCAGCCGGGTCGAAGCCATCAACTTGCCTTGGGTATTGGTGGCTAAAGATACCAGGAGCGGCTCCATGTCGAAGATCGCCGTGGATGTGCATGCCTTTGGCCTGGGCGGTAAATGCGGACCCTCTACCGCCGATGGCACTTGGGATAACGCCACGGGCAAGTTAGAAGCTGCCAATGTGCCTATTGGCGAGGACTGCACGATTAAAACGGTGTCGATCAAGATGCCCCCTACTTTCAAAGTTGTTGAATAACACCCCCGAATTTGTAGCGGTAATTGAATTGAAATTTGGCTGGAAAGGGAAGTTCTGCAGATTCACCGTGACCTCTCGATCATGGCCATTACCCCTGGCGAAATGACTCGCCATAACATGTGAGGAAAAACAATGAAAAGCTTGAAAACCCTCGTTTGTGCAACTTCTTTCGCAGTGTGCTTCGGCGCAGCTTCCATGGCCAGCGCGGCTTCCATCTCCCCGGATGGTCCGTTCTCGACCAACGCTGGCACCATCGTCGTGAAGTCGCCTTCGTCCTTCGGTGCAGCCGTGACCTGCGGCATCACCTTTACCGGCAACGTTAGCGGTGGCGTGGCCTCGATCAATGGCGCATCCCTGACCGGTGGCGGTCTGTGTGGCCTGCCAACGCTGACCAACCTGCCTTGGGTACTGACGGCTGCAACGGGTACCACCGGTAACGTAACCAACGTCGGCTACAAGATCACCTCGATCCCGGCCACCAACTGCGGGCCAACCACCATCGCTGTTACCTGGACTCCAGGCACCAAAACGCTTTCGGCAGCCAATCAGGCGCTGACCGGCAACTGCACCGTGGTTTCGCTGAGTGTTGTTGCCCCAACGCTGACCGTTAACCCGTAAGCGCGACTCCGTAAAGGGCTGATCACCCCGTTGAAAGACCGGTGCCTCGTGTGAGGCACCGGTTGGATACGGTATTTATTGTCTGGGGAACATGACAATGCAAAGCCTTGTGAAAACAGCACGCCTGGGTTCGATGTCAGCGGCTCTGGGCGTTGCCTCATTCATTGCGGTTGCGGCGGGTTTCAGCCCGCCGGGTCCGTTCAGCGTAACCAAAGGCAGTGTTGTGTTGAAGCTGCCGTCGACGTTTCTACCCACGTGTTGAGCGCAACCAATCAAGCCATGAGTGGCTACTGCACTTTGGTGTCGTTGAACGCCACGCTGACCGGCTCGCTCACCACCCATTCCTGAATACCGATACACCGTTACACCGTTCCAGGACAGGCGTTCTTTGAAAGACGTTCTGTGGTTACACGACCCACCGGCAGGGGCCGGGTGTAAATAATAATAAGGAGTACCGCATGAACAATAAGAAACAACACGCTCACACGTTACTGGGACTGGCCCTGCTGGGGGGGCTGATGACCACGGGGCAAGTGCAGGCGGGTGGGTTCTCCACACCGACCTTCGGCGCGCCAGGATGGGGTCGTGCGTTTGGTGGTGGTTCACTGTTCAAAAATGACCCCAGTGCCGCGTACAACAACCCGGCAGCCATGGCCTTTATCGATTCAACCATCGCGCAGCAGACCGTTGACTATGCTCGGATCAAGATCAAATACACCGGCCAGGCCTATGACTACGCGGGCAACCCGGTGACCAATACGCCCGTACTGGATGACCTGGGCAATACGGGCGACCCGGTCCTCAACACTAACAATGGTGGGCAAGGCGGTTTCACCGCTTGGCTGCCGACGGGCTTTCTGGTGATTCCCATGGGCGACCGTTTCGCCTTTGGTCTGAGCCAGGTCGTGCCACAGGGTATGAAAACCACTTGGAACGAAGACTCCAAACTGCGGGATTTCGCGGTTGATACCAAAATCGAGACCATCGGTCTGACCGGTTCCCTGTCGTTCAAGGTCAATGATCAGTTCTCGGTCGGTGGTGGTGCCATCGTCCAGCGCAGTCAAGGGTTCGTCAGCCAGAACGTTGATTTGCTGGCCGCTGCGGATGTGTCTCCAGGACTTGGCGGCGCGGGTCTCCCCACGGGGCTGGGGCATTCCTTGATGCGCGTGAAAGTCGATAACATCTCTGTGGGCTGGTTTGGTGGCGTGGTTTGGAAGCCGACGCTGCAAGACACACTTGGCTTGAACTATCACGCCAAGATCAAAAACAAGATGACCGGCAAATACAACATCTATACAGATGCCGTCGGCCGTAACGCGATGACCAATCCGATCGGTCCGAACGGCGAAACTCTGGTTGAAATCGCCTACCCAGGTCTCAAGCTGTTCCCGGACGGTGCCCACGCCAGTACCCAACTGGATATCCCGGCTACCGCTTCGGTTGACTGGGTTCACCAGTTCAACGACCGCTGGACGTTGGGGGTGAGTGCTACCTGGACTGAATGGTCTTCCTTCCAGGACCTGACGCTCAAATCCCAGGGCACCACCATTGTTGCCATTCCCTACAACTACAAAAACGCCTGGATGACCTCGATTGGCGGCGACTACAAAGCCACCGACGAACTCACCCTGCGCGCCGGTGTGGCTTACGACCAGACACCTACCCGCAACTCTACCCGGGACCCGCGAATCCCGGACGGTGACCGTTACTTCCTGGCATTTGGTGCCGGTTATGACATCAAGGCTGTTCCTGGCCTGTCGGTGGATGCCGCGTACTCGCACCAGTTCGTGCAGAAGGTCAACCTGAAGACCAAGAACGTTGATCGTCTCGGTGCGGCGCAGTTGGACGGCGAGGCTGAATCCTCGGGGGATGTGGTCAGCTTGTCGGCAACCTATAAGTTCTAAGGTTGTCGAGGGCAGTCGTGGAGAAGGGCAGCCAGCGCATCTTGCTGCCCGGCTCCACGCTGTCGTCTATTGATGGGTAGCCCTGGCGCCCGATGTCGAATCCTTGCGCTTAACCTGCAAGGCTGACCCCGTTCAGCCGCTATTTTTTTTGCCCAAGCATTAAATAAAAATTTCAAAACAAAATTTGAATTTATCTTTTCAAGTTTGTAGTGTGGCTTTACGTCACAGGTCATTCCGATCTGCCCGGGCGTTTGCCGTACCCTGAATTGAGTAGAGGTATCCCCATGGTTATCTGGTTATTGGCGGGACTCGCAGCAGCGATCGCCCTGGCGTATCGACAAGCCGCTGCCACCCTCTGGCTGGGTGCCGGCCTGGTCTGGCTGGCGGTCGGTTACCTGTTCAACGCAGTCGCCGGTTTCGGCGCCGGCGTGGTGGCGGTGCTGGTGGTGTTGCCCGCGCTGCTGCTGACAATCAAGCCCCTACGCCGCGCGCTGTTGACCAGCAAGGCCCTGGGCCTTTTTCGCGGCATCATGCCGGCGATGTCCGACACCGAGCGTGCTGCCATCGAGTCCGGCACCGTGTGGTGGGACGCCGAGCTGTTCAGCGGCAAACCCCGCTGGGAACGCCTGCTGCAAGCCGCACCGGCCAGCCTCAGCGCTGAAGAACAGGCCTTCCTCGACAACGAAGTCGAGACCCTGTGCGACATGTCCAACGACTGGGAAACCACCCAGGTCTGGCAGGACATGTCCCCCGAAGGCTGGCAATACACCAAGGATGCCGGCTTCCTCGGCATGATCATTCCCAAGCAATACGGCGGCAAAGGCTTCTCCCACTATGCGCATTCGCAAGTGGTGATGAAGCTCTCGACCCGCTGCTCGGCGGCGGCGATTTCGGTGATGGTGCCCAACTCCCTGGGCCCGGCCGAACTGCTGCTGCACTACGGCACCGACGCCCAGCGCAACTACTACCTGCCACGCCTGGCCCGCGGCGAAGACATCCCGTGCTTCGCCCTGACCAGCCCGTATGCCGGCTCCGACGCCGGGGCGATTCCAGACCTGGGCATCGTCTGCAAGGGCATGCACGAAGGCGAGGAAGTGCTGGGTTTCCGTGTGACCTGGGACAAGCGCTACATCACCCTCGGCCCAATCGCCACCGTGCTCGGCCTGGCCTTCCGCGCCGAAGACCCGGACGGTCTGCTCGGCCAGCCGGGTTCCCTGGGCATCACCTGCGCGTTGATCCCCACCACCCATCCGGGGGTGAACAGCGGCCGGCGTCACTGGCCACTCAACGCGGTATTCCAGAACGGCCCGACCACCGGCAAGGATGTGTTTATCCCGCTGGAATGGGTGATCGGCGGCCGCGAACAAGTCGGCAACGGCTGGCGCATGTTGATGGAATGCCTGGCCGCCGGGCGGGCGATTTCCCTGCCGTCGGCCAACGTCGGCCTGGGCAAGGTGGCCGTGCGCGGCACCACCGCTTATGCGGCGATGCGCAAGCAATTCGGCCTGCCCATCGGCAAGTTCGAAGGCGTGCAGGCGCCCCTGGCGCGCATGGCCGGGCATCTGTATGCCTGCGACGCGGTGCGCAAGGTCTCGGTGGCGTCACTGGATGCCGGTGAAAAACCCTCGGTGATCTCGGCCATCGCCAAGTATCACGTTACCGAGCGGGCGCGGATCATCGTCAACGACGGCATGGACATCGTGGCCGGCAAGGGCATCTGCATGGGCCCCAACAACTTCCTCGCCCGGGCCTACCAGCAAAGCCCCATCGCCATCACGGTGGAAGGCGCGAATATCATGACGCGCTGCCTGATCATCTACGGCCAGGGCCTGATCCGCTGCCATCCGTATGTGTTCCGCGAGATGGAAGCGGCGCGCAATACCGACCGGCGCAAGGCCCTGGTGGACTTCGACAGCGCGATGTTCGGTCACTTGAGCTTTGTGCTGGCCAATACCGTACGTGCCGCAGTGCATTCGCTGACGGGCGGACGGCTGATTTCCGTGCCGGGCAAGACCGACCCGGCGCTGGCGTCCTACTACCGCCAGGCCAATCGGCTGTCGGTGGTGTTGGCGTTGATCTCGGACATTTCCATGGGCGTGCTGGGCGGTGCCCTCAAGCGCAAGGAAAGTATCACCGGGCGGCTGGGGGACATTCTGTCTCAGCTGTACATCCTGTCCTGCGTGCTCAAGCGTTTTGAGGATGATGGCCGGCCACAGGCCGATTTGCCGCTGGTGCATTGGGCGGCCCAGGACGCGTTGCTGCGCGCCCATGAGGCCCTGGCCGAAGTGCTCGACAACTACCCGTCGAAAGCGGCGGCGGCGGTGGTGCGTGGCTTGACGTTCCCGTTCGGTATTCCACAGCGCAAACCGTCGGATCGCCTGTTGGCCCAAGTGGCGGAACTGGTGCAGGTGCCGGGGGAAACCCGCGACCGCTTGCTGGGCAATTCCTACATTCCTCGGCCGGAAATCGACAAGCTGGCTTACGGCGAGCTGGCCTTGCGCCTGTTGCCGCAAGTGGAGCTGATCGAGGCGCGGCTCAAGGGGGCGATCAAGCAAGGCCTGATCGAGCCAATGCCGATTTCCAGTGCGGCGTTTACTCCGTGGCGAGTCAAGGCGCGGGCGCTGGACCTGATCAGCGAGGAAGACGACAGCTTGCTCGCGCGCTATGTGGAATATGGCGATCACGCGATCCAGGTGGACGACTTCCCGCAGGACTTCGGTTTGCTGGAAGCCTTGCAACAGCGCCAGCAGGCGCTGGAACTGGCCGCCAAACCGAGCGCAAAACGCCGCGCCAACCAAGGCGAAAACGCGCCGGTCAACTGACTGGAACTGGAGGAACACGACCCCTGTAGGAGCTGGCTTGCCTGCGATAGTGTTGGTTCAGTGCCAGATGTGTTGGCTGACACACCGCAATCGCAGGCAAGCCAGCTCCTACAAGGATCGGGTTTCCATGGCAACACCGTGTTGTGAGTGAGTTTATCCATGAGTGACAGCTACCTTTCTTTCGTCAATTCCCCCTGGGGAGCCTGGCTGGCCCGCACTGCCGGGCTGCCCCAACCCCTGGCACTGCAACGCCATCGCAGCGGCCAGCAAGGCCTGGCCAACCCGGTAATCGTCGCGGGGGTAGGGCGCCTGGGGGCGGAAATCCAGCGCATCTTCACCGCCACCGATACAGTGACCGCCACCGCTGCGACCCTCAAGGCGCCCTCCACGGTCAAAGTCCAGGGCGCCGTGTTCGACGCCAGCGACATTGCCGACCTCAAGCAGTTGGACGAGCTCTACGAATTCTTCCACGCCAACGCCAGGCGCCTTGGGCAGCACGCCCGGGTGGTGGTGCTCGGCACCGCGCCGGAGTTGTGCAAGGACCTGCCCCAGGCCATTGCCCAGCGTGCCCTTGAGGGCCTGGTGCGTTCGTTGGCCAAGGAGTTGCGCCGGGCGATCACCGTGCAGTTGATCTACGTCGCACCGGGTGCCGAGGACGGGCTGGAAAGCAGCCTGCGGTTCTTCCTGTCGCGGCGCTCGGCCTATGTCTCGGGGCAGGTGGTGCGCCTCGAAAAAACCGTCGATAGCCCAACCGAAATCAACTGGGACAAACCCCTCGGCGGCCGCCGTGCCCTGGTCACCGGCGCCTCCCGTGGCATCGGCCTGGCAATCGCCCAGGTGCTGGCCCGCGATGGAGCCCATGTGGTCTGCGTGGATGTGCCCCAGGCCCAGGATTCGCTGCGACAGGCGGCCGGCAGTGTCGCAGGCACCGCACTGGCGCTGGACATCACCGCCACCGATGCCGCGCAGCAGTTGCACGCCCATGTCAGCCAACACGGTGCATTCGACGTGGTGGTGCACAACGCCGGGATTACCCGCGACAAGACCATCGCCAAGATGACTGAGACCGCGTGGCGCAGCGTACTGGCGGTCAACCTGGAAGCACCGTTGCATCTGAGCACGGCGCTGCTGGAAAGCCAGGGCCTGAATCCGGGCGGGCGGATCGTGTGTGTCTCATCGATTTCCGGTATCGCCGGCAACCTCGGGCAAAGCAACTATGCCACCTCCAAGGCCGGGGTGATCGGCCTGGTACAAGGCCTGGCCCCGCAGGCGGCGGCGCAGCAAGTGACGGTGAATGCCGTGGCACCGGGCTTTATCGAAACCCAGATGACCGCGAAGATCCCGCTGATGATTCGCGAAGCGGGGCGGCGGATGAACTCGATGTCCCAGGGCGGGCAACCCATCGACGTGGCAGAAACCATCGCCTGGCTGGCGCATCCGGCATCCGGCGGGGTCAATGGCCAGGTGGTGCGGGTCTGCGGCCAAAGCCTGTTGGGAGCCTGAGCATGGACTATGTGACGCAGATTATTGACCCGCCGCCCTCGCGCTCGCGGCTGTTGCTGGACGGGGTATTGGGGCTGCGCAAACCGAAGCTGGAAGGCGAGCCGACGTTGCCGAAAGAACGCCTGGTGCGTTCGGCCGTCGAGCTGTCTGCCCAAGGGATCGCGGCTTACGGTCGGGCCTGTGGTTTCCGCCATGAGCAAGGCGTGCCGCTGTCCTATCCCCATGTGCTGGCGTTCCCCTTGCACCTGATGCTGCTGACCCGGCCGAGTTTCCCGTACCCGGCCAGCGGCATGGTGCATTTGGCCAATCGCATCCGCCAGCATCGACGGCTGGAGGTGGGCCAGGCCTTGCGCCTGGAGGTGTATTGCGAACGCTGGGTCGCCCATCCGAAAGGCCAGGCGCTGAGCATCGCCACCCGTGGCTACAGCGCGGGCGCCCTGATATGGGAGAGCGACAGCCTGTACCTGCGCCGTGACGTAAACGCGCCGGTTGGCGAGCCGTGGGACGACGCGTTGCCCTTGCAGGAAGAAGGTTTGCTGCGCACTCAACGCTGGGTGCTGCCGGCGGATCTGGGGCGGCGTTTCGCCAGGGTCTCGGGGGATTTCAACCCCATTCATACCTCGGTGATCGGCGCCCGATTGTTCGGTTTTCGCCGGGCCATCGCCCACGGCATGTGGACCCTTGGCCGCGCCCTGGCCGCCCAGCAACCCCCCGGCGGACTGGACCAGGCCGAGGCCCATTGCGACTTCAAGCTGCCGATCTTCCTGCCCGGCCAGGTGGCGCTGTGGAACGTTCCGCCAACCGGCCTGCGCCGTGAGTTTGAAGTGCGTAATTTCGCCGGTGACAAACCCCATATGCGTGGGCTGTTTATCTGGAATGAGACCGATCGATGAGTGACTACAGTTTCAACCCGGCCCCGACGCGCCGCGTGGCGATTATCGGCGGCAACCGTATCCCGTTCGCCCGCTCCAACACTGTGTACGCCCATGACAGCAACCAGGATCTGCTGGTCGCCGCCCTGCAAGGCCTGGTGGACCGCTACAACCTTCACGGCCTGCGCCTGGGCGAGTTTGCCGCGGGTGCGGTGATCAAGCACTCCCGGGATTTCAACCTGGCCCGGGAAAGCCTGCTGTCTACCACACTGTCTCCCGAAACCCCTGCCTACGACCTGCAACAAGCCTGCGGCACCGGCCTGGAAGCGGCGTTGCTGGTGGCGAACAAGATCGCCCTTGGGCAGATCGAAGTGGGCGTTGCCGGTGGTTCCGACACCACCTCCGACGCGCCCATCGGCATCAACGAGTCCCTGCGCCGCACCTTGCTTTCAGCCAACCGCGCCAAGGGCACCGGCGCCAGGTTGAAGGCCTTGATGGGTGTGCGCCCGTCGATGTTCTTCAAGCCGCTGCTGCCGCGCAATGGCGAGCCGCGCACCGGCTTGTCCATGGGTGAACACTGCGAGGAAATGGCCAAGCGCTGGCAGATCAAGCGCCTGGCCCAGGACGAGTTGACCCTCACCAGCCACCAGCGGCTGGATGCGGCGTACAAGCAGGGTTTCTTCGATGATTTGATCAGCCCGTATCGCGGCCTGTCCCGGGACAACAACCTGCGGGCCGACGCCAGCCTGGAGAAACTTGCCGGCCTGTCACCGGCCTACGACCGCCAGAACGGCACGCTCACCGCCGGCAACTCCACGCCCCTGACTGACGGCGCGTCGGTGGTGCTGCTGGCCAGCGAGGAATGGGCCGCCGAGCGCGGCTTGCCCGTATTGGCGTACCTGCGAACCGGTGAAACCGCTGCGGTGAATTTCGTCGACGGCACCGAAGGCCTGCTGATGGCCCCGGCCTACGCCGTGCCACGCATGCTCAAGCGCGAAGGCTTGACGTTCGCCGACTTCGATCTGTTCGAGATTCACGAAGCCTTCGCCGCTCAGGTGCTGTGCACCCTCAAGGCCTGGGAAGACCCGGATTACTGCCGCGACCGCCTGGGCCTCGACGCGCCGCTGGGCAGCATCGACCGCAGCAAGATGAACGTCAACGGCGGCTCCCTCGGCTGCGGCCACCCCTTCGCCGCCACCGGTGGCCGGCAACTCGCGGCACTGGCCAAGGCGATCCACCAGCGTGGCGGCGGCCGCGGCCTGATTTCGATCTGCGCGGCGGGTGGGTTGGGCATTACCGCTATCGTCGAAAAGTAGTTCCCACCATAAAAACAACAAGGAGACTGCCATGAACGCTGTAAGCCTGGAACAGACCGAACGCCTCTGGTTGAACGCTTACCTGCCCGGCGTACCGGCAGACATCGATGCGGGCATCGAGGATTACCCGTCGTTGCGCGAGGTGTTCCTGGAGCACCTGCACAAATTCCGCGACCGCGTGGCCTACGTCAGCATCGGCACCGAAATGACCTACGCCGACTGGGAGGTGCAGGGCATCGCCTTTGCTGCGTGGCTGCAAGCCCAGGGTGTGAAGAAGGGCGACCGGGTGGCGCTGATGATGCCCAACTGCTTGCAGTACCCGATCTGCCTGCTGGGCACGATTCTCGCGGGTGCGGTGGTGGTCAACGTCAACCCGCTGTACACCGCCCGGGAGCTGCAGCATTTGCTCAAGGACAGTGGCGCAGAGACCCTGGTGATCTTCGAAAACTTCGCCCACACCCTGGAGAAGGTGGTGGCCGCCAGTACCGTCAAACGTGTGGTGATCGCGGCCATCGGTGACCTGCTCGGCACCTTCAAGGGCGCGGCGATGAACTTTATCCTGCGCAGCGTGCAGAAGCAGGTGCCGCGTTTCAACCTGCCGGGGGCCGTGCGTTTCAACCAGGTGTTGAAACAGGGACGCGGACAAACCCATCTCGCCGTGCCGATGAACCGCGAAGACCTGGCCTTCCTGCAATACACCGGCGGCACTACCGGCGATGCCAAGGGCGTCATGCTCAGCCACCGCAACATCATCGCCAACCTGTTGCAGGCCAAGGCGTGGGTCGGTGATCAGCTCGATCAGAACCAGCAGGAAACCAACGTCACCCTGCTACCGCTGTACCACATCTTTTCCCTGACGGTGAACTGCCTGATGTTCATGTGCCTGGGCGGGCGCAACATCCTGATCGCCAACCCACGGGATGTGAAGCGGGTGCAGATGATCCTGCGCAAGGAGCGTTTCAACGGGATTGCCGGGGTGAATACGCTGTTCAACGGCCTGCTGGAAAACAAGGAATTCTGCGCCCGGGATTTTTCCGATTTGCGCATGGTGATCGCCGGCGGCATGGCCACCCATACCGCTGTGGCCAAGCGCTGGAAGGAAGTCACCGGCTTGCCGATCATCGAAGGCTACGGCCTCACTGAATGTTCGCCGGTGGTGAGCATCAGCCCCATCGACATCTCACGCATGCGCGAGATGGAATTCACCGGCAGTATCGGCGTGCCGTTGCCGTCGACCTGGGTGCGGTTCATTCGTGAGGACGGTGAGTTGGCGGAACTGGGCGAGCAGGGCGAACTGCAAGTACGCGGCCCGCAGGTGATGCAGGGTTACTGGAAACGCCCGGCGGAAACCGCCGAGGTGCTGGATGCCGAAGGGTGGCTGTCTACCGGGGACATCGGGGTGATGAATGAGCAGGGCTTCATCCGCCTGGTGGACCGCAAGAAAGACATGATCCTGGTGTCCGGGTTCAACGTGTACCCCAACGAGATCGAAGACGTGGTGGCGTTGCATCCGGGCGTGGCGGAAGTGGCGGCGATCGGGGTTGAGGATGGGGTGACCGGCGAGCGGGTCAAAATCATCGTGGTGCGCAAGGACCCAAGCTTGACCCAGGAGCAGATTCTGGCGCATTGCCGGGAATATTTGACGGGGTACAAGGTGCCGCGGTTTGTCGAGTTTCGTACTGAAGAGTTGCCCAAGACGACGGTGGGCAAGGTGTTGCGCCGGGCACTGCGCTAAGCCTTACGATCGTTCCCACGCTCTGCGTGGGAACGCCTCTTGTGACGCTCTGCGTCACGCTTTGGACGCGGAGCGTCCGGGGCTGCATTCCCACGCGGAGCGTGGGAACGATCGTCAGTCGTCGAATCCCACCTGCTCATGAATCTCATCGACCTTCAATTCCAGCCGATACGCCACGGCAATGAACAACGCCTGGCACAGGCACAGCGTCGCACTCAGTGACCTGAACGCAAACGACGAGCCTTCATTCACCAGCAGCACCGTGCTCGCCCGCTTGGCCAGGGGCGACAGGTTGCTGTCGGTAATGATCAGGGTCTTGGCCTGATGGTGCTGGGCAATCCGCAGGCAGTGCTGGGTTTCCTTGCCGTACGGCGTAAAGCTGATGGCAATCACCAGGTCGTTGGCCCGCACACTGCGCATCTGCTCGCGATAGCTGCCGCCCAACCCCGAGACCAGATGGATGCGCTTGTTGGTGTGCTGCAGGTTGTACACCAGGTAGTCCGCCACGGCGAACGAGCGGCGCACGCCCACCACGTAGATATTGTCGGCATTCACCACCAGGTCCACGGCCTTGTCGAAGGCTGCGTCATCCAGTTCCAGCCCCAGGCGCTCGATCCCGGAAAGGGTGGCATTCACGCACTCACGCGCCAGGTCGCCGCCGCTGGCTTTCTGCGACTTGTTGGCGATCATGCTGCGGATGCGTTGCTGGTAGTTCTGCACCGGCGTGGTCTTGTGGGTGTAGGCCTCGCGGAACAGCGCCTGCATTTCACTGAAACCACTGAACCCGAAACGCTGTGAAAACCGCACGATGGCCGACGGGTGCACTTCGCATTCACGGGCGATGTCGCTGATGCGGTCGACCATGATCCGGTCGCTCTGCTGGCTCATGTAGCTGGCGATGCGCTTGAGCTGGCGCGGCAGGCTCTCGTATTCATCGGTGATCAGCTGCAACAACCGCTCGGCGTTCAGCGGCGGGCTGGCGAGTGCATCTTCCGGGGCGCTCTGGGACATAGGGAATCCTTCTGGCTTGTTCTTATAGGGCGCGTCGAGGCGCCCCTGACAATAAGTCGATGTGCGCAAGTCTACAGGGTAGGCGCAAAAAAATACCTCGGCATCCCGCCCCACGGTGCAGCTGAAACGATGCACTGCGGCTGGGACATACCGATGATGGCGTATTGGAAAATATATTCCACAAAAAATATTTATAGAATAAATATTGATTGGCGTCACCAGACGTTCTAGTCTGCTTGCACCAAGAGCGTATGCCGCCACCGCGACGGCATACGCAGGCTGATAAAAATAACAGGAGCCAGCATGGGCCAGACTCGTTTTGCCAGTGGGCGTCAATTGGATCTGATTTGCCTGGGACGCCTGGGCGTCGACCTTTACGCACAACAAGTGGGTGCACGGCTGGAGGATGTCTCGAGCTTCGCCAAGTACCTCGGCGGTTCCTCCGCCAACATCGCGTTCGGCACCGCGCGGCTGGGGCTCAAGTCGGCGATGTTGAGCCGGGTAGGGGACGACCACATGGGGCGTTTCCTGCTGGAGTCCCTGGCCCGCGAAAGCTGTGACGTCAGCGGCATCAAGGTCGACCCGGAACGCCTCACCGCCCTGGTGCTGCTGGGCCTCAAGGACCGCGAAACCTTCCCGCTGGTGTTCTACCGCGAGAACTGCGCCGACATGGCCCTGCGCGCCGAAGACATCAGTGAAGCGTTCATTGCTTCCAGCAAGGCGTTGCTGATCACCGGTACCCACTTCTCCACCGACGGCGTGTACAAGGCCAGCATCCAGGCCCTGGACTACGCCGAGAAGCACAACGTCAAACGCGTGCTCGACATCGACTACCGCCCGGTGCTCTGGGGCCTGGCCGGCAAGGCCGATGGCGAAACCCGGTTTGTGGCCGACCAGAATGTCAGCCAGCACGTGCAGAAAATCCTCCCGCGTTTTGACCTGATCGTCGGCACCGAAGAAGAATTCCTGATTGCCGGTGGCAGTGAAGATTTGCTCACGGCATTGCGCACGGTGCGTGGCCTGACCTCGGCCACCCTGGTGGTCAAGCTTGGCCCCCAGGGCTGCACGGTGATCCACGGCGATATCCCGGCCCGCCTTGAAGACGGCGCGATCTACCCCGGGGTACGGGTGGAAGTACTCAACGTGCTGGGCGCCGGCGATGCCTTCATGTCCGGCTTCCTCAGCGGCTGGCTTGAAGACGCCAGCGACGAGCGCTGCAGCCAGTTGGCGAATGCCTGCGGCGGCCTGGTGGTGTCGCGCCATGCCTGCGCGCCGGCCATGCCGACCCGCGCCGAACTCGATTACCTGTTCAACAGCCCGGTGCCGATTACCCGCCCGGACCAGGACGCAGTGCTGCAACGCCTGCACCAGGTCAGCGTGCCGCGCAAGGTCTGGAAGCAGCTGTTTGTATTTGCCTTCGACCACCGCTGGCAGTTGGTGGAACTGGCCCAAAAAGGCGGCCAGGACCCGGCGCGCATCAGCGCCCTCAAGCAACTGTTTATCCAGGCCGTGGAACGGGTTGAAAGCAAACTGGCGGAGCAGGGCGTCGAGGCTGACGTCGGGATTCTGGCCGACCAACGCTTCGGCCAGGACGCGCTGAACGCCGCCAGCGGTCGCGGCTGGTGGATCGCCCGCCCGGTGGAAGTCCAGAATTCACGGCCGCTGGCCTTTGAACACGGGCGCTCGGTGGGCAGCAACCTGATTGCCTGGCCCCGGGAGCAGATCATCAAGTGCCTGGTGCAATTTCACCCCGATGACGAGCCATTGCTGCGCCTGGAACAGGAAGCGCAACTCAAGGCCCTGTACCAGGCGTCCCTGGTCAGCGGCCATGAGCTGCTGCTGGAAGTCGTGCCCCCCAAGGATCACCCGTCCACCTATCCCGACGTGCTCTATCGCAGCCTCAAGCGCCTGTACAACCTGGGCATCTACCCGGCGTGGTGGAAGATCGAGGCGCAGTCGGCCGCAGACTGGAAAAAGCTCGACGAGCTGATCCAGGAGCGCGATCCCTACTGCCGGGGCGTGGTGTTGCTGGGCCTGAACGCTTCCGCCGAATGTCTGGCCGATGGCTTCCAGCAAGCCAGCCAGAGCCAGACCTGCCGCGGGTTCGCCGTGGGTCGCACGATCTTCCAGGAACCGAGCCGAGCCTGGCTGGCGGGGGAGATTGACGATCAAGCCTTGATTGAGCAGGTGCAGTGCATCTTTGAGCAATTGATTAAGGCTTGGCGCAGTTCTCGAAGCTAAACACGCAATCAAATGTGGGAGCTGGCTTGCCTGCGATGGCATCACCTCGGTACACCTGTTGGACCGAGTCGCGCGCATCCCAGGCAAGCCAGCTCCCACATAAAACAGATCTCAGGCAACTCTGAAAAAACAATAATAGGTGCAGCCATGCCCGCTATCCGAATTGGCATCAACCCGATCTCCTGGAGCAACGACGACCTGCCGGCCCTGGGCGGTGAAACGCCGTTGAGCACGGCCCTCAGCGAAGGCAAGGACATCGGCTACGAAGGCTTTGAACTCAACGGCAAATTCCCCAAGGACGCTAAAGGCGTCGGCGATGTATTGCGCCCCTACGACCTGGCACTGGTCTCCGGCTGGTACTCCAGCCGCCTGGCCCGGCGCTCGGTGGCGGAAGAAATCGAAGCCATCGCCAGCCACGTCGAACTGCTGCGTGAAAACGGCGCCAACGTGTTGGTGTACGGCGAAGTCGCCGATTCGATCCAGGGTTCGCCGGTGCGCCTGATCGAACGCCCGCGCTTCCACACCGAACAGGCCTGGCAGGAATACGCCGACAAACTCACCGAACTGGCGCGTTTCACCCTGTCCCAGGGCGTGCGCCTGGCGTACCACCACCATATGGGCGCCTACGTCGAATCCCCGGAAGACATCGACCAACTGATGCGCCGCACCGGCCCGGAAGTCGGCCTGCTGTTTGATTCGGGCCACTGCTACATGGGTGGCGGCGAGCCTATCGAGGTGCTGCGCAAACACATCGCCCGCATCTGCCACGTGCACTTCAAGGATGTGCGCAAGCCGGTGGTGCAACTGGCGCGCAACCAGATGTGGAGCTTTCCGGACTGCATCGTCAACGGCACCTTCACCGTGCCCGGCGACGGCGATATCGACTTCGCCGCGCTGCTGGACGTGCTGCTGGCTGCCAATTACCAGGGTTGGCTGGTAGTGGAGGCCGAGCAGGATCCTGCCGTGGCGCCGAGCTACATCTATGCGAAGAAGGGTTACGACACCCTGCGCGCACTGTTGAGCGAGAGGACTGGACAATGAGCCTGTTGGTCAAAAGCAGCAAACGCGGGCAAACCATGGTGGCGCTGGAAGAAGGGCGCCTGGAATACGTGGGCTTCGCCGCCTACCGCCTGAGCCTGGGTGAAACCTTGCCAGTCACCGCCGGCGACAAGGAACTGTGCCTGGTGCTGCTCAGCGGCCGGGTGACTATCCAGGGCGAAGGCTTCAACTGGGAAAACCTCGGTGATCGCCACTCGGTTTTCGAAGATAAATCTCCCTTCGCCGCCTACCTGCCACCGGGCACCGACGCTCAGGTCACCGCGTTGAGCGACGTGCAAATCGCCGTCTGCGCCGCTCCCGGCTCAACCGACGCAGGTCTGGCACCCCGTCTGATTCGCCCCGAGCAATGCAAGCGCAGCGTACGCGGCAAGGGCGCCAACACCCGCTACGTGTGCGACATCCTGCCCGACAGCGAGCCTGCCCATTCGCTGCTGGTGGTGGAAGTGCGCACGCCGTCCGGTCACTCGTCGAGCTACCCGCCCCACAAGCACGACACCGACGATCTGCCGCACCAGAGCTTTCTCGAAGAAACCTACTACCACCAGATCAACCCGCCCCAGGGCTTTGTGTTCCAGCGGGTCTACACCGACGACCGCAGCATCGACCAGGCCATGGCCGTGGAAAACAGCGACCTGGTGGTGGTGCCCAAGGGGTATCACCCGGTCAGCGTGCCGTATGGCTACGAGTCCTACTACCTGAACGTGATGGCCGGCCCCAAGCGCGCCTGGCATTTCCATAACGACCCGCAGCACAGCTGGCTGCTGGATCTCTAAGCACTTTCGACGGAGAACAATAATGAGCAACGCCCCGGTAATCGGCCATTACATCAACGGCCAGGTGCACGACAGCGCCAGTGAGCGTTTCAGCAATGTGTTCAACCCGGCCACCGGCGAAGTCCAGGCCCGCGTCGGGCTGGCCAGCCAGAAGACCGTCGATGAGGCCGTGGCGTCGGCGCTGAAAGCCTTCCCGGCGTGGTCCGAGCAATCGTCCCTGCGCCGTTCGCGGGTGCTGTTCAAATTCAAGGAATTGCTCGACCAGCACCACGATGAGCTGGCTGAAATCATCAGCCGCGAACACGGCAAGGTGTTCTCCGACGCCAAGGGCGAAGTCACCCGCGGCATCGAGATCGTCGAGTTCGCCTGCGGTGCGCCAAACCTGTTGAAAACCGATTTCAGCGACAACATCGGCGGCGGCATCGACAACTGGAACCTGCGTCAGCCACTGGGCGTGTGCGCCGGCATCACCCCGTTCAACTTCCCGGTGATGGTGCCGCTGTGGATGATCCCGCTGGCGCTGGCCACCGGTAACTGCTTCATCCTCAAGCCGTCGGAGCGCGACCCGTCCGCCAGTTTGCTGATGGCCCGCCTGCTGACCGAAGCCGGGCTGCCCGACGGTGTGTTCAACGTGGTGCAGGGTGACAAGAGCGCGGTAGATGGCCTGTTGCAGCACCCGGATATCGAGGCGATTTCGTTCGTCGGTTCCACCCCGATTGCCGAGTACATCCACCAGCAGGCCACCCAGCGCGGCAAGCGTGTGCAGGCATTGGGCGGGGCGAAGAACCATATGATCGTGATGCCCGACGCCGACCTGGATCAGGCGGCTGACGCCTTGATCGGCGCAGCGTACGGCTCGGCCGGCGAGCGCTGCATGGCGATCTCGATTGCCGTGGTGGTGGGCGATGTCGGCGACAGGCTGATCGAAAAACTGCTGCCGCGTATCGACCAGTTGAAGGTCGGCAACGGTATGCAAAAAGACAGCGAGATGGGCCCGCTGGTTACCGCCGAACACAAGGCCAAGGTCGAAGGGTTTATCGACCAGGGCGTGGCCCAGGGCGCGAAGCTGATCGTCGACGGTCGTGGCTTCAAGGTGCCGGGCGCGGAGGGTGGTTTCTTCGTCGGTGCGACCTTGTTCGATAACGTCACCACCGAAATGAGCATCTACCAGCAAGAGATTTTCGGGCCGGTGCTGGGCATCGTGCGGGTGGCGGATTTTGCCAGCGCCGTGGCTTTGATCAACGCCCATGAGTTCGGCAACGGCGTGTCGTGCTTTACCAGCGACGGCGGCATTGCCCGTGCCTTTGCCCGCACCATCAAGGTCGGGATGGTCGGCATCAACGTGCCGATTCCGGTGCCGATGGCCTGGCATTCGTTCGGTGGCTGGAAGCGCTCGCTGTTCGGCGACCACCACGCCTATGGCGAAGAAGGCATTCGTTTCTACAGCCGCTACAAGAGCGTCATGCAACGCTGGCCCGACAGCATCGCCAAGGGCCCTGAATTCAGCATGCCAACTGCCAAGTAACGTTTTCGAGTGTGGAGCACAACAATAATGAAGTCGCCTCTACGTTTTGCCCTGAACCGCATGGTCGCCCCCAGCCTTTCCCTGCCCGATTTTATCCAGCTGGCGGTGACCCTGAAATGCGACGCCATCGAGATCCGTAACGACCTCAAGGGCATCGAGATTGAAGACGGCACTCCCGCCAGCCGCGTGCGCGAACTGTGCGCGGTGCACGGCATCACGGTGCTGTCGATCAACGCGCTGTACCCCTTCGATGTGTGGAATGACGAACGCCGCGCCCAGGCCATCAAGCTGGCGGCCTATGCCCGCGAATGCGGCGCGCAGGCGTTGGTGATGTGCCCGTTGAACGACCGCGCCGACTCGCGCAACGAAGCCCATCGCTCGGCCGGTTTGCGCACCGCCTTGAGTGAACTGGCGCCGATCCTGCGGGAATACGGGATTCTCGGTTTTGTCGAACCCCTGGGGTTTGAAGAATGCTCGCTGCGCCGCAAACGCGTGGCCGTGGATGCGATCAAGTCTGTCGGCGGCCTGGATGTGTTCCGCGTGGTGCATGACACCTTCCACCACCATTTGGCCAGTGAACATGAGTTCTTCCCCGAGCTGACCGGGCTGGTGCATATCTCCGGCGTGGAAGATGCCGACGCACCGCTGAGCTCGATCCGCGACGGCCACCGCGTGCTGGTGGGCGAGGCTGACATCCTCGGCAATGCCGCGCAGATCGACACGCTGCTCAGCACCGGCTACAGCGGCCACCTGTCATTCGAACCGTTCGCCGAAAGCGTGCACGGCCTGGCAGATATCAAGCAGGCGTTGGGGGCGAGTATCGCCCACCTGCAGAAACGATAAGGGGCACCTCATGACCACAACCCGATTGACCATGGCCCAGGCCCTGGTGAAGTTTCTGGATAACCAGTACATCGAAGTCGATGGTGTGCAGAGCAAGTTTGTCGCCGGCATCTTCACGATTTTCGGCCACGGCAATGTGCTGGGCCTGGGCCAGGCCCTGGAGCAGGACAGCGGCGACCTGGTGGTGCATCAGGGCCGCAACGAACAGGGCATGGCCCACGCGGCGATTGGTTTTGCCAAGCAGCATTTGCGCCGCAAGATCTACGCGTGCTCCTCCTCGGTGGGGCCGGGTGCGGCGAATATGTTGACCGCCGCGGCGACCGCGACCGCCAACCGGATTCCGTTGCTGCTGTTGCCCGGTGATGTCTACGCCAGTCGCCAGCCCGATCCGGTACTGCAACAAATCGAACAGTTCCACGACTTGAGCATCAGCACCAACGACGCGTTTCGTGCGGTCAGCAAATACTGGGACCGCATCAACCGCCCGGAACAGCTGATGACGGCGGCGATTCACGCTATGCGCGTGCTCACCGACCCGGCGGAAACCGGCGCCGTGACCCTGGCCCTGCCGCAGGATGTACAGGGCGAAGCCTGGGATTACCCGGATTACTTCCTGCAAAAACGCGTGCACCGTATCGACCGTCGCCCGGCGACCGAAGCGATGCTGGGGGATGCCGTGGCGGCGTTCAAGGGCAAGCGCAAACCGCTGATCGTGTGTGGCGGCGGGGTCAAATACTCCGGGGCGAATGCCGCGCTGCAAGCCTTTACCGAACGCTTCGACATTCCGTTCGCGGAAACCCAGGCGGGCAAGAGCGCGGTGGTTTCAAGCCATCCACTGAACCTCGGCGGTCTTGGTGAAACCGGCTGCCTGGCGGCGAACCTGCTGGCACCCGAGGCGGATCTGATCATTGGTATCGGTACGCGCTATACCGATTTCACCACGTCGTCGAAGTCACTGTTCAAGCATCCTGAGGTGCAGTTTCTCAACCTGAATATCAGCCCGTGCGACGCACTGAAACTCGATGGCGTGCAGTTGCTGGCGGATGCCAAGGTTGGCCTGGAAGCACTGGCTGAAGCCTTGGGCGACTACCGTTCCAGCTGGGGGGATCAGCCACGGGATGCCAAGGCGCAATTGGACGTCGAAGTCGACCGGATCTACCAGGCGGAATACCAGACTGAAAACTTCGTCCCTGAAATCAACGACCACATGGACCCGGCGGTGCTGCGTGAGTTTATCGAGCTGACCGGTTCCTGCCTGACCCAAAGCCGCGTACTCGGTGTGCTCAACGAAGCCCTGGCCGACGACGCAATCATCGTCGCCGCTGCCGGCAGCCTGCCGGGTGACTTGCAGCGCAGCTGGCGCAGCAAGGGCGTCAACACCTACCACGTCGAATACGGTTATTCGTGCATGGGCTACGAGGTCAACGCCGCATTGGGCGTGAAGCTGGCCGAGCCCGAGCGCGAGGTGTACGCACTGGTGGGCGACGGCTCGTACATGATGCTGCACTCGGAGCTGGCCACCTCGATCCAGGAGCGGCGCAAGATCAACGTGGTGCTGCTGGACAACATGACCTTCGGCTGCATCAACAATTTGCAGATGGAACACGGCATGG
Organism: Pseudomonas sp. G5001; assembly: GCF_013385475.1. Lineage (NCBI taxonomy): Bacteria > Pseudomonadati > Pseudomonadota > Gammaproteobacteria > Pseudomonadales > Pseudomonadaceae > Pseudomonas > Pseudomonas sp. G5001. The sequence goes on from NZ_JACAPZ010000022.1 coordinate 148,580, forward strand.
ACAGCTTCGGCACCGAGTTCCGCTTCCGCAATCCCGAGACCGGCAAGCTCGACGGCGGTTTTGTGCCGGTGGACTTCGCTATGAGTGCGGCGGCCTATGGTTGCAAGACCTACAAGGTCAACAACGTGGAGCAGTTGCAGGCGGCGCTGGCCGATGCGCGCACGCAAACCGTGTCGACGCTGATTGATGTCAAGGTCCTGCCGAAAACCATGATCCACAAATACCTGTCGTGGTGGCGCGTCGGTGTGGCGCAGGTGTCCACCAGCGCGCGCACCGATGCGGTGGCCAAACAACTCAATGAACGCCTGGCCAAGGCCCGGCAGTACTAATAACAAGAGGAGTGTTTTCATGTCTTTGAAGTTGGGTGTTATCGGTACTGGCGCCATCGGCCAGGATCACATTCGTCGCTGCAGCCAGACCTTGCTCAACAGCCAGGTGGTGGCCGTGACCGACATCAACGTTGAGCAGGCGGCCAAGGTCGTCGCTGACCTGAAACTCACCGCCGAGGTGTACCCGGACGGCCACGCGCTGATCAATTCGCCGCAGGTCGAGGCGATCCTGGTGACCTCATGGGGCCCGAGCCACGAAGAATTTGTGTTGGCGGCGATTGCGGCCGGCAAACCCGTGTTCTGCGAGAAGCCGCTGGCGGTGACTGCCGAAGGCTGCCGCAAGATCGTCGAGGCCGAAGTGGCCCACGGCAAGCGCCTGGTGCAGGTGGGTTTCATGCGTCCGTATGACCAAGGCTATCGCGCCTTGAAAGCCGTGATCGACAGCGGCCAGATCGGCGAGCCGCTGATGCTGCACTGTGCCCACCGCAACCCGAGGGTGGGTGAGAACTACAAGACCGACATGGCGATCACCGACACCCTGATCCACGAGCTGGATGTGTTGCGCTGGTTGCTGGCCGATGACTACGTGTCGGTGCAGGTGGTGTTCCCGCGTAAATCGAGCAAGGCGCTGGCCCATCTGCGTGACCCGCAGATCGTGCTGCTGGAAACCGCCAAGGGCACGCGCATCGATGTGGAAGTGTTTGTGAACTGCCAGTACGGCTACGACATCCAGTGCGAAGTGGTGGGGGAGACTGGCATTGCGAAATTGCCGGAGCCGTCCCAGGTGCAGATGCGCAGCGGGGCCAAGCTGTCGAACGCGATCCTTATGGATTGGAAAGACCGGTTCATCGCGGCGTATGACGTTGAGCTGCAGGCGTTTATCGACGGTGTGAGGGCAGGGCAAGTGGGGGGGCCGTCGGCGTGGGATGGTTTTGCCGCGGCGGTGGCGGCGGATGCGTGCATTGAGGCGCAGAACAGTGGGCAGATTGTGAAAGTGGGCCTGCCACCCCGTCCGCATTTCTACGGCTAATCACAACCCTCACTGATGTAACGCAGTCAGTGTGGGAGCGGGCTTGCTCGCGAATGCGGCCTTTCAGTCAACATTTGCATCGACTGACCCACCGCATTCGCGAGCAAGCCCGCTCCCACATTTGACCGAGTTCCTACCTCAGATTCGGGAGATCTCAAGCATGCGCATCGCATTAGACCCCTACATGTACCGCCACCTGCCCCTCGGCCAAATGGTCGACAAGGCCGCCGAACTCGGCTACCAGCACATCGAACTCTCGCCCCGGGAAGACTTCCTGCCGTTCTACAAGGCCCCCCGGGTCGACCGCGCGCGCATCAAGGAATTTCGCAAGGCCCTGAGCGACGCCGGCGTGCAACTCTCATCCCTGCTGCCCATGTACCACTGGGCCGCCGCCGACGAAGGCCTGCGGGTTGCCGCCGTGCGCAACTGGAAGCGCGCGATCCAGATCGCCGTGGAAATGGGCTGCGAGCTGGTCAACACCGAATTCACCGGCCAGTCCGACAACCCGTTGGTGTGCGAAAACCAGTTCATGCGCTCCATGGACGAGCTGATGCCGGAGTTCGAACGCGAAGGCGTCAAGCTGGATATCCAGGCGCACCCGTACGACTTCTGCGAGCGTAACAACGAGTCGGTGGACATCATTCGCGGCCTCGACCGCGACTGGATCAACTACCTCTACGCCGCGCCGCACACGTTCTTCTATGACGACGGCAAGGGCGATATCGCCTCGATGCTCAAGTACGCAGGCTCCAAACTCAGCCACTTGATCATCGCCGACACCTACAACCACCGCGCTTCGTCCAACCTGCGCTACATCGTCAACCCGCCGGGCGTCACCGCCACCGTGCACCAGCACCTGGACATCGGTCAGGGCGAGGTCAACTGGGAGGCGTTTTTCGGCACCCTGCGGGAAATCAAGTTCGACGGCATTGCCACGGTGTCGGTGTTTGCCTGGGAAGACCGGCCGGATGAGTCCAACCGGATGATGCTGGAGCGGGTGACCCGCGAGTTGCGCTGTTAGACCGTTGTGGCTTGCCCTGTGGCGAGGGAGCTTGCTCCCGCTGGGGTGCGAAGCGCCCCCAAAAGCTTGCGACTGCTACGCAGTCGAGCGGGAGCAAGCTCCCTCGCCACAATTAACCAAGGAGTATTTGTATGCGAATCGGACTGGTTGGATACGGCAAAGGCGGCCGTGTATTTCATGCACCCCTGATAGCCAGCCTGCCGGGGGCGACCTTCGTCGGCGTGGTGACGCGGTCACCCGAACGTCGCCAGCAACTGGCGACGGATCACCCCGGAGTGAAGGCCTTCGACAGTATCGGGCAGATCACCGAGGCCGGTGTCGACGTGCTGGTGATCTCCACCACCCTCAAGGGCCGTCCGGCCCTGGTGCTGGAGGCCATCGAACACGGTGTGGCGGTGGTCAGCGACAAACCCTTTGCCAGCAATGCCGAACAGGCCCAGGCCTTGATCACCGCCGCCGAGCGCCAGGGCGTGCTGCTCAGCGTCTACCAGAACCGGCGCTGGGATTCGGACTTCCTGACCCTGCGCAAGCTGATCGACGCCGGAGCCCTGGGCTCCGTCACCCGCTTTGAATCCCGAGTGGAGCGCTACAACCCGGGCTCGGTGGGCAATGCCAGCGGCGGCGGCTTCCTGCGGGACCTGGGCAGCCATCTGGTGGACCAGGCCATGCAACTGTTCGGCCCGGTGGACCGGGTGTTCGCGCAGTTGCACTACACCGCCGATGAGCGGAGCGTGGACCACGGCTTCTTTGTATCGCTGACCCACGCCAACGGGGTGATTTCACACCTGTGGGGCAGCGCCCTGCAAAACAGCCAGGCCCCGCGGTTTCGGGTGAATGGCACGGCCGGTTGCTACACCATCGAAGGGCTGGACGGCCAGGAAGAGGCGCTGCTGGCCGGCAAGACCCCGAAAACCGAAGGCGAGCACTGGGGCGCTGAAGAACATCGACGCTGGGGCTGGTTCGAGCAGGGGCCGGATCGTGAGCGGGTGCCGTCGGAAAAGGGCCGTTGGAATCAGTTCTACAGTCAGCTGCAAAGCGCGGTGGAAGGCCACGGCGAGTTGCCGGTGAACGTCCTGGATGCGCTGGCAACCACCCGCGTACTGGACGCCGCGCGCCTGAGTTCAGAGCGCCAGCAGGTAGTGGAAATGGCGGCTATGGAGCCTCATGGATGAAAAATAGAATAAAATTCTAAAACAGGTTGATATGGAAATTATTTTCCAATAAAGTCATTCCAGGTTGCATAAAGTACGTTCGGACTCGATTCGGGCGACTCGACAAAAACAAGATCAAAACAACCAGGTACCGTCAGATGAAAATCTTCAACGCTGTACTGCGAGTTTTACGTCCTGCCCTCAAGCCTCGCGGTCTGCCCCGCGCCCGGCCGTTTTACTTCTCCCTCCTGAATGTGCTGTGCGTCGAAAGCAAGGGTTCCCTGGTGTGCTGCATTCCGGGGGCGCCGATCGTTCGACTGCCGACCGCTTCGCTCTGAAAAACGCAACGTCCACAAAACCAACAAGAAATTGGAGACAGACCGTTCATGAAGACCCCGATCCGTTTTACCGCGCTGGCCCTGTCCATGATGCTCGCCAGTGGTTTCGCCACGGCGGCCGATATCAAGGTGGGCGTGAGCATGTCGGCGTTCGATGACACCTTCCTGACTTACCTGCGCGAGGACATGGACAAGCAAGCCAAGTCCTACCCCAAGGGTGACGGCGTGCAGCTGCAGTTCGAAGACGCCCGCGCCGATGTGGTCAAGCAACTGAGCCAGGTCGAGAACTTTATCAGCCAGAAAGTCGACGCCATCATCGTCAACCCGGTCGACACGGCGTCTACCGCCAATATCAGTAAAGCGGCCCTCGCAGCGGGCATTCCGCTGGTGTACGTCAACCGTCGTCCCGACCAGACGGATCTGCCCAAAGGCATCGTGGCCGTGACCTCCAATGACGTCGAGGCGGGCCGTCTGCAAATGCAGTACATCGCCGAAAAGCTCGGCGGCAAGGGCAAGATCGTGATCCTGCTGGGTGACCTGGCGAACAACTCCACCACCAACCGCACCAAGGGGGTGAAGGAAGTCCTGGCCAAATACCCAGGCATCACCATCGAGCAGGAACAGACCGGCATCTGGCTGCGTGACAAGGGCATGACCCTGGTCAACGACTGGCTGACCCAAGGCCGTGAATTCAACGCGGTGCTGGCCAACAACGACGAGATGGCCATCGGTGCGTCCATGGCGTTGAAGTCGGCGGGCACCAAGCCGGGCACCGTGTTGATCGCCGGGGTGGATGGCACACCGGACGGTTTGAACGCGATTACCAAGGGCGACATGGCCGCGTCGGCGTTCCAGGACGCCAATGGCCAGGCCGTGGGTTCGGTGGAAGCGGCGCGCAAGATGGCCAGGCACGAGCCGGTCGAGCAGAACGTGGTGATCCCGTTCAAGCTGATCACCCCGGACAACGTCAAAGACTTCAAGTAGCCCTTAATAACAACAATAAACCGGCAGGGCAGCCACGGCGGCCCTGCTGACGGAGTACCCGATATGTTTGCTCAAGCGACTGCTTCCCAGCCTCCCGGTATCCAGCCCTTGGTACTGGAAGAACCCTATCTGCTGGAGATCTCCAACATCAGCAAAGGCTTTCCCGGCGTCGTGGCCCTGGCCGATGTGCAGCTGCGGGTGCGCCCCGGCTCGGTGCTGGCGCTGATGGGCGAGAACGGTGCGGGCAAGTCGACGCTGATGAAGATCATCGCCGGCATCTATCAGCCCGACGCCGGTGAAATCCGCTTGCGTGGCAAGCCGATCAAATTCGAAACGCCGTTGGCGGCGCAGAAAGCCGGGATCGCGATGATCCACCAGGAACTCAACCTGATGCCGCACATGAGCATCGCCGAGAACATCTGGATCGGCCGCGAACAGCTCAACGGCCTGCACATGGTCAACCACCGGGAAATGCACCGCTGCACCGCCGAACTGCTGGAGCGGCTGCGGATCAACCTCGACCCGGAGGAACACGTCGGCAACCTGAGCATTGCCGAGCGGCAGATGGTCGAGATTGCCAAGGCGGTGTCCTATGACTCCGACATCCTGATCATGGATGAACCGACCTCCGCCATTACCGACAAGGAAGTGGCCCACCTGTTTTCGATCATTGCCGACCTCAAGTCCCAGGGCAAAGGCATCATCTACATCACCCATAAAATGAACGAAGTATTCGCCATCGCCGATGAAGTGGCGGTGTTCCGCGATGGCGCCTATATCGGCCTGCAGCGGGCCGACAGCATGGACAGCGACAGCCTGATCTCGATGATGGTGGGGCGTGAGCTGAGCCAGCTGTTCCCAGTGCGCGACAAGCCCATCGGCGATCTGCTGCTGTCGGTGCGCGACCTGCGCCTGGATGGGGTATTCCAGGGCGTGTCGTTCGACCTGCACGCCGGGGAGATTCTCGGTATCGCCGGGCTGATGGGCTCCGGGCGGACCAATGTGGCCGAAACCATTTTCGGCATCACCCCAAGCTCCGGCGGCGAGATCCAGCTGGACGGCAAGACCGTGCGCATCACCGACCCGCACATGGCCATCGAGAAGGGCTTCGCGCTGCTGACCGAAGACCGCAAGCTCAGCGGCCTGTTCCCCTGCCTGTCGGTGCTCGAGAACATGGAGATGGCTGTGCTGCCGCATTACTCCGGCAATGGCTTTATCCAGCAAAAAGCCCTGCGTGCCTTGTGTGAAGACATGTGCACCAAGCTGCGGGTGAAAACCCCGTCGCTGGAGCAATGCATCGACACCTTGTCCGGTGGCAACCAGCAAAAAGCCCTGTTGGCCCGCTGGCTGATGACCAACCCACGGCTGCTGATCCTCGACGAACCCACTCGCGGTATCGACGTGGGCGCCAAGGCCGAGATCTACCGGCTGATTTCCTACCTGGCCAGCGAAGGCATGGCGGTGATCATGATTTCCTCGGAGCTGCCCGAGGTGCTGGGCATGAGCGACCGGGTGATGGTGATGCACGAAGGCGACCTGATGGGCACCCTGGACCGCGCGGATGCGACCCAGGAAAAAGTCATGCAACTGGCTTCCGGTATGACGGCGGTCCACTAACGAACAGACGGCGCCGGCCCGTTGTGGCCGGCGCAACGCGATAAAAAAGGTGAGTGGTTATGAACGCGATACTGGAAAGCAAACCCGAGGAAAAGAAGCCCGCTGCGGCGCCGGTCAAGCACCGTCGACGCATGCCCACCGAGCTGAGCATCCTGCTGGTGCTGATTGGCATCGGCCTGGTGTTTGAGTTGTTCGGCTGGATCGTGCGCGACCAGAGCTTCCTGATGAACTCCCAGCGCCTTGTATTGATGATCCTGCAGGTGTCGATCATCGGCCTGCTGGCGATTGGCGTGACCCAGGTGATCATCACTACCGGTATCGATTTGTCCTCGGGCTCGGTGCTGGCGTTGTCGGCGATGATCGCCGCCAGCCTGGCGCAGACTTCCGACTTTTCCCGTGCGGTGTTTCCGTCATTGACTGACCTGCCGGTGTGGATACCGGTGGCGATGGGCCTGGGCGTGGGGCTGCTGGCGGGGGCGATCAACGGCAGTATCATTGCGGTCACCGGGATTCCACCGTTTATTGCGACCCTCGGCATGATGGTCTCGGCCCGTGGCCTGGCGCGTTACTACACCGAAGGCCAGCCGGTGAGCATGCTCTCGGACTCCTACACGGCCATCGGCCACGGCGCGATGCCGGTGGTGATCTTCCTGGTGGTGGCGGTGATCTTCCATATCGCCCTGCGCTACACCAAGTACGGCAAGTACACCTACGCCATCGGCGGCAACATGCAGGCGGCGCGCACCTCGGGCATCAACGTCAAGCGCCACCTGATCATCGTCTACAGCATCGCCGGCCTGCTGGCAGGCCTGGCCGGTGTAGTGGCGTCGGCACGGGCGGCCACCGGGCAGGCGGGCATGGGCATGTCCTATGAGCTGGACGCGATTGCCGCTGCGGTGATCGGCGGTACCAGCCTGGCGGGCGGGGTAGGGCGCATCACCGGCACCGTGATCGGCGCGTTGATTCTCGGCGTGATGGCCAGCGGGTTTACCTTCGTCGGCGTGGATGCGTACATCCAAGACATCATCAAGGGCCTGATCATCGTGGTGGCGGTGGTGATCGACCAATATCGCAACAAGCGCAAACTCAAGCGCTGACACGGTCCTCAAG
>NZ_JACAPZ010000022.1:156204-167128 GCF_013385475.1 Pseudomonas sp. G5001
CAAGCCCGCTCCCACATTTAACCGTTTGTCTTCTATATAGCTCCACAACACTGAATTTCTTGCTATAAACGCACTCCGATGACCATTCGCCGAGCCCGTCCTGGTGCCTTTGCGGGTTATCTTGGAAAAAATGCCTGTCATTTCAGTTGCTGAGCCCTCAAGTCGGCCTTAGACTGCCGCCCCTCGTAAATTGAGTGCCGGGTGGCGCTTGAAATGGACGGCGCCTTTCCGAGACCTGCAGAGGTCGGCCGGAACGCTCCCTTATTCGCCTTAATGCACGTATTTTTTATAGAGAAATCAATGACAAAGGAAAAGTTGCTGGCCATGCCGGCGGATGACTACATGAATGCCGAGCAGCACGCTTTTTTCGAGAAGTTGTTGCAGGACATGAAAGTGGAACACCACGAGCGCATCGAGCAGAACCGCATCGCCATTGAAAGCCTGGACACCCCGGCAGACCCGGCCGACGCTGCTTCTGTCGAAGAAGAGCGCACCTGGCTGGTGAACGCCATCGACCGCGACCAGCGCATGCTGCCGCAACTTGAGCAGGCCCTGGGCCGTATCAAGGAAGACTCCTTCGGCTGGTGCGATGACAGCGGCGAGCCTATCGGCCTCAAGCGCCTGCTGATCAGCCCGACCACCAAGTACTGCATCGAAGCGCAAGAGCGCCACGAGCAAATCGACAAGCACCAGCGTCAAGCCTGATGCCCCCCGTGTAGGAGCGAGCTTGCTCGCGAAGGTCGTTCACGATAACGCGGGAAACCTGATACCCAACGGTGCTCTCAGGTTCTTCGCGAGCAAGCTCGCTCCTACATAGATTTCGCCCGTATTACCGCTGTCTATTGATCTGCTGCAAGCCCCCCACTAAAGGCCCATGGATAATGGCCACATAGTGGCGTCTAATGCAGTCACAATAACGACAAGCAGCGGGGTAACGAACATGGCTGGAGACGGATCTCTCATGGGCGCAGCAGTGTCACCACCCGTGGTGGCGCGACAGTTGCCCGGCTGGTTGACGCCGCTCCTGCAAAGTACCGCCCTGGTGCTGTTGCTGCTGGGCCTGGCGTTCGCCCAACTCTCGATTTACCTGTGCCTGCCGGTGGCCCTGCTGCTGATCTGGCTGCCCCGCCTGAAACATCGCACCCACAATGCCGCACCGGCCGAAGCCACCGATGCAATCGGCGAGCTGACCCGCGACCTGTCCTACACCACCAGCCATAACGCACTGTCTGCTGCCGGCGTGGCCTATTCGGTCAAGCAACTGGCGGCCAGGCTGCAATCTCAATTGGGCGCGGCGAAGCAGATCGTCAGCAGTGCCGAAGTGATGATCGGCACCGAGCAGGTCACCTCGCAACTGAGCCGCCAGGCCCTCGGCGCGGCCAGCCAGGCCCATCAGCGCAGTACCGAAGGGCGCGAGGTGCTGGCGCAGTCCATCACCCGTATGCACCAGCTCAGCCAGCGCGCCAACGACAGCCGTCAATTGATCGAGGCCTTGAGCCAGCGCAGCGAAGAAATCCAGCGCGTCACCCTGGTGATCCAGTCGATCGCCAGCCAGACCAACCTGCTGGCCTTGAACGCGGCGATTGAAGCGGCTCGGGCCGGTGAGCATGGGCGCGGGTTTGCGGTGGTCGCCGACGAGGTGCGTGGCCTGGCAGGGCGAACCGCCACGGCGACCGATGAAGTCGGGGTGATGGTGGCGGATATCCAGCAGCGTACCGCCCAGGTGGTGGAGCAGATCCGGCAATTGTCGGCCGATCTGCAATCCGGTGTAGAGCAGGTGGAGCACGCCGGCGAGCAACTGGACAGCATTGCCAGCCTGGCGGCGGATGTCGAAGGCCAGGTCAATGAAATCGCCCAGGGCACCGACACCAACCGCGCCCAACTCGACAGCCTGTTCCATGCGGTGGAGCAGATGCGCAGCGATTTGACCGTCAGCGACCAGCAGACCCAACAGTTGGCTGCCGCCGCCGTACAAATGGAAGGCCAGGCCGAAACCATCAGTGAACGCCTCGCCGAGGTCGGCCTGGATGACTACCACCAGCGCATCTATGACCTGGCACGCGAAGGCGCGAGCCGCATTGCCGCGCAGTTTGAAGCCGACGTCCTGCAAAACCGCATCAGCCTCGATGACCTGTTCGACCGCAGCTACACCGCCATTCCCAACACGCGGCCAAGCAAGTACCACACGCGTTTTGACGGCTACACCGACCAGGTGCTGCCGGCCATCCAGGAAGCCCTGCTGCCCCGGCATGAGGGCCTGGTATTCGCCATCGCCTGCACGCCACAGGGTTATGTGCCAACCCACAACAAGGTGTTCTCCCAAGCGTTGACCGGCGATGCCCAAGTGGACGCGGTACAAAATCGTACCAAGCGCAAGTTTGAAGACCGCACGGGAATCCGCTGCGGCAGCCACCAGCAGGCGGTCTTGCTGCAGACCTACACCCGCGATACCGGGGAGTTGATGCACGACTTGTCCGTGCCGATCACGGTCAATGGCCGGCATTGGGGCGGCTTGCGCCTGGGCTACAGACCTGAGGGCCGCTGACCCACGAGGGCGATTGTTGCAGGTAATGCAAGGGAGCTATTCCGGGGATAGCTTTTTCCAACTGGAAGAAAACCGTAGCATGGCGAACATTGTTAGCCAGCTAACTAATTTTCCGGAGGCGCTCCATGCAAACCAAAGTCGATGTGGCTGTGATGATTGGCAGTGGCGTACCGCCCACCCTGCGTGCGCTGGGGCAAAAGGCCTGTTGGGTAGTGTTGCTCAATGGCGAGCAGCGCGGCACGGCGTTCGCCAGTCGCGACGAAGCCGAAGAGTGCAGGGCTGCCTGGGAGGCGCTGTTGCACCTGGAGCAGTCAGACAGCCTGCATTGAAGGCTCAGGGTTGCTGGTGCAGGCGCTGGTTCAGTTCGTCGACCGCGATCGCCCAGACTGCGTCTTCACGCAGTTCATCCTTAAGGAATTGGGCTTGTTGCGGTGACCAGAAATCCGCGTCAATCAGCTTTACGTCATTGGGCAGGGTGTGTTTGCCGATAAAGGCGTCAATCGCCTCGGGGGACGATTCCAGTCCAAGTTGTTCAAACAGGTCTTCGAGGGTGTAGGTCTGCGCTTCCATATCGTTCTCCATGCGGGCTGATCATCGTATGCATGGGAGGGTTGTTGCGGGACAGAGTTCGATCGGATTGTCGCGCCGGGTAATCAGGAGGTCAGCGCGCCGGAATCAACGGCGGCCTTAAGGGCTTTTGCGGCTTCCTTGGCAGCCGTGTTGGCAGCGTCTACGGTTTTGAACCAGCGGTCCTTTTCTACCTGGTGAGTCGTCACGGTGGTCAGGGGAGCCTTGGCCCGCATCACAATCACGGCCTGGAACTCACCGTCTACTTCCCTGGCTTCGCCATGGATGAAAAATTCGCCAATATCAAATTCCGTCACGTATAGCCTTCCCTTGGAGGTAATTGCGCTGATGAAACCTGAACCGCAAGGGCACAAATCTCAATGGACGGACCAGTATGGCAGTTGTTACGCGCTGGCGGCGCAGTAAAGTCAACCAGATGACGAAACGCCAGCCGCGCCTCAGCCGTGTGGCGCTTGCAGGATGGCTTCCAGCTGTCGGGCCAGTTCGCAGGCCTGGCTATGGCCGCTGCGAAAACCTTTGATCCGCCCACTGGGCACTTCAAGGATATGGAAAAAGTTTCTCCCGGCGGGGACTACCCGATAGAGCGCCGAATGCAGGCAACTGTCGTGGGTGTATAGGGAGTAGAATTGCCCGTCATCGATAAAAGATGAACCTGTGTTCGAAGGTGTGGCAATCGGTTGAGGTCGTTGCATAATCAGCTCCTGTCGATCGACATTGCGTACCCGCTTGCAGTATTTCGAGTGGTTTTGACCCGTGTTGCTGTTTTAGTATTGTCGTCAGTGTCCGGCGTCCGGTTCCATCCAAAGCATTAGTTTCTGTGTTGGATGTCGGAAACTGCATTTTTTAAAGGGTTATTGTCTGAAGTGGGTCGGCCAGTATTCTCTGGTCGTTAAACCTGTGATTTCCTGCAACGCCTGGCGACCTGCGTAAGGTGCGTCGGGCACGCCTGTACTAGTCTCATGGCCTGGCAGCGTGATCTTCTTCAGTTTTTATCAGTGGATTTGTTGTGTGATCGTGCCGTTTCCGGCCGTTTTTTTGTGCTGCCCGCTTGGGCGGACAGCACCCTTTTGATGTGGGGGCGTTTCCTTGGCAGTCAGTAATCTGGATATGCACGCGTTATTCGTGCTGGGTGATTTGCGCGCAAAGTTGGTCAAGCAGTTTCAATCCCGTTTCGTCTACGTCACTGAGCAGACACCTGAAGGTATCTACATCGCCGAGATCGATACCGAATCGGCACTGGTGGTGGATGACAAACCGCGCCTGGAACTCAAGGTCGGTGATCATTTCCGGGCCGCTGTATTGCCCAGCCGCGAAGGCGGCAAGTTCGAACTGAAGTTTCGCGATATCAAGTTGACGGTGTATGGCCTGGGCGATTACGCCTTTGTGTCCTCGGCCGAAGGCCAGGGCATCGTGTTCAAGGAAGGCCACAGCGTGATGCTGGTGTTTGCCGCCAATGAGCAATTGGTAGAAGGCCTGACCAAGACCCTGAAGGCCGTCACCGGCAAGGCCGCCAAATGGCGCAAGGGTGAACTCGTGACCTTCAAGGCCAGCGAGTAATGAGCCAGGGTAGGGCACAGTTCCACGAGCAGCACCTGCTCGATGCCCAAGCCACGGCGGCTCAATTGTTTGCCCGCAAGGCCGAGTTGCAGGGCGCCTGGTTGAGCTGGGTCGCCGGCCAACTGTATGAACTCAAGCCCGCCGAATTCGCCAGCATGGTGCGCCGCGAGTTGCAGCGGCTGAACAATCCTGCGTAAAAACCGGCAACCTGCCATGTTCCCCGGAACCTCTACTACAGTTGAGTTGACTTAAGTATTCAGAGGCTTCGCGGTGTTACAGCAAAGCCATTCGCGATTGCTGTAAGGCATGAGGTGCAAAGCATGAAAGGAATTCGAGCACTGTTGGCAGCCTCACTGACGACCCTGAGTCTGTCGGTGGCGTCGCTGCCGGTATCAGCGGCCCAGGCGCCGATTCATTTTGCCGACCTGAACTGGGAAAGCGGCAGCCTGATCACCGAGGTGCTGCGGGTGATTGTCGAAAAGGGCTATGACTTGCCCACCGACACCTTGCCCGGCACCACCATCACCCTGGAAACCGCCCTGGCGAAAAACGACATCCAGGTGATCGGCGAAGAATGGGCCGGCCGCAGCCCGGTGTGGGTCAAGGCCGAGGCCGAAGGCAAAGTGGTGGGCCTTGGGGATATCGTCAAGGGCGCCACTGAAGGCTGGTGGGTGCCGGAGTACGTGGTCAAGGGCGACCCGGCCAAAGGCATCAAGCCCCTCGCGCCGGACCTGCGCAGCGTGAAGGATCTGGCGCGCTACAAGGACGTGTTCAAGGACCCGGAAGCACCGAGCAAGGGCCGTTTCCTCAACAGCCCGATTGGCTGGACCTCGGAAGTGGTCAACAAGCAAAAGCTTAAGGCCTACGGGCTTGACGACAGCTATGTGAATTTCCGCAGTGGTTCGGGTGCTGCGCTGGATGCCGAGATTGCTTCCTCGATCCGCCGGGGCAAGCCGGTGCTGTTCTATTACTGGTCGCCTACACCGTTGATGGGGCGCTACAAGCTGATCCAACTGGAAGAGCCGCCATTTGATGCCGAGGCGTGGAAGACGCTGACCGATGCAGACAATCCTGACCCGAAACCTACACGTTCCCTGGCCTCCAAGCTGAGCATCGGTGTGTCCACGCCGTTCCAGAAGGAGCATCCGCAGATCGCCGAGTTCTTTGCCAAGGTCGACTTTCCGATCGAGCCGCTGAACAAGGCGCTGGCCGAAATGAGCGAGAAGCACAGCCAGCCGCGAGAGGTCGCCCAGGCATTTCTCAAGGATCATCCGGAAGTCTGGAAGGCGTGGCTGACTGAGGATGTGGCGCAGAAGGTCGAAGCCAGCCTGAAGTAACACCGATATAACAGCCCGATTGCGATCAAAAATGTGCGAGCGGGCTTGCTCGCGAAAGCGGTTTTTCAGCCAACATTTGTATTGACTGACTCACCGCTTTCGCGAGCAAGCCCGCTCCCACACTGACCTCATTCTTGCCTTGAAACTTGCTGGGCTTTAGAACTTCGTCTGCACCGCCAGCTCAAACGTCCTCGGCGACCCCAGGTAATACGCCGGCGACACATGGGCAAACTCGGCGTACACCTCATTGGTCAGGTTGCGCACCCGGCCCGTCACGGAGGTGTGTTGATCCACCTTGTAAGTCAAAAACGTCCCGAACAAGGTATAGGCCGGCACCGTCAGGGTGTTGGCGTTATCGGCGTACACCGACGCCACATACCGCGCATCCACACCTCCTTGCCAATCCTCCGCAAAGTCATAGGTCAGCCACAGATTACCCACCTGCCTGGGCACATTGGTCGGCGTATTGCCCTTGCGCGACACCACGGCACCGCTGGCGGTTTTCTCGTTGAAGTCCTCGTATTCGGCATCGACCCAGGCGTAGTTGCCCTCCAGCAATAGCTTGGGCGTGACCCGCAACGAACTGGCCAGCTCGATACCCTTGGACGTCTGCGCGCCCACCGGAATGCTATTGGTCGGGTCCAGCGGGTCGGTGACGGCGAAGTCCTTGCGCTCGATCCGGTAGGCGGCCACCGTGGCGGAGCCGCGACCGTCCATGTAATCGAACTTGCTGCCCACTTCCCATTGCTTGCCGGTGGACACATCGAACACCTGGGTGGTGCTGCTCGGCTGTTCGGCAGCGGTGCTGTATTGCACGTAGACATTGGCTTGCGGGATGAACTGATACGTCAGGCCAATCCGCCCGGTCACCGGCTCCCAACTGCGTTTGACATGCCGCGGATTGCTGGCGGTGATATCCCGGTGGTTGGTGACTTCCAGGTCAATCGCGTCGTAGCGCAGGCCGGTGAGCAACGACAGCTTGTCGGTCAGGCCCAGGCGGTTCTCGAGGAACAATGCCTTGGTGGTGACGGCGTTGGTCTTGTCCGGATCGAAACCGGGCTTGGTGCCCGGGATGTCATAGAAATGCCCGGGATCATAGTTGTTCGGGTCCACCGTACTGTTGCCTGCCACATTCAACGGATTGTTGGTGGTGCTGTTGACCCTGTACTCGAAGCCGCCCGACCACGTGGTGCTCAAGCCGAAGAACGTGTCGTCATGGCGCAGCTCGAACTGGTTGCCGTTCTGCTCACCCTGGTGCCGTACCTGATAGGCCGTCGAGCGATTCACTGCGCTGTTGTCAGCGTTGTACTGGTAGGTTTCCAGGTTGCGATAGTCGCGCTGGCTGTCGAGGTGATAGAGGGTATTTTTCAGCGTGGTGCTGTCATTGATCCGGTAGTCGATGATCGAGCGCACCCAGATCGTGCGTTGCTCATAACGACCGTCGGCCACGTTGTAGTTGTTGAAGCGGTTGTGTTTGTCGATCTTCAACTCGCCCGTCTTCGGGTTGAGCACCGGTGTGCCCCAGTAGGGGCTGTCCTCGTGTTCGTCCTGATATTCCAGGGCCAGGGTGTGGGACAGGTTCGGGGTGAAATCACTCAGCAGGGAAAACGCCACGCTCCAGGCATCGCGCTGTTGGCGATCGATATAGGTGTGGTTGGTGTTGCGGCTTACGTCCAGGCGCGCGTAATGCTGGACCTCGGCGCCCGGCTCGGTCAGGGCGTGGTTCAGGCCGAAGGCCATTCCGGCAGTGTCGTAGCTGCCATAGGTGAGCTGACCTTCGGCGGCCTGTTCCTCACGGGTGGCCAGCTTGGTCACGTAGTTCAGCGAACCACCGACGGAGCCGGCGCCGTTGATCAGCGAGGAGGGCCCGCCCACCAGTTCGACCCGGTCATAAATCCACGCATCCACGGGGCGAGCCAGGCCGCCGGACACCGCGACGCCATTGAACATCTGGGTAATCTGGATGCTGGTAAACCCTCGATAGGAAATGAAACCGCCAAACCCCGGCGGCGCGCTGGCGTTGACCCCGGGCAGGGTATTGGCCGCGTCCTGGAAGGTCTTGGCGCCTCGGCGCTCGATGTCATTGCGGTTGGCAATGCTGATGGACGCCGGGGTTTCCCGCACGCTCAGCCCCAGGCGCGAGGCCATGCCACTGGACTGATCCAGCGCCAGGCCGGCATCACCGGTTTGCTCGCCTTCAATGGTGGTCGTTGCCAGCTCAATCGCCCAGGTGCTGACAGGCAGGCAGCCGAACAGGCCCGCCAAAAGGGGTAAATGTTTCATGGTTGAATCCTGAAAAACTTGGCTTGAAAACAACCCAGTGCCGTCCGCACTCCCGGGGGAGGCAGCCGCGTGGGCCAATCAGAAAAGCGCAGGTATCAGGCGAAGGCGGGCGGGGCGCGCGGATTAGCCGCAGGCCAGGTGAAGCGGGCAGGGATGTCGGCACTGGCAACGATGGCGGGCGGCGGCGCATGGGGTTGCGGAAGCACCGCCACGTTGAGGCTGGAGTTGAGCGCCGGGCCCATGCCGCCGGTGGAGCACAGCGGGCAACCGAAGGCTTTCGAGAGCGTGGGCAGGGATTCATCGGTGGACTTGTAAGGCGCCGGCGCCTGGGTGCGCGGGTCCACCGTACAGAACTGGCCGCCGATGCCGTTGAGCTGCATCCCGACCATTTGCCCGTGGCCGATGCTGCAGGCGAACACATTGAACAGGACGCAGCAGTAGAGCATCCAGGCAATGAGCGAGCGGTCGGTACGGGCGAGTTTCATGGGGCGGCACTTTACCATCAGCCGCCGACGAATTGCCTGCAAAAAATCTCAAGAGGGCTATCCTCTCTCGGACTTTTCCAAGGATATCCAGCCATGAGCTTTTTAGTCGCGCGATGGATCGTCGGGGTTTTTGGCTTTATCAGCCTGGTGCATTTGTACTGGGCGGCCGGCGGCAAATTGGGTGTGACGGCGGCTATTCCGCAGCTGCCGGGTGAATTCGCCAGCGGGCCGCGACCGGCGTTCAAGCCGTCGGCACTGGGAACGTTGCTGGTGGGTGTGGGGTTGGTGGCGATTGCGGTGCTGGTGTGTTTGCGGGCCGGGCTGTATTTCGAGCCGGTGTCCAACCATGCGTTGCAGTGGGGGATTAGTGCAGTAGCACTGGTGATGTTTGCCCGGGCGATTGGGGATTCAGAGCTGGTGGGTTTTTTCAAGAAGGTCGGCGGGTCGCGGTTTGCGCGGCTGGATACATTTTTTTACTCGCCGCTGTGTTTGGTGTTGGGGGCGGGGTTGTTGGTGGTGGCGTGGAGTTGAGGGGGAGTGTTTACCGCGAAAGAGTGAGTTTTACGCTGGGTAAACTCGAATGTTCGCCTGGCGACAGCTGGTCAGGGGGTGAGCAGGGTCAAGGATTCAGGAAGTATAGGTTGGACATGGAGTCAGTGATTTTTTGTGCTTTTCCTTGCGCTACATAATTATTGAATTCTAGTTTGAGAGTGTCCTGGTTGGTGTACTTTTTGTACCGGTGTGGTACTTCGCATGCGTAAATGTAAAGCCGCCACGGGTCGAAGCCGTCCACTCTTTCGTCTGGGCCATAGTCGAAATCGATACATACTCCGGAAAAATCGACTCTGCAGCCAATTCCGTGTAGTTCGTAGGAGATGTTGTCAGTGATCCTCCCGCGTTGCGGGATTTCTTTGCTGCGCCATAGCTGGAGTATGTTTTTTGTTCCGAATGTGCGCTCAAGTAAATCAGTCGCTCTTTTCACCTGATATAGATATTCGTGGATCAAATTCTCCAGGTTGTTCTTTTTCATCGTCTCGGCCTTTCTAACCTATCAAGTCCAACAGCATTCGAAGCGTTTATTACGTCATCTTTACTTTTGAGCGTTCCCTTATGGCTATTTAGGTTCTCTATCAATTTTATGGTGACTGGCGTATTTGTCCGTCTTGCCGCTGAGGCTCGGTGGTGCCCGTCGATAATATAGCGCTGCCCGTTCACCTCGACCACGTCGATAGGCTCATTTGTGTCGTAACCCTTGCTCCGCATGCTGAGGGAGATTTCGTCGACTCGCTTGGTTGATCTTTTCCCCTCGATACTATGCGTTCGATTCAAGCTTTCCGCATCAACTCCTCTAATAACTGGCGCCGAAGGTACACCTTCATCGGCTTTTACTTTTCTAGCAGGATCGTTATCAACGGCTTTCGGCTTACATCCATCGCCACCCGGGCAGGTGTTCAATCCAAGCGGGTCAACCCATCCCGTCGGGTTGGGCACATATTGGTAGCCGTTCAGCCCACCCGCCAGCTTCACGGGGTCGGGCGTCAGATAACGACCAATATCCGGATTATAGTAGCGATGTCGGTTGTAGTGCAGCCCGCTTTCCGGGTCGAAGTATTGGCCCTGGAAGCGCAGCGGGTTGGTGAGGGTGTTGACGTCCAGCTTCGCGATTTGGCCGTAGGCGCGATAGTGCGCTGACCAGACAATTTCGCCGTCGGGTGCGGTGAGTTCTTGTGGCGTGCCCAGGTGGTCGAGTTGGTAGTGGAAGGGTTTTACGTCTTCCGGGCCGTAGCCTTTCAGCAGCGCTAATGGGCGAAAGCTGTTGGGTTCGTAGATATAGCTTTGGTGGTGATCAGCACTGTGTTCGGCAATCAGCGTGTCGCCTTGCCAGAAGAACTCGGTGGTTTGGCTTTTTATCGTTTTGGCGATACGCCGACCAAACGGGTCGTAGCGATAGCTGGCCTGGGTGCCGTCCGGTTGGGTGACGCTGATCAGTCGGTGCTGGCAGTCGTAGCGGTATTCGGTAACCAACTGCTGCGCCCGGCCCCGACGTTCGCGCAGCAGATTGCCGAAAGCGTCGTAGTCGTAATGGCGGTCACCTTGCATCAACAGGCGATTGCCTTTGACGACGCTCG
>NZ_JACAPZ010000023.1:0-19900 GCF_013385475.1 Pseudomonas sp. G5001
GCTTTCGACCGAGAAGATCGAACCGTTAATAGGGCCAAACAACACTGCCTTACTAACTCCTTCTGGGCTTCGATGATCTGAAGCGGCTCGCTGTCGAAACCTACATAACTCTTTGTTTACCAAGGAGTTTTCCGTTTCGACTGCGCCGGAAGTGGGGCGAATTATAGACTTCCAGAATCTGCCGTCAACCCTTAATTCAGCTTTTCTATCAATCCATCCCCACAATCACGGAATTCGTCTATATAGGAAGGAACCCTTAACTAACTGAGCAATATATTGCTCAACGCTCAACAGTTAAGCATCATAGCCACTCGGTTTCTTTCAATACGACCTCGGACGAATACCCTCAATGACCACTTCCCCGCGTAGCCTGGCTTCGACACTGTTTCCGGTCGGCCTGCTACTCATTGCCATGGCCTCTATTCAATCAGGCGCCTCACTCGCCAAAAGCATGTTCCCCATCGTGGGCGCCCAGGGCACCACCACCCTGCGCCTGATTTTCGCCAGTGTGATCATGCTGCTCCTTTTACGCCCATGGCGCGCCAAGCTGACAGCCAAGTCGTTGCAGACGGTGATCGTCTACGGGATGGCGCTGGGGGGAATGAACTTCCTCTTCTATATGTCGCTGCGTACCGTTCCGCTGGGAATTGCAGTAGCCCTCGAATTCACCGGCCCACTGGCAGTAGCCATCTACGCTTCGCGACGCGCCGTAGACTTTCTCTGGATAGCCTTGGCGATTGTCGGACTTCTGCTATTGATCCCAGTGGGCGAAGCCAGCAGCGGCATTGACCTCACAGGCGCCGCCTATGCACTCGGCGCAGGTGCGTGCTGGGCACTCTACATTCTGTTTGGCCAAAAGGCCGGCGCCGACAATGGCGTTCAGACTGCGGCCCTCGGCGTAATGATTGCAGCGTTGTTTGTTGCACCGATAGGTATCGTCCACGCGGGCGCCGCACTCCTCACACCCTCGCTGATCCCGATCGCCATTGGTGTCGCGGTTTTATCCACCGCCCTGCCCTACACCCTGGAGATGGTCGCCCTGACTCGCCTGCCAGCCCGCACGTTCGGAACCCTGATGAGTATCGAACCCGCGTTCGGCGCCCTGTCCGGGCTGTTTTTCCTTCAAGAGCACTTGTCCCTGGCGCAATGGCTGGCCATCACCTGCATTATCCTGGCCTCGGTGGGTGCAACCCTGACCATGCGTAACGAATCAAAACCACTCGTTCCAGCCGATTGATTCAGGATTTGACGTAGCTATGGCATTTGCCGCTCAATTAGGCCATGTTTAGGTCGTAACCCAGTGTCATTCATGGAGATTTTCGATAAGGACATCATGAACGCTACACTCGAGAGCGAGCAAAGCCAGCTTCGTGCACTTAAGCGAGGCGGCTATTAAGGATAGTAATGAAGCGAATTTTGATGCTGTTCATGATTGTGGCAATCGCAGGTTGTGCCGCGACCACCAAGACCGAAGTAAAACGGGGAAAGAAGGGCCTGCATATCAACTGCTCAGGCCTGTCCTCTTCCTGGGACCAGTGCTACGCCAGTGCAGCTAATTCGTGTGGCGCCAAAGGCTATAAAGTCATCGCCAAGTCGGGGGACAACGCCGAAGACCCAGGCGACTACCCGTTCGGTCTTAACCCCGCCGGCTACACAAGCCGAAGCATGATTGTCATCTGCAAGTAACTGTCGATGACCTCACAGCCTCGACAGCTGCTGGCTGAGCACCTCGTAGTTCGATGACAGGACCTGTGCCTGCACCTGCGGGTCGACCATCATCCGCGCCACCACCAGGGCGCCGATGCATTGCGACAGAATCGACCACGCCAGGGCCTCGCTGCCCAGTGTTGCTGCCCACCCCACCTGCAATCGGCAAATCCAGTCCTGCGCCTGTTGACGAACGGCCACATCAGATCGCGCAATCTCCGCCCCCAGGCTCGGCAACGCACATCCGGCTTCGGATTGCTCCACATGGGCCATGCTCAGGTAGAACTTCAAACAGCGATCCAGCCGCTCACGGCTTTGCACCCCGTCGCCATTCAATCGCTCAAGGCTGTGGCTCAATTCACGCTCGACAATCGAACTGAACAATTCATCCTTCGAAGCGAAGTGGCTATAAAACGCACCGCCACTCAAGCCAATGGCCTTCATCAAGCCATCCACCCCGACACTGGCAAAACCCTCTTTCTTCGCCAGTGCCGCACTGCTGTCCAGAAGCTTTTCCCTGGTTTGCTGCTTGTGACTAGCCGAATATCGCATCGCTTCCTCCACTGTGCTGTCAGCTTGACGCCTGCTGGATCGTAGCATAACGTTCGTTTGGCAAACGATCGTTTACTAAAGGATCTCCCATGACGAACAACAAGAAAATCGTACTGGTAGTGGGTGCCGGCGATGCCACAGGTGGTGCCATCGCCAAGCGTTTCGCCCGTGAGGGTTACGTCGCCTGCGTCACCCGGCGCAGCGCCGATAAACTGCAACCCTTGGTGGATAGCATCCACGCAGCAGGTGGCGAGGCGCATGGCTTTGCCTGCGATGCCCGCAAGGAAGAAGACGTTATCGCGCTGATCGAGCGGATTGAAACCGAGCAGGGCCCCATCGAAGCCTTCGTGTTCAACATCGGCGCCAATGTGCCGTGCAGCATCCTGGAAGAAACCGCCCGCAAGTACTTCAAGATTTGGGAGATGGCCTGTTTCTCAGGCTTCCTCAACGCGCGGGAAGTGGCCAAGCGCATGGTCACCCGTAACCGCGGCACCATCCTGTTTACCGGTGCCACGGCCGGGTTGCGTGGAGCCGCCGGCTTTGCCGCGTTCGCTGGAGCCAAACACGGGATCCGTGCACTGGCGCAAAGCATGGCTCGCGAACTGGGCCCACGGAATATCCACGTCGCCCACGTCGTCGTGGATGGCGCCATCGACACCGACTTCATCCGCGACAACTTCCCGCAAAAATACGCCCTCAAGGATCAGGACGGCATTCTCAATCCGGACCACATCGCCGATAACTATTGGTACCTGCACAGCCAGCCCCGGGACGCCTGGACCTTCGAGCTGGACCTGCGCCCCTGGAATGAACCCTGGTAAGCACGCCCCATAACAATAAACTGCGAGTATCCAGCATGAGTAAAACAGTAGAATTTTTCTTCGACCTCGGCAGCCCTGCCACCTATCTGGCCTATACCCAACTTCCAGGCCTGTGCGCTGCAACCGGCACCCAGCTGATTTACAAGCCAATGCTGCTGGGCGGGGTGTTCAAGGCCACCGGCAATGCATCACCGGCCACCGTTCCCGCCAAAGGCCGCTACATGTTCCAGGACCTGGCACGCTACGCCCAGCGCTACCACGTTCCGCTCAAGTTCAATTCGCACTTTCCCATCAACACATTAATGCTGATGCGTGCGGTCACCGGCGTCCAAATGCGCCAGCCCGAACGCTTTCTCGACTTCATCGACTGCCTGTTCCACGCACTGTGGGTCGAAGGCCGACACATGGGAGACCTGTCTGTGGTAGCCGCAGTGCTGACCGAACACGGCTTTGATCCTGAAGCAGTCCTGGCGCTGACCAACGATGACGAAGTCAAGACAACCCTCAAGGACAACACCGAACACGCGATTCAGCGTGGCGTATTCGGTGCCCCCAGTATGTTCGTCGGCGACCAGTTGTTCTTTGGCCAGGATCGCCTGGACTTTGTGCGCGAAGCGCTGGGCTAGATCGCAGCCGTGCGCACCTGCAACCACTCCAGCGCTGCACCGCTGAGCAGCGGGCTCAGGCGCTCACGGACGTGTGCGTGGTAATCGTTGAACCACTGGCGCTCCTCCACCGTCAGCAATAACGGCTCCAGGCAACGGGTGTCGATCGGGCACAGGGTGAGTGTCTCGAACTTGAGGAACTCGCCAAACTCGGTCTTGCCCGCTTCACGGTTCAACACCAGGTTCTCGATGCGCACACCCCAACGCCCCGGACGGTAAGTGCCGGGCTCGATGGACGTAATCATGCCGGCCTGCATCGCGGTTTGCGGTGCGGCGACGGCTTGATAGGCGATCACCTGCGGGCCTTCATGCACATTGAGGAAATAGCCGACGCCATGACCGGTACCGTGGCCGTAGTCCACACCCTCGGCCCAGATCGGCGCACGGGCAATCGAGTCAAGCAGCGGCGAGAGAATGCCCTTGGGGAAATGCGCGCGGGACAAGGCAATCACACCTTTGAGCACCCGCGTGCAATCGCGCTTCTGCTCTTCGGTTGGTGTACCGATGGGCACCATCCGCGTGATGTCGGTGGTGCCACCCAGGTACTGGCCACCGGAGTCGATCAGCAGCAAGCCATCGCCTTCGATCAGCGCGTGTTCTTCTTCGGTCGCGTGATAGTGCGGCATCGCGCCATTGGCGTTGAATGCGGCAATCGTATTGAAGCTCAGCGACACATAACCCGGACGACGGGTACGCGCTGCCGTCAGGTGCTCATCAATGGTCAGTTCGGTGATGCGCTCACGGCCCAACGCACTGTCGAGCCAGGCGAAGAATTCGCACAGGGCCGCGCCATCCTGCTCCATGGCCTGGCGAATGTGCTCGGCGTCCGCCAGGCTCTTGCGCGATTTGGCCAAGGTGGTCGGGTTAAGCCCCTCGATCAGCGTGACGCCACTGCCCAGGTTTTCCAGCAAGCCGGCGGTCACCCGGGCCGGGTCGACCTGCACACTCGCGCCCGAAGGAATGTCCTTCAACGCCGCTGCGACTTCGCTGTAATCGCGCAGGGTCACGCCATCCTGTTCCAGCACCGCGCGAAGCTCGGCGTCGACTTTGCTCAGGGCCACAAACAGCGTCGCCTGCTGCTGGCCAATCAAGGCAAACGAGACAAACACCGGGTTGAACGAAACGTCGCCACCCCGCAGGTTAAAGAGCCAGGCAATGTCATCCAGGGTCGCGATAAAATGCCAGTCGGCCCCCTTTTCCTTCAAGCTGGCACGCAGGTCTGCGAGCTTCTCGCCACGGCTGACGGTGGCCTGGGGTGGCAGATGTTGATAGATCGGTTGGTTCGGCAAGGTTGGACGGTCTTGCCAGACTTCATTCAACAAGTCGATATCCGTGCGCAAGCGTGCACCACGTGCCTCCAGCTTGCTGCCCAGGGTGCGCGCCGAGGCCACGGCCATGACCGCACCATCAACGG
The DNA here is from genome assembly GCF_013385475.1 of Pseudomonas sp. G5001. Classification (NCBI taxonomy): domain Bacteria; kingdom Pseudomonadati; phylum Pseudomonadota; class Gammaproteobacteria; order Pseudomonadales; family Pseudomonadaceae; genus Pseudomonas; species Pseudomonas sp. G5001. The sequence continues at coordinate 5,160 of NZ_JACAPZ010000023.1, forward strand.
CCACCACGCCGCCTTCCGGCGTCTGCTCCGCGAGCCATTCCAGCGGCCCGGGCTGGCCGGGTTGCAGCTTGACCAACTCGATGCCACTGCCCTTGAGTTCCTTGGTCGCCTGTTCCCAATAGCGGCTGTCTGCCCATACACCGGCAAAATCCGCAGTAACAATCAGCGTGCCCACCGACCCATGGAAACCCGACAACCACTGACGGCCCTGCCAGTAACCCGGCAGGTATTCGGACAAGTGCGGGTCCGCCGACGGCACCAACAGGGCATGAATGCCCTCGCGGCTCATCAGTTCGCGGGTGTGCGCCAGGCGCTGGGGAACCGTTCCATGGGTCAAAGGCTGTGTGCTCATCGTGTCTCCTGCTAACCACTAATAATTGTTATGGGGTCAAACGGCCCAGAACGCCGGTGCGCTGGCCAGTGCCGCCTTGATCAGCTGTACCGCCTGATCGATATCCTGCTCGGTGGTAAACCGCCCGAGGCTCAAGCGAATGGTGCGACCTGCGCTGCGGGCATCATGGCCCAGCGCCAGAAGCACATGAGACGGTGCATTGCTCGCCGAATTGCAGGCCGAAGTGGCCGAGAAGGCAATGCCCGCGCTCAAGGCGGCGGAATTGAACTCGCCTTCGCTGAACGTCAGGCTCAGGGTGTGGGGAATGCGTTGGGTAAGGCTGCCATTGAGGCGCACCCCGGCAATTGTATTCAGCTGTTCCAGCAGGCGCTCGCGCAAGGCAACGATGGTCGCCTTTTCTTCAGCAAAGGACGCTGCCGCCAGGGCAAACGCGGTGCCCATGCCGGCAATCTGGTGAGTTGCCAGGGTGCCCGAACGCAAACCACCTTCATGGCCACCGCCGTGAATCTGCGCCAGCACTTTCTGCTGCGCACGTGGGCCGACGTACAACGCGCCGATACCCTTGGGACCATAGAGTTTGTGTGCGGAAAATGACATGAGGTCCACTGGCCATTCGGCCAGGTCAATCTCGACCTTGCCTGCGCCCTGCGCCGCATCCACGTGAAACAGCGCGCCATGCTCGCGCACGCGTGCGCCAATCGCCCGGATATCGTTAAGGGTGCCCAGCTCGTTGTTCACCAGCATCAGCGACACCAGGAAGGTGTCCTCACGCAATGCTTCGCTCACCGCCTCGACACTGATCAAACCCTCGGCGTCCGGCACCAGGTACGTCACGGCAACCCCGGCTTCCTGCAACTGGCGAGCGGTGTCGAGCGTGGCCTTGTGTTCAATCTGGCTGGTGATGATGTGCCCGCCGGCCACGCCGCGCGCCTGGGCAACGCCCTTGATGGCGAGGTTGTTGGACTCGGTGGCACCGGAGGTCCAGACAATCTGTGCCGGCTCGGCGCCGACCAACTCAGCCACCTGGCCCCGTGCCTGCTCAACCGTTTGCCGGGCCTGTTGGCCGAACGCGTGGGAACTGGACGCAGGGTTGCCGAAGTTGGCATTGAAGCCCAGACACTCAACCATCACCTGGATGACCCGCTCATCCACCGGCGTGGTGGCGGCGTAGTCGAAATACAGCGGACGTTTATTCATGACGTTAAAGACTCGCAGAGCAGGTTCCCGAGAACAACGTCTCAGGGGCCGCAATCAGGAAGGAAGATGGTTTACCTGATCCCGTGCCGTTAAAGAAAGACCACTTTATTTAAAAGTGCGTAGGAACGCTCCTGAAATTCAGCTTAACAGGCTCCGGGAAACGGATGGCAAACAAAAAGCCCGAGGTTCCTGTAGGAAACCTCGGGCTCTTCAGACCTCGCCACTGACTCAACTGGGGCGACCGTGCAGCGTCATGCTGCGCTCGGCATTCATCTCACCCTGACGGTCGAAACCGAAGGTGTTCCGTGGCTGGCCGGTCAGTTCGGCTTTCTTCTGTTGGTATTCATCAAATGACAGGCCTCGACGGCTCAGGGCTTCAAGCGCCAGTTCCTTGCTCTCCTCGGCCGAGTAGCCACGCAGTTCGGGCGACGAATGTGTCGCACAACCGGCAAGGACTGAGGTGACAAGCAATACGAAAATGGCGAGAAAACGGTTCATGGCGAAGGTCCTGCGAAACGGGCTGAAGTCAATGAGTACAGGCTACTCCCGCACCTGCACGGTGAAAAATCATCAGCCGTGATAGTCGCTATCAACCTTTGCGACACTTCTGATAGTCGCGCCTTATATTCCATGTAGATCTATAAATATGGAAATACGTTCATTTACGGAATAAACACAACCCTCTATAAATGGCCTCAACACTCACGCCACTGTTCGCCTGGCAACTGTTGCCCAGGCAACAGTCATTCAACAAAACACCAGGCAGACAACACCACCATTTTCCAACACCTGGCACAGAGGCCACGCCAGTCAAGGGCTGCACAGCTTGGTACAGCTCTTGCTCAAGCCCTGCTACTGCTCTTGCCCTGAGCCACTGTTGAAAAAGGAACTGTTGATGACCCGTCCACTGAATGTCGTTGCCCTCTCCGGCGGAACCTGGCGTCCGTCCCGCACCCTGGTGTTGACCCAGGCGGTGCTGGCCGAACTGGCCGATCAATTGCCGATCCAGGCCACCCTGATCGAACTGGGCGACATTGCCCGGCCGCTGGGCGGCGCACTGTCCCGCCAGGAATTGCCCGCCGACGTCGAAGCGCAACTGCAGGCCATCGAACAGGCCGACCTGCTGATCGTTGCCGCGCCGGTGTATCGCGGCTCCTACCCCGGCCTGCTCAAGCACCTGTTCGACCTGGTCGACCTCAACGCCCTGATCAACACCCCGGTGTTGCTGGCGGCCACCGGCGGCAGCGAACGCCACGCCCTGGTACTCGATCACCAGTTGCGCCCGCTGTTCAGTTTCTTCCAGGCCCTGACCTTGCCCATTGGCGTGTACGCCACCGAGGCCGATTTCACCGATTACCACATAACCAGTGAGCCCTTGAAGGCCCGCATTCGCCTTGCTGCAGAACGCGCCGCGCCGTTGTTTGCCGCGCATCCCACCTCTCTGCTGAAAATCGCTTAAGGATTTGTCATGGATGTTTTCTGGTTTCTGCCTACACACGGTGACGGCCACTACCTGGGCACCACCCAGGGCGCTCGCCCGGTCACCCTCAACTATTTGAAACAAGTCGCCCAGGCCGCCGACAACCTCGGCTACCACGGCGTGCTGATCCCCACCGGCCGCTCCTGCGAAGACTCCTGGGTGATTGCCTCGGCGCTGGTGCCGTTGACCGAACGCCTGCGTTACCTGGTGGCGATTCGTCCGGGGATCATCTCGCCAACCGTCTCGGCCCGCATGGCCGCCACCCTCGACCGCCTGTCCGGTGGCCGCCTGTTGATCAACGTGGTGACCGGCGGCGACCCCGACGAAAACCGCGGCGACGGCAGCTTCCTCGATCACAGCGAACGCTACGAAGTGACCGACGAATTCCTGAAGATCTGGCGCCGCGTGTTGCAAGGCGAATCGGTGGATTTCGAAGGCAAACACCTGCGCGTGCAGAACGCCAAGGCACTTTACCCACCGGTGCAGAAGCCATATCCACCGCTGTACTTCGGCGGTTCCTCGGACGCTGCCCACGACCTCGCCGCCGAACAAGTCGACGTGTACCTGACCTGGGGCGAACCACCGGCTGCCGTCGCCGAGAAACTCGCCGACGTGCGTGAGCGCGCCGCCCGCCACGGGCGCACCGTCAAATTCGGGATTCGCCTGCATGTGATCGTGCGCGAAACCGAAGAAGACGCCTGGAAAGCCGCAGCCAAACTGATCGAGCACATCAGCGACGAAACCATCGCCGCCGCGCAAAAATCCTTCTCGCGCTTTGACTCCGAAGGCCAGCGGCGCATGGCCGCCCTGCACGACGGGCGCCGCGACAACCTGGAAATCGCCCCCAACCTGTGGGCCGGCGTCGGCCTGGTACGTGGCGGCGCGGGCACGGCCCTGGTGGGCAACCCTCAGCAAGTCGCCGAGCGCATCAAGGAATACGCGGACCTGGGCATCGAAAGCTTCATCTTCTCCGGCTACCCGCACCTGGAAGAGGCGTATCGCTTTGCCGAACTGGTGTTCCCGCTGCTGCCGGAACCCTACGCCAGCCTGGCCGGGCGCGGCGTCACCAACCTCACCGGGCCGTTCGGCGAAATGATTGCCAACGACGTCCTGCCGGCAAAAGCCAAGGCCTGACCTGCCGTCTGCCGGGGCACGCCCCGGCACACCATGAGGAATACCGCGTGACAGCCAAACCCAATAGCGTCCTGCCCTCACCCTTGCAGACCGCCAAACTGCTGGCCGCCGAATTTGCCCTCACTGCCGTCGAACGCGACGAGCGCGGCGGCACACCGAAGACCGAACGTGACGCCCTGCGCCAAAGCGGCTTGCTGGCCCTGAGCATTCCCACCCAATACGGCGGCCTCGGCGCCCGCTGGAGCGAAACCCTGGAGATCGTGCGCGAATTCGCCAAGGTCGACAGCTCTATCGCCCACGTCTTCGGTTTTCATCACCTGATGCTCGCCACCGTGCGACTGTTCTCACGCCCGGAGCAATGGCAACCCTGGTTCGAACAAACCGCGCGCAAGAACTGGTTCTGGGGCAACGCCCTCAACCCGCTGGACACGCGCACTGTGGTCAAAGCCTACAACGGCTGGCGCGAATTCTCCGGCAAGAAGAGCTTTTGCTCCGGTGCCAGCGACTCGGAAATGCTGATCGCCTCGGCGGTGGATGAAAGCGCCGGCGGCAAGCTGCTGATCGCGGCCATCCCCAGCGGGCGCAGTGGCATCACCCTGCACAATGACTGGAACAACATCGGCCAGCGCCAGACCGACAGCGGCAGCGCCAGCTTCGAACGGGTACGCGTGGAAGAGTCGGAATTGCTCCTCGATCCCGGCCCGCTGAGTACGCCCTTCGCCTGCCTGCGCCCGCTGATCGCTCAACTGACCTTCACCCATATGTTCCTCGGCATCGCCGAAGGCGCCTTTGCCGAAGCCAGGAATTACACCCTGACCGAAACCCGGCCCTGGCATAAATCCACGGTGCAGGACATTCGCCAGGACCCGTACGTGCTCAACCACTACGGCGAATTCTGGGTCGCGCTGGAAGGCGTGCGCCTGCTGGTGGAACGCGCCGCCGAACTGCTGGACCAGGCCTGGGCCAAGGGCCCGAGCCTCAGTGAAAGCGAGCGCGGCGAGCTGGCCATCGCCATCGCCACGGCCAAAGTCGCCGCCACCCGCAACGGCCTGGAACTGTGCAGCCGCCTGTTCGAAGTCACCGGCGCGCGCTCCACCCACGCCTCGCTGCGCCTGGACCGGCACTGGCGCAACCTGCGCACGCAAACCTTGCACGACCCGGTGGACTACAAGCTCCACGAACTGGGGGACTGGGCGTTGAACCAGTCCCTGCCGATTCCCACGTTCTACTCCTAGAAGAGGTGCCCATGCAGCTTTTAACCTTACCGCCCTCGCCCGCTCTTGCGACCTCGATCCGCGCCACGGCCCAGGTCTTCGAAGACCCCAAATCCCAGGCGCTGCTGGCGCACATCCAGCAAGTCGCGCCCAGCGAAGCCAGCGTGTTGATCATCGGCGAAACCGGCACCGGTAAAGAGCTGGTGGCGCGCCATATCCACAACCTCAGCGCCCGGCGCAACCGGCCCTTCGTGGCCGTGAACTGCGGCGCGTTTTCCGAATCCCTGGTGGAAGCCGAGCTGTTCGGCCATGAAAAAGGCGCCTTCACCGGCGCCCTCAGTGCCAAGGCCGGCTGGTTCGAAGAGGCGGACGGCGGCACCTTGTTCCTCGATGAAATCGGTGACTTGCCGATGGCGATCCAGGTCAAGCTGCTACGGGTACTGCAGGAACGCGAAGTGGTGCGCCTGGGCTCACGCAAAAGCATTCCCATCGACGTGCGGGTATTGGCGGCCACCAACGTTCAGTTGGAGAAAGCCATCAATGCCGGGCATTTCCGCGAAGACCTGTACTACCGCCTAGACGTGGTCAGCCTCGAACTCAGCCCCCTGCGGGATCGGCCCGGTGACATCCTGCCACTGACCCGGCATTTCATCGAAGCCTACAGCCAGCGCCTGGGTTACGGCCCGATCACCATCAGCCGCGAGGCCGAGCAAAAGCTCAAAAGCTACAGCTGGCCAGGCAACATCCGCGAGCTGGAAAACGTGATCCACCACACCCTGCTGATCTGCCGCAACGGGGTGATCGAGCGCGACGACCTGCGCCTGTCGAACATGCGCATCGAGCGTCAGGACGACAGCCAGCACGGCACCGACAACAGCGCCGAAGCCCTGCTGGAACGCGCCTTTCAAAAGCTCTTCGAGGAACAGGCCGGGGCCCTGCATGAAAAGGTCGAGGATGCGCTGCTGCGCGCCGCCTACCGCTTCAGCCATTACAACCAGGTGCACACCGCCAACCTGCTGGGCCTGAGCCGCAACGTGACCCGTACCCGTTTGATCAAGATCGGCGAGCTGGCGGTGAACAAGCGACGCCCCGGCGAAAACGTACAGGGCGAGCGCATGCTGCATCTGTCAATTTAGGCGGCAGTGCAGAGCGTTGTCATGGCTGCGCTCGATGCTGCGCAGCACCTGGAACGAACCGAAGGTCACCGCCGTGGCCTGGTGGGCGCGTATCAGCGTCCAGAAATCTTCCTCACCGTGCTCAAAACACTTGAAGGCCGCTTCCCCCTCCTCGCGGGAGCGCCATTGCAGGTAGCTGAGCACCCGGCGTCCATCATCACTGACCTGCACGCTGGCATTGATAAAGCCACCATGGCCCTGGGCCAGGCGCTCGCTTTGCGATGACAGGGCCGCCACCAAAGCCGATTGCTGCTGAGGCTCGATGTGGAATTCGACCATCTGGGTAAAACTCAGACTCTTCTCTAATACCTGCATGAACATTCCCCTCTCACTGTAGGCACAATCTTGCGATTCGATGCCACGCAGGGTAAAACCTCTAGTTAAGTCAAGGTCAAGGGCTTTTTCATGGTCACCAAAGAACTCACCGTCGGCCAACTGGCAGCCCGCAGTGGCGTGGCGGTTACCGCGCTGCACTTTTATGAAACCAAGGGATTGATCAAGAGCCACCGCAACGCCGGCAACCAGCGGCGCTATCCGCGGGATGTGTTGCGCCGGGTGGTGGTGATCAAGATTGCCCAGCGTTTGGGCATTCCCCTGGCGACGATCCATGACGCGCTGCAAACCTTGCCCGATGGCCGCACGCCCAACGCTGCCGATTGGGAGCGCCTGTCTGCGCTATGGCGTGAGGACCTCGACCAGCGCATCGAAAAACTGATGTTGCTGCGGGATAAACTCAACGGCTGTATTGGCTGCGGGTGCCTGTCGCTGGAGGCGTGCCCGTTGCGCAATCACGACGACGTGCTGGGTGAGCGCGGGCCTGGGGCACAACTCTTGGAGCCGTCCACATAATGGCGGGGTAACACTCGATCAATGTGGGAGCGGGCTTGCTCGCGAAAGCGGGGTGTCAGTCGCCAGATGCAGTGGCTGATCCACCGCCTTCGCGAGCAAGCCCGCTCCCACACAAGCCCGCTCCCACATTTTGATCGCCGTCAGACTTAGAATCCCGGGGCAATCTGGCCTTTATAGCGGGTCAGGATGAACTGGCGCACTTCATCGGAGTTCAACGCCTTGGCCAGTTTCTGGATGCCAGGGTCATTGATGTTGTCCGGGCGCGCGACCAGGTACTCCACGTACAGGCTCTTGCCCTTCTCGACGATCAACGCGCTGTTGGTGTCGATCCCTGCTTCCAGGGCGTAGTTGGCAAACACGAACGCCAGGTCCACCTGGCTCACCGAGCGGGCCAGCAACGCACCTTCCAGTTCACGAATTTTCAGGTGCTTGGGGTTTTCAACGATATCCCGCGGCGTGGCCAGGGTGTTGCTCGGGTCCTTGAGCTTGATCAGGCCGGCTTCGTCCAGCAGCACCAAGGCGCGGCCAGTGTTGACCGGGTCGTTGGGGATCGACACTGTCGCGCCGTCTTTCAACTCCGAGATATTTTTGATCTTGGTCGAGTACGCGCCGAAAGGCTCGATGTGCACACCGACCACCGGCACCAGGTTGGTATTCCGGGTCTTGTTGTAGTCATCCAGGAATGGCCGGTACTGGTAGTAGTTGGCGTCGATGTTCTTCAGCGCCAGTTGCTGGTTGGGCTGGATGAAATCGGTGAAGACCTTGATTTGCAGGTCCACGCCTTCCTTGGCCAGCACCGGCTTTACGAACTCGAGGATCTCGGCGTGAGGCACGGGCGTGGCGCCGACGACCAGCGTCTCGTTGGCAACGGCATTGAAGGACAAGACAGCGGCCAAGATGGCCAGGGATTTTTTCATGGTTGCTCCGAAGGCATTAGTTATAGGAATCAACGGCGGCTGTAATGCGCCACCAAACGGTCACCGGTCATCTGCAGGGCCTGCACCAGCACCAACAGCAGCAACACGGTGACCACCATCACGTCGGTCTGGAAACGCTGATAGCCGTAGCGGATAGCCAGGTCGCCCAGGCCACCGCCACCGATCACCCCGGCCATGGCGGTGTAGTCCACCAGCACAATCGCGGTGACAGTGACCGCTGCCAGCAGCCCGCCCCGGGCTTCCGGCAACAGCGTGTGGCGGATCACCTGCCAGGTGCTGGCGCCCATGGATTGGGTGGCCTCCACCACGCCACGGTCGACTTCGCGCAAGGCGGTTTCCACCAGCCGCGCGAAGAACGGCGTACAGCCCACCACCAACGGCGGAATGGTGCCGGCCACGCCCAGGGAGGTGCCCACCAGCAAGGTGGTCACCGGGATCAGCACAATCAGCAGGATGATGAACGGCAGCGAGCGCAGCACGTTGACCACCACCGACAGCGCCCGATACACCACCAGGGTTTCGTGCAACTGGCGCTTGCCGGTGAGGAACAACAGCACCCCCAGCGGCAACCCCAGCAGCACGGTAAAACCCAGGGCCGCGCTGAGCATGCTCAGGGTTTCCAGGCAGGCTTGGCCGATGTCGGCCCAATAGATGTTTTTAAACAGCTCGGCCATGGGTCAAGACCAATCGTGACGCGGTGGCTTGGCGCCGTTGAGCAGCCAGTTGCCCACCACGTGATACTTCCAGCGCACCGGGTCATGCAGGGTATGCACCCGTGCATTGCGCCAGTGACGGTCGAAGTTGTGCTTCTTCAAGGTGGAGCGGGTGCCGCCGAGTTCGAAGAGCTTGTTGCTGGCTTCAATGGCGATTTCAGTGGTCAGTACCTTGGCTCGCGCGACAGCCAGGGAGGCGTGGGCAACGTTGTCTTCATCGGGTGCCGGGCGCGCGGCGTCCAGGGCCTTTCCGGCCCGCTCCAGCAAGGCTTCCGCCGCTTCCAGGCGAATATCCAGCGCGCCGACCTGAATGATAGTCAACGGGTCTTCACTGGCTTTTTCCACCCCGGCATCGATCCATGGACGGGCGAATTGCCGGACGAACTGCACCGTGTCACGCAACGCGGCACGGGCGATGCCGGCATCGATGGCGGCGGTGGTCAATTGAGCGAAAGGCCCGGCCAGGGTCGGCGAATCGTAGGAACGATGGGTAGGAAACAGATTGAACGCCGGCACCTTCAAGCCTTCGGCCAGCACCGTGCCGCTGGAGGTGGTGCGTTGGCCCATGCTGTCCCAGTCGTCGACCACCACCAGGCCTGCGGTGCCGCGCGGCACGAACGCCAATTGCGCATTCTGCTGTTCATCCAGCGCCAGCACCGCCAGCCAGTGGGCATACAGCGAACCGGTGCAATAACCCTTGCGACCGTTGATCACATAGCCATCGCCTTGCCGGCGAATGGTCGCCTGGATGTCCTGGACGTTCTTGCCGCCGGTTTCCGACAGCGCATTGGCAAACCGATGCCCTTCCAGCGCCAGGCCAAAAAAGTACGCCTGCTGCTCGGGCGTGCCTTGCAGGCGGATATCTTCCAGCAGGCAGTAATGGTTCTGCGGGATTTGCCCCAGCGAAGGGTCGGCCGCCGAGATAATCGCAATCACCTGGGCCAACACCGCGTATGACACCTGGGCACCACCAAACTCGCGGGGCACGCTGATGCCCCACAGACCGCTGTTGGAATACAGGTCGACGACCTCCGCAGGCACCTGGCGGGTGCGATCGCGCTCGGCGTCCTGTTCCAGCAACACGGCAGCGACTCGGCGGGCAACGGCCAGTGCGTGGGCCTCGTCGCGGATCAACTCGGCGTGGGGCGTGTGAATCGGGTAATCGGCAGATACAGGCAGTACAGACATACAACGCTCTCGGGCGAATGGTTTGCCAGAGGCATTGCAGCTTCTGTGCCTGAGGCGCCTGGCCTTCAAACACAAGGGTTTGCTCCCGATATACGCGCGGCAAACCGCCCTTGGCGCAGCAAACTGCCGGTTTGCTGTTGCCTGGGCAACACCTCGTCGGCTGCCCGCAAGCCACGGCGCACGTGGCCTATAGTGAAAAAGCCGTCCCTCCACTACCACCATCAAGGAGAACGATATGAGCGTTAAACCCATTCCCGAGGGCTACCACAGCATCACGCCGTACCTGGGCATCGACAAAGCCGCTGAAGCCATCGAGTTCTACAAACGAGCCTTTGGTGCCACCGAAGTCATGCGCCTGGACATGCCCGACGGCAAGATCGGCCATGCCGAACTGCGCATTGGCGATTCGGCGATCATGATGGCCTCGCCCTGTGGCGAAATGTCGTTCGGCAGCCCGGGAAAAGAACACCCCAGCGTGTGCCTGCATCTCTATGTGCAAGATGTCGACCAACAGTTCGCCCAGGCCATCAAGGCCGGCGGCACGGCGATTTCAGAACCCAAGGATCAGTTCTACGGTGACCGTTCCGGGACGCTGAAAGACCCGTTCGGGCATGTGTGGTTCCTGGCCACGCGCAAGGAGGACTTGACCGAGGCGCAGGTTCGCCAGCGTGCCGAGGCGTTGTTCAAGCAAGGATGAAGTCGCCTGGGCGACGCAACCCAACGGTAGGAACTGGCTCGCCTGCGATGGCATCACCTCGGTGCGACTGATACACCGAGTTGCCTGCATCGCAGGCAAGCCAGCTCCCACCGTTGACCTGCACTGCCTGAAAGATCGGGCTTCAACACACTTCATGAACAACCCCTCCACGCTTTCCCCCTTGCCCCGGGCGCCGTGTGATTTCAGGATGCAAGCAATCATCACAAGGAGTCATTCCATGTTCGCCGGATTCCAAAAAGACCAGCGCCACGTCAACGGTGTGGACATCAGCTACCGCAAAGGCGGCGCGGGTCCCGGCCTGCTCCTGCTGCACGGGCACCCGCAGACCCACGTCATCTGGCACAAGGTCGCCGAGCAACTGGCCGAACACTTCACCGTGGTCGCCGCCGACCTGCGCGGTTATGGCGACAGCAGCAAGCCCGCCGCCATTGACCATCACACCAATTATTCAAAACGCGAAATGGCCCGCGACGGCGTCGAGCTGATGAAAGCCCTGGGCTTCGACGAGTTCTCGGTGCTGGCCCACGACCGTGGCGCCCGCGTCGCCCATCGCCTCGCCCTGGACCACCCCAAGGCCGTGCAGCGCATGGTGCTGCTGGACATCGCACCAACCCTGTCCATGTACGCCCAGACCGACGAAGCCTTTGCCCGCGCCTACTGGCACTGGTTCTTCCTGATCCGCCCGGCGCCGTTGCCCGAGAGCCTGATTGAAGGCAACCCGGAACTCTACCTGCGCAGCGTCATGGGCAGCCGCAGTGCCGGGCTCAAGCCGTTCACCGATGAAGCCTTCGCCGAATACCTGCGTTGCCTGAAACTGCCGGGCACCGCCACCGGGATCTGCGAGGACTATCGCGCCGCCGCCGGCATCGACCTTGAGCACGACCGCGCCGATATCGACAAGGGCAACCACCTGGAGCTGCCGCTGCTGGTGATGTGGGGCGCCGAAGGCACCGTCGGGCGCTGCTTCGAACCCCTCAAGGAATGGCAGAAAGTCGCGACCGACGTACGTGGCAAGGCCCTGCCGGCCGGCCACTACATCGCAGAAGAAATCCCTGAAGTGCTGCTCGGCGAAGTCCTGACCTTCCTTCGCTGAGCCTTTATGAACCGCTGACCTGACCGATCCCGCCCCGCAGGCTTGAAACAGCCTGCGACGGGATCTGCTTGCCCAAAAAACGTCTCGAGATAATAAAAATGACAATCAGAAAACTGCTGGGAACCCTGTATGTGCAGGTGATCATCGCCATTGTGCTGGGCGTGTTGATCGGCAACCACTGGCCTCAGGTGGGCATCGACCTCAAGCCGTTGGGCGACGGGTTTATCAAGCTGATCAAGATGATCATCGGCCCGATCATCTTCTGCACCGTGGTCTCCGGCATCACCAGCATGCACGACGTGAAGCAGGTGGGCCGCGTCGGCGGCAAGGCGCTGCTGTACTTTGAGATCGTCTCCAGCATCGCCCTGGTAATCGGCATCCTCGCCGCGCACCTGCTGCACCCCGGCGTGGGTTTCAATATCGACGTGAAGACCCTCGACACCTCCGCCATCGCCGGTTTTGTCGGCCAGGCCGAACACGGCGAAGGCGTCACCGGGTTCCTGATGCATGTGATCCCCACTACCTTCTTCGACGCCTTCTCCAAAGGCGAAATCCTCCCGGTACTGTTTGTGTCGGTGCTGTTTGGCCTCGGGCTGGTGATGATCGGCGAGAAGGGCCGGCCCCTGGTCGGCGTGATCAACCAGGCCAGCGAAGTGTTCTTCCGCATCGTCGGGATGATCAGCCGCGTCGCGCCGATCGGGGCCTTCGGGGCCATCGCCTTCACCATCGGCAAATACGGCCTGGGCTCGCTGCTGCCGCTGTTGAAACTGGTGGGCACGTTCTACGTCACCGCGTTTTTCTTCGTCGCCGTGGTGCTGGGCAGCATCGCCCGGTATGTGGGGTTCAGCATCTTCAAGCTGCTGACCTACATCAAGGCTGAACTGTTGATCGTGCTGGGCACCAGCTCATCCGAATCGGCCCTGCCGCAACTGATCCAGAAACTTGAAAGCCTTGGCGCGTCCAAAGGCGTGGTGGGGATCGTGGTGCCCACCGGCTACACCTTCAACCTGGACGGCACCAACATCTATATGACCCTGGCGGTGCTGTTCCTGGCCCAGGCGACCAATATCGACCTGACGCTGGAGCAACAACTGACCCTGCTGGCGGTGGCGATGCTTACCTCAAAAGGCGCCGGTGCGGTGGTGGGCGCAGGTTTTGTCGCGCTGGCCGCCAGCCTCGCGGTGGTGCCGACGGTGCCGGTGGCGGCGATGGTGCTGATCCTGGGTGTGGACCGGTTCATGGCTGAATGCCGCTCACTGACCAACATCATCGGCAATGCCGTGGCGGCGCTGGTGGTGGCGGCCTGGGAAGGTGAACTGGATCGCGAGAAAATGGCGCCCATCGCCCTCAAGCACGGCCGCCATGCACGGGCCGCCGCCCAGGCGAAGATCGCCGCCGAGTAACCCTTAAACACCAATCCCCTGTGGCGAGGGAGCTTGCTCCCGCTGGGCTGCGCAGCGGCCCCAAGATCTTTGGGAGCGCTACGCACTCCAGCGGGAGCAAGCTCCCTTGCCACAGCAAGCGCCCTCACCACAGAAACTCCTTCGCCATACCGGTGCTATTCTGGCGGTTCATGCCGCCATGCCTGTTTCTGATGAACAACAAGAAAGATACCGTGCCCCTACCTGAAGACCTGCGGGTATTCCTGACCGTGATCCGCAAGGCCGGCTTTGCTGCGGCTGCCGACGAGCTGGGTTTGTCCCCGGCCTACGTCAGCAAGCGTATCCAGATTCTCGAAACCACCCTCGCCACCCGCCTGCTGCACCGCACCAGCCGCCGTATCGCCCTGACCGAAGACGGTGAGCGCGTGCAGCGCTGGGCCGTGCGGATTCTCGAAGACTTCCAGCAGTTGTCCGACGAGCTTTCCGACGCCCACGACAGCCCGCGCGGCCACCTGCATTTGTGCAGCAGCTTCGGTTTCGGCCGTAACCATGTGGCACCGGCCTTGTCGCTATTGGCCGAACAATACCCGGACCTGGAGATTCGCCTGGACCTGTTCGACCGGGTGGTGGATATCGTCAGCGAGGGTTTCGACCTGGAGATTCGCGTGGGCGACGACATCCCCGGGCAACACATCGGTCGCCGGCTGGTGAGTAACCGGCGGGTGCTGTGTGCGGCGCCCGCCTACCTCGAACGCCGTGGTGTGCCGCAGCACTTGAGCGACCTGGAACAGCACGACTGCCTGGTGCTCAAGGAGCGCGACAACGCGTTTGGCATCTGGCACCTGGAGCGCGATGGCGTGCAGGACAGCGTGCGCGTGCGCGGGCCGTTGTCGTCGAATAACGGCGAGATCGTCTTGCAATGGGCCCTGGACGGGCGCGGCGTGTTGCTGCGTTCGATGTGGGATGTGAAGCCGCTGCTGGAGCAAGGGAAACTGGTGCAGGTGCTGCACGACTACACCCAGAGCGCCAACGTGTGGGCGGTGTACCCGACGCGGCTGGCCTACTCCGGGAAGTTGCGGGCGTGTGTAGAGTTTTTACAGGAGCACTTCAAGGGGTTGTCGATTTAGCGTGCCGGGTTTGAGTACATATCCGTTGCTGCGGTAACGGCCGCTGACGGTTCTGCTCTTACAGCGGCCTACCGGCCGGCTTGAGTGTTGAAGAGCAAAAGCCAAATCAAAAGCGGGCACGGTCCAAATGTGGGAGCGGGCTTGCTCGCGAAGGTCGTTAACGATGACGCGGGCATTCTGG
>NZ_JACAPZ010000023.1:19961-63652 GCF_013385475.1 Pseudomonas sp. G5001
GGGAGGCCGCTGTGCTCTTGATTTTGATCTGACTGCCCCATCCAGCCCGAGGCCGAACGCAGGCAGTGCGCAGCAGCCAACCTGTAACTACAGCCCCATCACCCGAGCCAGGGATTGGCCGCCAAATGCTCACGCTCAAACGCCTTGATCTGCTCACTGCGCTGCAACGTCGTGCCAATAGCATCCAACCCCAACAACAACGCAGTCTTGCGCAACGTATCGATCTGGAACGCAATCACCTGCCCGTCCGCCAAAAGGATCTCCTGCGCCTCCAGGTCCACACTGATCTGCGCCTGCTCAGGCTGACTCACCATCTGCCCCAACCGCTGCAACACCGCCTCCTCCAGCGTGATCAACAACACCCCGTTACGCTGGCAGTTGTCATAGAAAATCCCCGCAAAGCTGCTGCCGATCAACGCGCGAATGCCCATCTGCTTCAGGCCCCACACCGCATGCTCCCGGCTGGACCCACAGCCGAAGTTCGGCCCCACCACCATAAAGCTCGCGCCCTGCCAGGCCGGCTGGTTCAGCACAAATTGCGGGTCAGGCTCACCCGAGGGCAAAAAGCGCAAATCAAAGAACAACCCGCGATCCAGCCCGTTGCGGTCGATGCCCTTGAGAAACTGCTTGGGCATGATCACGTCGGTGTCGATATTGGCCGCCAGCATCGGCGCCGCCTTGCCGGTGATCCGAGTGAAGGGTTGCAAGCTCATGTGCGGTCTCCAAAGTGGCGAATATCTGTCAGCCGGCCAGTGATGGCCGCAGCGGCGACCATGGCCGGGCTCATCAGGTGCGTGCGGGCACCCGCGCCCTGGCGGCCTTCGAAATTGCGGTTGGTGCTGGAGGCGCAGCGGTCGCCCGGCTCCAGCACGTCGTCGTTCATCGCCAGGCACATCGAGCAGCCCGACTGGCGCCATTCAAACCCGGCGTCGATAAAGATCGCGGCAAGGCCTTCGGCTTCGGCCTGGTCACGCACTTCGGTGGAGCCCGGCACGATCATCGCCCGCACATGGTCGGCCACGTGCTTGCCGCGCACCACGCTGGCGGCGTCGCGCAGGTCTTCGATGCGGGCGTTGGTGCAGGAGCCGATAAACGCGTGGCTGATCACAATGTCGCTCAACGGCATGCCCGCTTCCAGGCCCATGTAGTTCAAGGCACGGCGCATGTCCTGGCGCAGGATCAGGTCGCTGATGTCTTGCGGGTCCGGCACGCGGGTACCGATGGGCGCGGCCTGGTCGGGGCTGGTGCCCCAGGTGACCATCGGCTCAAGGGCGCTGGCATCCAGCTGCACTTCGAGGTCGAACACCGCGTCGGCATCCGAGTGCAGTTGGCGCCAGCCCACCAGGGCGCGTTCCCACAACTCGCCCTTCGGCGCGCGTGGCTTGCCCTTGAGGTAGGCGAAGACCTTTTCGTCCGGCGCCATGAAGGCTCCACGTGCACCGGCTTCCACCGCCATGTTGCAGATGGTCATGCGCGCCTCGACGCTCAGGGCATCGATGGTCGACCCACAAAACTCAATGGCGTAGCCGGTGGCACCCGAGGCACCGATCTTGCCGATCAGCGCCATGATCACGTCCTTGGAGGTCAGCCCACGGGCCAGTTCGCCGTCCACGGTCACACGCAGGCTTTTCAAACGCTTGTAGACCAGGGTTTGCGAGGCCAGCAAATGCTCGATTTCCGAAGTGCCAATGCCAAAGCCGAACGCGCCCAAGGCCCCGTAGGTGGTGGTGTGGCTGTCGCCGGCGGCGATCACCATGCCCGGCAGGATAAAACCCTGTTCCGGGGCGATCACATGTTCGATGCCCTGGCGCTTGTCGAGGATATCCAACAGCTCGATCCCGAAATCCCGGCAGTTTTCCGCCAGGTACGACACCTGGCGCGCACCGCCCGCATCCGGCATGGTCGCGATGCGCTTGGGCGTGGTGGGGTTCACATGGTCGACCACCGCCAGCGCCGTACCGGGCCGCCACACACCACGGCCCGCCTCGCGCAAGCCGCTGAAAGCTTGCGGGCTGGTGTATTCATTGATCACCTGGCGGTCGATGTACAGCAGCACATGGCCCTGGTCATCCAGGCGGCACACCGTGTGGGAATCGATGTGTTTGTCGTAGAGGGTTCTGGCAGAAGTCATTATGGGGCTCGCTCAACGGTATGACCCCATCATAGGCAGCGCCCCCGCCCCATCAATCCCGCCTTGGTGATGGCTCGGAACATGTTTCGTGTTGCATGAATGCGTATTTGAAACATTTACTTTCATATCCGCCTTAGGGTTTTGTGTTTCTCATCCGTCTTAACTTAGATACAGCCGCTCGCGTCAGCAAAAGCTACGGGTGGCGTTTTCCGGGCCTTTACCGCCTCCCTCCGATCAAGACCCTCATTCACATGTCGAAGAAGTCACGCTCAAAACTCTGGTTTCTCGTGCACAGCTGGCTGGCATTGCCCATCTGGTTCTTTGTGCTGATCGTCTGCGTCACCGGCACCCTGGCGGTGGTCAGCCAGGAGATCGTCTGGCTGGCCAACCCGGACATCCGCGCCAGCAAGCCGTCGGACGATGCCGAACCGCTCACCTACGACCAGGTGATCGGCGCCATCAAGCGCGCCGAACCCCAGGTGATCGTCGAATCCCTGAGCCGCCCGGACGAATCGCACTTCGCCCTCAGCGCCGACCTCAGCTACCCCGACGGGCGCTCGCTGGAGGTCTACGTCAACCCATACACCGGGGTGATCCAGGGCATCAGCCCATCGTTCAACTTCCAGCAATTTACCCGTGCCCTGCATGGCTGGTGGCTGGTGCCTTTCACCAATGGCTACAGCTGGGGCTGGTACCTGGTCTCGCTGCTGGGCTTGCCGCTGCTGGCCTCGCTGGTCACCGGCCTCGTGGTCTACAAGCGTTTCTGGAAAGGTTTTTTCAGGCCGACCCTGCGCATTCGTCACGGTGCGCGGATTTTCTGGGGCGACTTCCACCGGTTGAGCGGCATCTGGTCGATCTGGTTTATCGCGGTGATTTCCATCACAGGCACCTGGTTCCTGATCCAGGCGATCCTGGGTGATAACCAGATCACCATTTCCAGCGAGCCGATCGTCCCGGCGATTGCCCGCGACAAAGTGCCGATGTCCGCCCCGGGCGTACCGGCGCCCATGATTCCCCTGGACGAGGCGATCAACATCGCCACCCAGCGCATTCCCGGGCTTGAGGCCAGCTTCGTGAGCCTGCCCAGCAACGCCTACAGCCACCTGCGCATCGGCGGGCGTGGCTGGTACCCGCTGATGTTCCAGACCGCGGAAATCAACCCGTACAACGGCGAAATCGCCGCCTCGCACCTGCTGTCCGACCGTTCGGCCCTGGAGTTCGTCACCGAATCCATGCGCCCGTTGCACACCGGGGACTTTGGCGGGATCTGGATCAAGCTTATCTGGGCCTTCTTCGGCCTGGTGCTGAGCATGATGGTCTTGAGCGGCTTGCTGATCTGGACCAAACGCACGGCCCTGGCCACCCTCAATGCGCTGAAACGCGAAGCCAAGGCAGCCCGTCAACCGGCGAAAACCCAGGCCTTGCAGGCTGAGACCACGGAGGCCACCCCATGAACAAGGCCATGACGGTTCAACCCCCCTCGCCCCTGCGGGCCTTCTGGCTCAAATGGCGCTTCCACATCAATATCCTGCTGTTGCTGGTGCCCCTGGGCTTCATGCCCAAGTACTTTGCCGACGCGGCCCTGTTTCGCGGCGACAGCGGCCTGGGCGAACGGGAGATCGGCGAAGTACAGGTCGGCCCCTGGAGCCTGAAGCTCGCCGAGCTACGCAACGAGCCGCCGCGCCCGGACCCGGCAGGCCCGATGAAATCCTTCAACGCTGCCCTGTGTGCCACGTGCATCGACCAGGTCAAGGCGACCTACCTGCGTATCGGCAAGCCTCGCAGCCTGCGGGCGGCCGGGGTGATTTTCTTCGGCACCCCATACCGCATGGGCGCCGCGTTGCCGATCCCTGAGCGCACCCCGCTGGACGCCGAAGTGTGGATCACCATGGAAGGCTGGGACGGCGCCATGCACCAGGCCTCCATTCCCTTGAGCCAGGCATCGCCGGCCACCATCGACTGGCTGAAAAAACGAGGAGTTAAACCATGACTTTGCCGCAACTGGCCCGCACCGTTGGCGCGCTGATCCTCAGTGCCGGTTTCAGTACCGTCGCCCTCGCCCACAACCCGATGTGCGAATGCAAGGAAATCGCCGGCGAGCAGATCCAGTGCACCGGTGGTTTCTCCGATGGCAGCGGTGCCCCCGGCGTGACCCTGGATGTGATCGGCTACGACGAGACCATCCTGGTGCCAGGCAAGCTGGGAGAAGACTCGAAGCTGACCTTCAAGAAACCCTCCGCCGAGTTCTACGTGTTGTTTGATGCCGGCCCCGGCCACGTGGTGGAAATCGACCAAGCGGATATCCAGCCCCAATGAGCCGTACAACCCAAGTCGTGCGCCCGGCCGGTGCCGGGCACGAAACCCTGTATGTCCTGCTGTTGTGCCTGATCATCCTCGCCGTTGCCGGCACGGTGGTGGCCTTGCGCGGTGAAAGCCAGGAGATCGCCGCCGTGCCCAGCCACCAACTGGACGCCCGCCGCGACCTCAGCGCCGCCGAGCAAGGCATCTACGCCGACCTGCGGGTGACCCTGGATGAAATCCACTTGCTGCAGGAGGAACACAGCGCCCTGCCGACGCCTGAACAGCTGGCCGAAGAGGGCTTCGCGCCCTTCGCCCAGGACGCCAGTTCGGTGAGCCGTGGCGACCACCGCTGGCAGTTGCTGGACGCGGCCTATCTGGGCCTGAGCCAGACGCCGGACCTCAGCGGTTCGCTGTTGATGCGCATCCGCGGCGCCGAGCCGGATATCTGGCTCAACCGCAGCGCCCACCTCACCGCCCCCACCGACCTCACTGACCAGGCGCTGATCAGCGCGGGCTGGCAGCAGGTAGTCGCGCAATTCGATGCCGGTGTCACCCGCCAGCATCGTCACTGAATTCACGTTGCAGCCGAGAGAAGACCATGTCTATTTCATCTCCATTATTACGTCTGGTGCTGGTCGGCCTGATCACCGTGCTGCTGGCCCCGTTCGCCAGTGCCGACCCGGCAAAGCGCCTGCGCATCGGCATCACCCTGCACCCGTATTACAGCTACGTCGCCAATATCGTCGGCGACAAGGCTGAAGTTGTCCCGCTGATCCCGGCCGGTTTCAATCCCCATGCCTACGAACCCCGCGCCGAAGACATCAAACGCATCGGCACCCTTGATGTGATCGTGCTCAACGGCGTCGGCCATGACGATTTCGCCGACCGCATGATCGCCACCAGCGAGCGCCCGGACATCCCGGTGATCGAGGCCAACGCCAACGTGCCGCTGCTGGCCGCCACCGGCAACGCTGCGCGCGGTGCGGGCAAGGTGGTCAACCCGCACACCTTCCTGTCCATCAGCGCCTCGATTGCCCAGGTGAACAACATTGCCCGGGAACTGGGCAAACTCGACCCGGACAACGCCAAGACCTACACCCAGAACGCCCGCGCCTACGGCAAGCGCCTGCGCCAGATGCGCGCCGACGCCCTGGCCAAGCTCACCAGCGCGCCCAACCCCGACCTGCGGGTGGCCACCGTGCACGCGGCATATGACTACCTGCTGCGGGAATTCGGCCTGGAAGTCACCGCCGTGGTGGAACCGGCCCACGGCATCGAGCCGAGCCCCAGCCAGTTGAAGAAGACCATCGACCAACTGCGGGAACTGGACGTGAAAGTGATCTTCTCGGAGATGGATTTCCCGTCCAGCTACGTCGACACCATCCAGCGTGAATCCGGGGTGAAGCTGTACCCGCTGTCGCATATTTCCTATGGCGACTACAGCGCGGAAAAATACGAAGTGGAAATGACCGGCAACCTCAACACCGTGGTGCGGGCGATTCAGGAGTCCGGGGCATGACGGCGGCTGAACACCTGAGTGTGGCCAGCGTTGGCCCGACCGTCGACTTCGATAACGTCGCGCTGACCCTGGGCCGTACGGTGATCCTCGATGCAGTGAGTTTCCAGGTGCAGCCCGGCAGCATCCATGCGCTGGTGGGCCCCAACGGCGGCGGCAAAAGCTCGCTGATCAAGACCCTGCTGGGGCAAACGCCGCACCAGGGCCAGTTGAGCCTGCATTGGCCGGATGCACCCGGCACCATCGGCTACGTGCCCCAGGCGCTGGAGTTCGACCGGGGCTTGCCGATGACCGTCGACGATTTCATGGCCGCGATGTGCCAGCGGCGTCCGGCGTTTCTCGGGCTGTCCAAACATTACGCCGCCGCGATTGGCGACGCACTGGAACGGGTCGGCATGCAGGACAAGCGCAAGCGGCGCATGGGTGCGCTGTCTGGCGGTGAACGCCAGCGGGTGCTGTTGGCCCAGGGCTTGATCCCGGCACCGCAATTGCTGGTGCTGGACGAACCGATGTCGGCGCTGGACGAAGCCGGGATCCAGGTGTTCGAGCGGCTGCTGAACGACTGGCGCCAGGCCGGGATCACCGTGCTGTGGATCGAACACGACCTGGAAGCCGTCGGCCGCCTGGCCGATCGCGTCACCGGCCTGAACCGCCGTGTGCTGTTCGACGCCACGCCGAAAGAGGCACTGACCCCGGACCGCCTGCTGACCCTGTTCTCCACCCACCCACGGAGCCCGGCCTTATGAGCTATGAAGCCTTTCGTCTGATGGTCCAGGGCTGGGCGTCTTCCGGGTATCTGCCGGAAGCGCTGGCCTATGGATTTGTAGTCAACGCCCTGCTCGCCGGCCTGCTGATCGGCCCGGTGCTGGGTGGTTTGGGCACCCTGGTGGTGGTCAAGCGCTTTGCGTTCTTTTCCGAAGCCGTGGGCCATGCCGCACTGACCGGCGTGGCCGTGGGCATTCTGCTGGGGGAACCGTATACCGGGCCTTACGGCAGCCTGTTCGGCTACTGCCTGCTGTTCGGGATCCTGCTCAACTACTTGCGCAACCGCACCGGCCTGGCGCCGGACACGCTGATCGGCGTATTCCTCTCGGTGTCCCTGGCCCTGGGCGCGAGCCTGCTGCTCATTCTGGCGGGCAAGATCAACGTGCACATTCTCGAAAACGTGCTGTTCGGCTCGGTGCTGACCGTCAACGGCAATGACCTGTTGGTGCTGGCGATTGTCGGCGCGCTGGTGATGGCCCTGGCCCTGCCACTGTACAACCGCATCATGCTCGCCAGCTTCAACCCGCAGTTGGCGGCGGTGCGCGGGGTGGCGGTGAAGACCCTGGACTACCTGTTCGTGATCCTGGTGACCCTGATCACCGTGGCGGCGGTCAAGGTCATCGGCGCGATCCTGGTGGGTGCGTTGCTGGTGATTCCGGCGGCCGCCGCACGCCTGTTGAGCCAGTCGCTCAAGGGCTTCTTCTGGATCTCGGTGGTGATCGCCACCGTCAGCACCCTGTGCGGGATCCTGCTGCCGATCATCTTCGACCTGCCGATTCCGTCCGGTGCCGCGATCATCCTGGTAGCCGGTATCGCCTTCGCCCTCGCCGCCATCGCCCGCGGCACGGTCCCCAGCCTGAAAGGGAATCTTGGATAATGCGCCCGATGTTTCGACCACTGCTTCTGGCCCTGGCCATCGCCACACCGGCATTCGCCGCCGACGGCGTCAAGCCACTACAGATCACCGCCAACCAAGGCGTTGGCCATGCTGCCTTGAACCAGGCCAAGGCGACAAAACCGGTGAAAGTCCTCGCCGCCTTGCCGATCACCTATGGCTTGGCGCAGGTGTTGCTCAAAGGCACTGATGTGCAGCTTGAGCGCGCGGCACCGGCCAACCTGCCCGGCTCGCGGCAAGTCGCCTATTTCACCGGGCGCGGTGCGCAGGCGCTGAACACCCTGGCGCTGGACGCCGATGCAGCCATCGGCCTGCGCTCGCTGTGGCCCGACGACCCGCTGTACCCGGTGGCCCGGCGCAGCAATATCCGCATCGTCGAAGTCGACGCCGCGCGCCCGGTGGACGGCGGCTTGCCGGGGATTGCCGTGCAGCCGGGCGCCACCGACGGCCTGAACAGCCAGCCGTGGCAAGCCAGCAACAACATGGGGCGCATGGCCGATGTGATGGCCGCCGACCTGAGCCGCCTGGCGCCCGAGGCCAAGCCGCAGATCGAAGCCAACCTGGCCGCGCTCAAGCAACGCCTGCTCAAGCTCACCGCCGACAGCGAAGCGCGACTGGCCAAGGCCGATAACCTGACGGTGGCCAGCTTGAGCGATCACTTTGGTTATCTCGTCAGTGGCTTGAACCTGGAACTGGTCAGCACCGATGCAAGGGCGGATACCGAGTGGACACCCGAGGCGTTGCAGCAACTGAGCGAAGGCTTGAAGGAGAATGAGGTGGCCGTGGTGCTGCATCACCGCAAGCCAAGCGATGCAGTGCAGGCGGCGGTCACGGCGGGCGGGGCGAAGTTGCTGGTGCTGGGCACCGATGGCGCCGACCCGGTGGCGGAACTGGAAGGCAATGTGGATCAGGTGATCAAGGCGCTGTAACGCGCCTCTCACCGGCGAAACACAGTAAATGTGGGAGCGGGCTTGCTCGCGAATGCGGTGTGACAGTCAACACATACGGTGACTGAAACAACGCCTTCGCGAGCAAGCCCGCTCCCACATTTGAGTCGGTGTTATGCCCGAGGTCCGGGTCAGCCGGCAAGTGCCTGGCTATCCATCTTCTGGCGCAAGCTCAGCGGACGCATGTCGGTCCACACTTCTTCGATGTAGGCCAGGCACTCTTTCTTCATCCCGCTCTTGCCCACGGTGCGCCAGCCTTCCGGCACGGCCTTGTAGTCGGGCCAGATGGAATATTGTTCTTCATGGTTGACCACTACCTGAAACAGGATGTCTTCGCGGTCGAATACTGAGGTCATTGCTGTTCTCCGTGGGGTAAGGCTGGCTGCGCACCACGCACAGCTGATGTAAGAAGGAACGTGCCAGCCCGATAAAAAATTAGAGGCTGGTGACCGACGCCGCCAGGGCGCGACCAAAAATCTCGGCCACACGGTCGATTTCTGCGGCAGTAATCACCAGCGGTGGCAGGAAACGCACGACGCTGCCGTGTCGCCCGCCCAGTTCGAGAATCAAGCCGCGCTTGAGGCATTCACGCTGCACCAGCGGCGCCAGTTGGCGATGCACCGGCGGGTGGCCCTGGGCATCAGGCGCACCGGCGGGGTCCACCAGTTCCACACCGAGCATCAGCCCACGGCCACGAATGTCTCCCAACTGCGGGAAGTCGCGCTGCAGGATGCGCAGGTGTTCGCCGAGGCGCTCGCCCATGGCGGCCGCGTGGGCGGGAATGTCGTGGTCCTTGAGGTAACGCATCACCGCCGAGCCGGCCGCCATGGCCATCTGATTACCGCGGAAGGTCCCGGCATGGGCGCCCGGCAACCAGGTGTCGAGCCAGTCGCGATACACCACCACCGCCAGCGGCAGGCTGCCGCCGATGGCTTTGGACAGCACGACCACGTCCGGGACAATGCCGGCATGTTCGAAGGCAAACATCTTGCCGGTGCGACCAAAGCCGCTCTGGATTTCGTCGACAATCAACGCCACACCAGCCTGCTCGGTAATGCGCCGCAGGCCGCGCAGCCAGTCGAGATCAGCCGGGATCACGCCGCCCTCGCCTTGCACCACCTCGACGATCACCGCCGCCGGCAGCAATACACCGGCCTCGGGATCGTTGAGCAGGTTTTCCAGATAATGCAGGTTGACCTTCACCCCTTCCGCGCCGCCCAGCCCGAACGGGCAACGGTAGTCGTACGGGAATGGCAGGAATTGCACGCCATTGCCGAGCAACGCGCCCAGTGGTTTCTTCGGCCCCAGGCTGCCCATCAGGCTCAGGGCGCCTTGGCTCATGCCGTGATAACCGCCCTGGAATGACAACACCGTGCTCCGCCCGGTGGCGGTGCGCACCAGTTTCAGCGCGGCCTCCACCGCATCGGTGCCGGTGGGGCCGCAGAACTGGATCTTGGCTTCCTGCGCCAGCGCCGGCGGCAGCAGGCCGAACAGGTCCTGCACGAATTGGTCCTTGACCGGCGTGGTCAGGTCCAGGGTGTGCAACGGCAATTCATCGCTCAGCACCTGGCGAATGGCATCGATCACCACCGGGTGGTTGTGCCCCAGCGCCAGGGTGCCGGCACCGGCCAGGCAATCGATAAAGCTGCGGCCTTCGACGTCCTCGACATAGATCCCTCGGGCGCGCTTGAGCGCCAGGGGAATGCGCCGTGGGTAGCTGCGGGCATTGGATTCCTGCTGGCGCTGGCGGGCCAGCAGCGGGGTTTCATCGAACTGGTAAAGCGTTTCCGCAGGGACCGCCTGGGTCTCTTCGATACGGCTGGTAGCGACTGACATCTCTCGATCCCTCAATACGCTGATGATGGTGACCAAACTGCCCACCCGTTGGCGCCAGGCCCAAGGGCCGCGCACGGATTTCCTGTTCTGGAAACGCATCAGCGAAGGGAGGATTTACACCTGTGGTCGTTAAAAACAGCTTTAGCGGATTTACCCGGCCACCCCGGTGTATTTTTCATTCAACGCATACAGGATCGCGCAGGTCTGCGCATCCAGCCGCCCACTGTAGTCAGAGGGCCGAAAATGCATCTGGAACGCACGGACACGTTGCTGGAAACCCAGGCGATTTTTCGCCGGGGCATAACCGTAGCGCTGGAACGCCCGCTCCACCTCAACCTCTGGCGGCAGGCCGATGTCGAACCGACGTTGATAGGCCATCTTGGCCACCTCTTCATACCAGGCCCCCACGCCCGCCTCGAACAGGCAGCGCCATGGCAAGCGGGGGCCGGGGTCGCTCTTGCGCCAATAGGCAATGTCGGAATGCCCGAGGATGTCGGTAGGACCGATCGCCGGGTAACGCACCTGAATGTCACGAATCAAGGCGATCAACACGTCAATCTGCTCTGCGCCATAGGCCGGGAAGGTCAACACACCGGCGTCATCCCGGGCCTGGTTGACGATCTCAATGCCGATGGAGCGGCTGTTGAGGTTATCGCGCCCGGCCCAGTGGCTGGTGCCGGCGTGCCAGGCGCGTTGCGCTTCGTCCACCAGGCGAAATACCCGCAACTCGTCATAGCCGGCGGCGCGGTAGCTGGCGTCATGGGGGTCGGCCAACAGGTAGTGGGCACTGAAACCGTCGCGGGTCAGTGCACGCAATGACGAGGCAAAGGGCGCGGCGGTGTAATGCACAATCACCTGGCGCACGGCTTGGCCATTGCGCTCATTGAAGTCGTTTGCGGGATACGTGGAATCGATAACCAACATAGGGGCTGTCCTTTTCAACACAGGCCGAGTCATTCAGCCGGTTCAAACACAAAAAAATGACCGCCATCCTGAAGCGTTGCGCTTGAGGATGGCGGTAGCTATGTGTGCTGTGAAAAGAAGGTTTCAGCGCCGCAACGGCATGCCCAGGTCGACGCGCATGCCATCGGCCTGGCTGTCGAATTTCAGGGAGCACGAGCAGCGCTGCACGATGGCCTGGACGATCGCCAACCCCAGGCCGCAACCCGGGCTATTGCCGTTGCGCCAGAAGCGCTGGGTCAAGTGTTGCAAGTCTTCGCTGGAAATCGGCGCGCCATGGTCACGCACCCGGAACACCACATTGTCGCCAGCGCTGGACACACTCAGCTCCACCCGGGTATCGGCCGGGGTGTGGCGCAACGCGTTGTCCAGCAGGTTGCGCAGGGCGGCGACGGCCAGGCCCACCGGCATTTCCAAAGGTTTTTCGGACAAACCGTCTGCCAGGATCAGGTCAATACGCTGATTGTCGCCGCCGTTGGCATCCTGGATCGCCAGTTGCGCAACTTGCTCGGCACTCGATTGCAGGCCGTCATCAAACGACAGGCTGCCTTCGACCCGCGCCAGCAGCAGTAACTGCTCAAGGGTGCGGTGCAAGCGGTCGGCGCCCTCTTCAGCGTGGGCCAGGGACTGGTCACGGGCGGCGCCTTCGGTCATGCGCGCCACTTGCAGGTGGGTCTTGATCGCAGTCAACGGGCTGCGCAGTTCGTGGGCCGCGTCACCGGTCAAGCGGCGTTCGCGTTCGATGGTCTTGGCGATGCGTTGCAGCAACTGGTTCTGGGTGTCGAGCAGTGGCTTGAGTTCGCTGGGCAGCGGGCTGATCTGCAACGGTTCGAGGGAGTCGGCACTGCGGCGCATCAAGGCGTCACGCATGCGGTTGAGCGGCAACAGGCTCTGGCCGATCCCCAGCCACAACAGGCACAGGCAGCCCAACAATGCCACGCCCACCGGCACCGAGGCGGCCAGCAGGATCGACAGGTTCAACGCTTCACGCTCCACCTGCCGGTCGGCGGTGGTGATAAACAAATCGCCACGGGACAGGGTAAAGCTGCGCCAGCCCACGCCATCAATCATCTGGTCGCGAAAGCCGCTCTTGCGCGACTCCAGGCCCTGGTCCGGCGTGGTGTGGCTGCGGGCCAAAACCACGCCGCGCAAGGAACTGACCTGGCACGCCATACCGCCTGGCACATTCAATTGTTCGGCGCTGAAGTGCGCCCCCTCCCCCGTGCTGGAGAGGCCGGGCATTTGCTCCATCAGGCCCGCCACCATGCGTGCCGACGCCACCAGGCGCTGGTCGAGGGAAAACATCATCTGGTTGCGCAGGTCGTTGAGCATCCACGCGGCGGCCAGGACCCAGATCAGCACGAAAGCTGCGCCGAGCTTGAAGGTCAGCCGCAGGCGCAGGCTCATCACGAAGCGTCCTCTCCACCGTCAGCCGGGCCCAGGCGATAGCCCAGGCCGCGCACGGTTTCGACGATGCCGTTGCCGAGTTTGCGCCGCAGGTGGTGGATGTGCACGTTGAGGGCGTTGCTTTCCAGTTCGTCGTTCAGGCCGTAGACGCTGTCCTTGAGTTGCTCGCTGGAGAGCACCCGGCCGCGGTTCTGCAACAGGGCCTGTAACAGCGCCTGCTCGCGGCGGGACAGGTCCACCGACTCACCGCCCAGCAACGTTTCGCGGCTGCTGGGGTTGTAGGTCAGGCGCCCGTGCTCGATCAGGTTGACGCTGCGCCCAGCCACCCGGCGCAACAGGGTGTGCAGGCGTGCGGCGAGTTCGCGCAGGTCGAAGGGTTTGAGCAGGTAGTCGTCGGCACCGGCCTGCAGGCCGTCGACGCGGTTGGTCACCGAATCCCGTGCGGTCAGGATCAGCACTGGAATCTCCAGGCCCTGGCTGCGCAGTTGCTGCAACAGCTTCAAGCCGTCTTCATCCGGCAGGCCGAGGTCGAGTACCATCACGTCGAATTCCGCCACCTTGAGCATCGCCCGGGCAGCCGCAGCCGTGCCGACGCGCTCGACCGTCAGGCCCTGGGCGCTGAGCCCGGCAACAATGCCGCTGGCGATCAGCTCGTCGTCTTCACAGACCAGTACGTGCATGGTGAACCCTTTGCAAAATGTGAGGGTGATTAAAAAGGCAGTGGATTAAGCGTGCATTATGCCGCCAACGCCAAGAATCCCGGATAATCGCTTCTTTCTAGGATAGCCCGGTTAATCATCGGTTAATCAACGCCACACATTGTGTGTCCCACTTGCTTCGAACTAAGGCTTGATCATGCGGCATCTGTTTATCTTTCTGCTGGTAGTGTTTGCTGGATTCGCCCAGGCCGCGCCTGGCAACAATCCATTCGAGACCAAACCCGACTTCCTCCCGGTGGGCAAAGCCTTCACCTTTACCTCCGAGCGTCTGGCCTCCGGCGAAACCCAGTTGTATTGGCAGATTGCCGACGGTTACTACCTGTACCAGCAGCGCATGAAATTCGATGGCCTGGCCGAAAAGCCGACGTTGCCCCAGGGCGAAGCCCACAGCGACGAGTTCTTTGGCGAGCAGCAAGTCTATCGTCAGGGCCTGGAAGTGAAGATTCCCGCTGGCGCCACCGGCCAGGTCAAGCTCGGCTGGCAAGGCTGCGCCGATGCCGGCCTGTGCTACCCGCCGCAATCGATCACCGTGGATCTGGGCGGCAACCCTGCCGTCGCCGCCACCGGCCAGGCCCAGGACCAAAGCCTGGCCAGCGGCCTGCAACAACGCAGCCTGGGCTGGAGCCTGCTGGTGTTCTTCGGCCTGGGCCTGCTGCTGGCCTTCGCCCCGTGTTCCCTGCCGATGTTGCCGATCCTCGCCGGCCTTGTGGTCGGCAGCGGCGCCAGCCCACGGCGCGGCTTTGCCCTGGCCGCCAGCTACGTGGTGTGCATGGCGCTGGTGTATGCCGCGCTCGGTGTATTGGCTGCGCTGCTCGGCGGCAACCTCGCCGCCCTGCTGCAAACCCCGTGGATCCTCGGCAGCTTCGCTGCGTTGTTTGTGATTCTCGCCCTGCCGATGTTCGGCTTCTTTGAACTGCAACTGCCGGCCTTCCTGCGCGATCGCCTGGACAACGTCAGCCGCAACCAAAGCGGCGGCAGCCTGGTAGGCGCCGGCGTGCTCGGCGCCCTGTCCGGCTTGCTGGTGGGCCCGTGCATGACCGCGCCCCTGGCCGGCGCGCTGCTCTACATCGCCCAAAGCGGCAACGCCTTGCACGGCGGCTTGATCCTGTTTGCCATGGGCATCGGCATCGGTGTGCCACTGTTGCTGCTGGTGACCGTGGGCAACCGCTTCCTGCCCAAGCCTGGCACCTGGATGAATATCCTCAAGGGCATCTTCGGCTTCCTGTTCCTCGCCACCGCCGTGCTGATGATTCGCCCGGTGGTCGGTGAAACCCTGTGGCTCGGCTTGTGGGGTGTGCTGGCGCTGGTCATGGCCTACTGCGGCTGGCGCCTGGCCCACGATTTCGGGCGTACCGCCATGCTGTTCGGTGCCGGTTCGCTGGTGCTGGGCCTCTGGGGCAGCGTATTGGTGATCGGCGCGGCCGGCGGCAGCGACGACCTGTGGCAACCGCTGAAGGTCTACAGTGGCTCGCGGGCAGCTGGCGCTCCCACCGCCCACGAAGCCTTCATGACCATCAACGACCCGGCCGTACTGCAAAGCCAGCTCGACAGTGCCAAGGCCCAGGGCCAATGGGTGCTGGTGGACTACTACGCCGACTGGTGCGTGTCGTGCAAGATCATGGAAAAACAGGTGTTCGGCAAACCCGAGGTACTGGACGCCCTCAAGGATGTGCGCCTGCTGCGCCTCGACGTCACCGCCGACAACGCCGCCAGCCGCGAGCTGCTGGGCCGCTACAAGGTCCCCGGCCCGCCGAGCTTCGTCTGGATCGGCCCCGACGGTGAAGAGCGCCGCGCCCAGCGCATCACCGGCGAAGTCGACGCCGCCGCCTTCCTGCAACGCTGGACCCAAGCCCGGGAAGCCCTCTGATGCTGACACTGACCATCGGCACCTTCGCCATCGCCCTGAATCACTTGCTGCTGATCACGGCGTTGATCCTCGCCACCCTGGTGGGCTGGCGGGTGGCCAAGCGCGGCGGCGAGAACCCCGAGTCGGTGCTGTTCACCCTGTTTCTGCTGGGCATGCTCGCCGCACGCGTCAGCTTCGTGCTGATGTACTGGTCGTACTACCAGAATGACCCGCTGCAAATCGTCGACCTGCGCGACGGCGGTTTTCTCGCCTGGCCCGGCGTGATCGTGCTGATCATCGGCGCGCTGATCTACGGCTGGCGCCGCCCGCTGCTGCGCAAGCCACTGAGCGCCGGCGTGATCACCGGCCTGGCGTTCTGGGCCTTGACCAGCCTGTCCCTGACCCTCTACGAAAAAGGCACGCACCTGCCGGACATTGCCCTGCGCAACGCCAATGGCGAAACCGTGCAACTGGCCGACTACAAGGGCGGCCCGCTGGTGATCAACCTGTGGGCCACCTGGTGCCCGCCGTGCCGGCGCGAAATGCCGGTACTGGAAAGTGCCCAGCGCCAGCGCCCGGACGTGACCTTCCTGTTCGTCAACCAGGCCGAAAGCATGCAAAGCGTCGCCACCTATCTGGCGACCCAGGGCCTGAACCTGGACAACGTGCTGTTCGACGCCAGCGGCCGCCTCGGCCAGGCCGTCGGCTCCATGGCCTTGCCCACCACCCTCTTCTACCAACCTGATGGTCGCCTGATCAACAGCCACCTGGGCGAACTCTCACAGGCCAGCCTGGCCCGCGCCATGGAGCGCTTCGAGCCGACCCCCGCCAAACCGGCCTTGCCGGCCACCACAAGGAATTCGCCATGCTCCGCCTCCGCCACCTGCTGACACTCCTGCCCCTGACCCTGGCCGCCAGCCTGGTCCACGCCGAAGACTGGCCGGCGCCGATCAAGAACATCGAAGCCAAGGGTGCCAAGATCATCGGCAAGTTCGATGCGCCCAGCGGCCTCACAGGTTACGCGGCGCAATACCAGAACCGTGGCATGGCGCTGTACCTGACCGCAGACGGCAAAAGCGTGATCGCCGGCAACCTGTACGACGCCGATGGCAATGACCTGAGCACCGCGCCGCTGGAGAAACTGGTGTATGCGCCGATGGCCAAGGAAGTCTGGGCCAAGATGGAACACAGCAACTGGATCCAGGACGGCAACAAGGACGCGCCGCGCATCGTGTACCTGTTCAGCGACCCGAACTGCCCGTACTGCAACATGTTCTGGGAACAGGCACGGCCGTGGGTGAAGTCGGGCAAGGTACAGTTGCGGCACATCATGGTGGGGATTATCCGTGAAGACAGCCCGGGCAAGTCGGCCGCGCTGTTTGCCGCCAAGGACCCGCAACAGGCCTTGGAAGCCCATGAGTCGGCCGGTAAAGGCAGCAAGTTGCAGGCGCTGGAAAAGATCCCGGCGGATATCCAGGCCAAGCTTGATTCGAATATGAAGCTGATGGACGAGCTGGAGTTGTCGGCCACGCCGGCAATTTTCTATCTGGATGACAAGGGTGGATTGCAGCAACAGCAAGGAGCGCCGTCGCCGGATAAGCTGGTGAAGATTCTCGGTCCGAAATAATCAGCCCTAGCCTGTAAAGACAATGCCCGCATCGAAGCGGGCATTGTCTTTTCAGCGCGGATTAAATCCCCTCGACCAGGAAATCATCCATGTACCAATCGTTGCCGCTCGTAGCGCCTTCATGGCTATAGATTTCCAGCAGCACGGGAGCGATGGTTGGCGTAAAGGTGAAGCTCAGTGTGTGCCAGTTCAGATCAACCAACTCCTCCACCGGTGTTTGTTGAATGGAGTCTTTGCGCAACGATAACTTGGGCGTCGCGAACGCAACGCTGTACCGTCGAACCCGTACGGAAAACCGGTAAGTAAAACCGCTCTCCAAATCCAAGAAGCGCCGCTGCAGGATCGGGCCGAAACTGTTATTGGTAAATGTGAAATTCCTGACTGCGTAATCGGGCTTGCCGTCAGGTCCCGTCCCCATATATTCAATGCTGATATCCCTGGCATCGGGTGCGCCTGACCCTACGGTCCATAAACCCAAGGTCTGATCGTTGAAATCCGTCAGGTCTCTGTACTGCTTGCGCAACAGCAGCATCAGCACAGGGAACACAATTGCTTCGCTCACATGGGAGCTGCCGTCCGCCGTAACCTTGAACACGATGTTCAATACGGACCTGTGGCGAAACTTTTCCAGTTCCTCACGAGGCAGAACGTGCGACAACCCATGGTTTGCCTGCTCTTGCGTGATCGGCTCATTGACCAGCAGCTTGAGGGTATGGGACGACCCGTCGAGCAAGGTTCCCGTACATTCCAGCCAGCCCTTTTGCCCCGCCAGGATGAACCACCAGGCTTGCAGCGTAATCTCGGCATCCCCGGTAAAGGTGCGCAAGTCCAGTGTCCCCTGGCCACCGGGCAATTGAGTGGCCTGCGGCACCTCTGGCGCAGGCAAACGCTGCGGGACACTGATCTGTAGCTCCAGGTCAGCTGACGTGACGCGCTTGCATGCGCTCGCGACGCTGTAACTGACGGGCACTGTTTTGCCGCTTCCAGCGATTACAGCCTCGCGGGGAATGGTGAAGTCAACGTACTTCGGATCAGTGTTACCCGGCTTGGGTGGCAACGGCAGGCAACTACCGTCCGATTGTGTCCAACACACGCTGATCTCGTCATGAGCACTGATGTGGTCATATTCCACCCGTGCCGTCACGCCATCACGGCCATTCCATACCGTCAACTGCGAGCCCACGGCCTCCCGAATGGTCAAGGGTTTCAGTACCAGGTCTTCCTGATGAATATCCAGGTGCAGCACAGGAAACGGCTCGGCGCTGGCCCTGTCGGACCGGCCATCGAAGTTCACCGCAAAATGCACGTCAAAGCGGCTGCAATCGGCCAGCTTTTGCAGATCGCGGCGGGACAGCAGCGTACTGACGCCCTCCTGCAGCCATTCCTCGGAGAGCGGCTCGCCGTCCAGCACATCGAAGCGATAAGGCGCGCCATCTTCCCGCTCACCGGTTACCCACATCCAGCAGGGCTGCCCCAAGGCGCCGTAGGCATAGGCCGCCACCGTCAGTTGCGCGTCCCCCTGGAACGTATTGAGGTCCAGCGTACTGCCCGTGGCCTGTTCCACCTGCGGCTTGGGCAGGCCGGAGATATTCAGGATTTTTACCGGTCGCGGCAGCGCCGACCAGGTTTGCCCTTCCCGTCGGACGGTGTAGCGGACCGACACCTGCTTATTGAAATTGGCGCTGATGGCTGACGCCGGCACATTAAAATCAACAACGTCCCGATTGTCGGCCTGCTTGCACTCGAGTACCGGAGTGCCTGCCCCGGCAGTCCCTTCCCAGAAGGCGCAAACCCAGTCGCAAGGGCACATATGCTCATAGCTGACCCGGATGGTCGCACCGTCCCGGGTATTGACCGGATTCAATACGAGATTTTCAGGTGTGATTTGCGTGGCTTCCACCACCGTGGGCGCTACGAGATCCAAATGAGGCTCGATGAGCAACGTCAACACCAAACCAGAAATCAGCCGATACACCGGCCTGGAATCCGCACGCGGCAAAAACTCAACGTAGAACGCAATATAAAGCTCACTGTCGTGCTTGAGCGTGGCCAGCTCGGCACGGGACAACTTTCGGGTCCAGCCGTGGCGCACGTCCTCCTCTGTTACCGGTGCATCTTCATAAGGGTAGAGACTGGCCTTGGACCCATCAGGGTAAATCCCCCCGATATAGACCTGAGCCACTTGAACCGGGTCGATGAACGGCCAGGCGTCGACATGCAGAACCGGGTCTTCACCGCACAACAAGGACAGGTCCAGAACACCGCCTGAGGCTTGAAAGATCTGCAGTTGCGGCAAATTGGACGGCAACTTGATGAACACGTCGGCAACGGGGGAAGGATGTTCCTCGCCATCGCGGGTAACGACATAGGAAAACAGCGCGAAGTTATCAATGCGCAGCCCTACGTAATACGGGGGTACGTGGAACTCGACCGAGCCCGCTTCGACGCCATCCAGGGAGGCAATCGGCGCGTATTCCCCCGGTGTCGACTCCCAGCGCAACACAATACTGTCGGTGCTGAGCATCCCTTCGTAGAACACCCGGACAGTAGCCCCCTCCAGCAACTGGAGCGGGTCAACCCGGGGCTCTCCCTCGGCTTCGACCAACTGTGGCTTGGGCAGGTCAAGGGTCAACGGTGATGACTTGGGCATGATAGAACTCCATTTCAACGAGTGATGGTGTTGCCCATCACACGCCGAAATGCCCCCCTTGCCTACTGTCAGAATTCACAGTTCGAACCTTAACAACCGCGCCACCCGACGAGTGGCGCGTTGCGCTCCGAGTTAAAAACCCTCCAGCTCCGCCATCAAATCACTCAACCGATCCACCTTCTCGGCGCTGATCTCATTCGCCGCCAGCCCGTCGATATACCCCGCCAACGCCTCCACCGTGCTGCACTCGAACATCGCCCGCAACGGCACATCCCGCTGCAGCGTCTTCTGCACCCGTGAAGCTATCTGCGTGGCCAGCAACGAATGCCCGCCCAGTTCGAAGAAGTTGTCCTGCACGCCGACGCGCTCGACCTTGAGCACCTCGGCCCAGATCCCGGCCAGCGTCTGCTCCAGCTCATTGCGCGGCGCCAGATATTCCTGGCTGTGCAACTGGCCGATCTCCAGTGCCGGCAAGGCCTTGCGGTCCAGCTTGCCGTTGGCGTTCAGCGGCAACCGGTCGAGCCACAACCAATGCAACGGCACCATGTATTCCGGCAGCTCGGCCCGCAGGCGTTGCTTGATGCGATCGAGGCGCTCACCCGGGTTGAGCTGCGCATCCGCCGCCACCAGGTAGCCCACCAGATGCTTGCCGTTGACGCCCTCCTGCACGCCCACCGCCGCATCCCGCACTTCAGGCTGCTCATGCAGGCGCGCTTCGATTTCACCCAGCTCGATCCGGTAACCGCGAATCTTCACCTGATGGTCGATGCGCCCGACGTACTCCAACACACCGTCGCTGCGACGGCGGGCCAAATCCCCTGTTCGATACAACCGGTCCGCACCCAATGGATTCGGCACAAACGCTTGCGCCGTGCGCAGCGGATCGCTGACATAACCACGCCCCACGCCCGTCCCGGCCACGCACAACTCGCCGACGGCGCCTTGAGGCACCAGTTCCAGCGCACCGTCCAGCAGGTACAACCGGTTATTGTCGGTCGGCGTACCAATCGGCAGATAAGTGCCACGGGTCGACGCCAGGTCGACGCGGAAGAACGCCACGTCGTCCGAACATTCCGCCGGGCCATACGCGTTGACCAGGCCAATCTGCGGATAACGCAGCAACCACTGGTGCGCCAGTTCCGGCGGCATCGCTTCACCCGTCGGCAGCATCCAGCGCAAGCCATCCAGGCTCATGCGCTCCTGGGCGAGCATGCCCTGGATCAGTGACGGCACGCTTTCCAGCACGGTAATGCCCTGGGCCTGGACGTGAGCGAGCAAGCCTTGCGGATCATGGGCAATGGTATTCGGCACAATGTCCACCCGCGCCCCGAACAGCGGCGCCGCGAGGAACTGCCACACCGAGATATCGAAACTTTGCGAGGCGGTCTGGGCGATCACATCGTGCTCAGTCAGTTGCAGATACGGCACCTTGCTCAACTGGTTATTGAGCATGCCGCGCTGTTCGACCATCACGCCCTTGGGCAGGCCAGTGGAGCCCGAGGTGTAGATCACGTAGGCCAGGTTATCCGGCGCACTGTAGATGCCCGGGTTCTGCTCTGAACCCACCAGCTCCTCCCACACCAGCAGCCTCGGTCGCGAGCCACAGGCAAACTCTTCCAGCAACAGATCCGCCTGTTCCCGACAAGCCTCGGTGCACACCAGCAACGGCGTACGACTGAGGTCGATGATCCGGCTCAAGCGCTGGGTCGGCAGCCCCGGATCCAGCGGCAAGTAACCCGCGCCGGCCTTGAAGCTGCCGATGATCATGCCCAGCAAATCCAGATTACGTTCAGCCAGCAACGCCACCGGTTGGTCCAGCCCGACACCCGCGGCAATCAGCGCATGACCCAGGCGGTTACTGCGCCGGTTCAGCTCAGAGTAGGTCCATTGCTGATCCAGGCAACTGGCGGCAATCCGCTGTGGATGCTGTGCCACCTGGGCTTCGAACAGCTCGATGTAACTGCGCTCCAGCGGATACTCATGCTCGCTCTGGTTGCAGCCGTCCACCAGGAACTCACGCTCCTGCTCGCCAATCAGCGGCAAGTCGGCCATGTCGCCATGGAAGCCCTGCACCAGCGCCAGCAGCAGCCGCTTGAATTCAGCGAGCATGCCTTGCACGGTGGTTTCATCGAAATAACGCTGGTCGTAGGACAGGTGCAAGCCCAGGTCATCGCCCGGGTAGCACACGGCCGTCAGCGGGAAGTTGGTGTGGGTGCGACCGGAATCCGAGGTGGCATTCAGGCTTTGCGCACGGTCCAGTACCGAGACTTCCACCGGGGCGTTCTCGAACACGAACAGGCTGTCGAACAGCGGCTGGCCTTTCGGCAGTTCGCTGTGCTCCTGGATGGTCACCAGCGGCAGGTACTCGTACTCGCGCAGTTGCATATTGCTGTCGAGCAGGCCGCTCAACCATTGGCGCACGCTGCACTGCTGATCGTCCTCCGGCAGCTTGACCCGCAAGGCGATACTGTTGATAAACAGCCCGACAGTGCGCTGCATCTCGGGCATTTCTACCGGGCGCCCGGCCACGGTGACGCCGAACAGCACGTCGCGATCGCCACTCAAGCGCCGCAGCACCAGGGCCCATGCCGCCTGGGCGAAGGTGTTCACCGTCAATTGATGAGCCTGGGCCAGCTCGCGCAATTGCGCGCCGTCGCGCACATCCAGGCGGGTGTAGCAGTCGCCTACCACCATGCCGCCGCTGTGGCCGGCATGCTCGCGCAGGAACGGCCGGTCGCTCGGAATCGGTGTGGTGCGCTCGAACCCTTGCAGGTTCTGCTGCCACCACTGGCGCGCCTCGGCGAGGTTCTGGCGTTGCAGCCAGGCGATGTAATCGCGGTAACGCGGTGGCGTCGCCAGTTGCGCTTCGCGACCTTCGCCGAGGGCCATGTAGATGTCGAAGAAATCGTTCATCAGCAGCGAGCGGCACCACGCATCGATCAGGATGTGGTGGTTGCTCATCATGAACCAGTAGCGGGCTTCGCCTACGCGGATCAGCCGCAGGTGGAAGGGCGCCTGGTTAAGCAGATCGAAACCGGCTTCACGCTCGCTTTTCAGCAACGCTTGCAGGCGCGGTTCCTGCTCGCTTTCCGGCTCCTGGCTCCAGTCGAGGTACTCGATCGGCGTGCTGCCGGGCTTGTGGATAACCTGCAACATGTCTTCGCCGACGTTCCAGCAGAACGAGGCGCGCAAGGCTTCATGACGGGCGATCACCGCCTGCCAGGCCTGGGCGAAACGCTCGGGGTCCAGGGTGCTGTTGATGCGGTAGCGGTCCTGCATGTAGTAGAGGCCGGTGCCCGGTTCCAGCAGGGTGTGCAGCAGCAAGCCTTCCTGCATCGGGGTCAGCGGGTACACGTCTTCGATGGCATTGGCCGGCACCGGCAGCGCATCGAGTTGCCCCTGGGTCAGGTGCGCCAGCGGGAAGTCCGACGGCGTAAGGCCACCCGCGTCTGCCTTGAGGCAATGTTCGATCAGGCTTTGCAGTTCCGCCAGGTAAGCGTCCGCCAGTTCAGCGATGGTCTGGCTGTGGTGACGCTCGCGGCTGAAGGTCCAGCGCAGCACCAGCTCACCGCCGTACACCTGGCTGTCGACACTCAGCGCGTTGGGCAACGGCGCCTCCGGGTCGTGGGCGATTCCGGCGGACTCGTCCAGCGGGTGGAACAGTGCGTCGGCGCCAAAGCTCTGATCGAACTGGCCGAGGTAGTTGAAGGTGATACTGGCGGTCGGCAACGCGGCCATGGTCTGGCGGCACAGGTCGTCGGCCAGGTAGCGCAGCACGCCATAACCCAACCCTTTGTGGGGCACGCCGCGCAGTTGCTCCTTGATCGCCTTGATCGAGGCGCCCTGCCCGGCGGCCTCTTCGATATGCAGCGGGGTCAGGCGCAGCGGGTAGGCGCTGGTGAACCAGCCGACGCTGCGGGTCAGGTCGATCTCGTCGAATAGCGGTTCGCGGCCGTGGCCTTCCAGCTGGATCAATGCCGATTCATGGCCACTCCAGCGGCACAGCACACGGGCCAGGGCGGTCAGCAGCAAATCGTTGACCTGGGTGCGGTAGGCACTTGGCGCCTGCTGCAACAACTGGCGGGTGCGCTCGGCGTCCAGGCGCACGCTGACG
Organism: Pseudomonas sp. G5001; assembly: GCF_013385475.1. Taxonomy (NCBI): domain Bacteria; kingdom Pseudomonadati; phylum Pseudomonadota; class Gammaproteobacteria; order Pseudomonadales; family Pseudomonadaceae; genus Pseudomonas; species Pseudomonas sp. G5001. Next base: position 43,676 of record NZ_JACAPZ010000023.1, read on the forward strand.
GTATCGGCGTCGCGATTGCGCAGCGAACCCTGTGGGCGATCCACCGGCAACTCAACGGCAGGGCCGGCCAACTGTTGCTGCCACACGTGCAGCTCCTCACGCAGGGATTCGCTGCCGGCATACGCCTGCAACCGCGCCGCCCAGTCGCGCAAGGCGCTGGTCTTGGCCGGCAGGTTGACCGGCTGGCCGTCGCTCAACTGGCGATACACGGTTTGCAAATCTTCGAGCAATACCCGCCAGGAAACGCCGTCCACCACCAGGTGATGGATCGCGATCAGCAGCCGGCGCTGGCCTTGCGGGCCGTCCACCAGTAACGCGCGCAACAACGGGCCATGGGCGAGGTTGAGGCTGCGCTGGGTGTCGGTGAACAGCGCGCTGCACTGCTCCATGTCCGCTACCTGGGCTTGCAACAGCAGGCCGCCTTCCGGCACCGCCAAGTGTTCGGCGTGCCATTGGGCGTCGCGCTGGGTGAAGCTCAGGCGCAGGGCGTCGTGATGTTCCAGCACCGCCAGCAACGCTTGCTCCAGGCGATGAGGTTCCAGGGCCTGAACCGGCTCCAGCAGCAATGCCTGGTTCCAGTGTTGGCGCTCCGGGATGTCGGTGTCGAAGAACCAGTGCTGGATCGGCGTCAGCCCGGACGCGCCGGTCAACACGCCTTGTTCGGCGCTGACCTGCTCGCTGCGGGTCGCCACGGCGGCCAGGGTTTGCACGGTCTGGTGCTGGAACAAATCACGCGGGCTGAAATGAATCCCTGCCTGCCGGGCCCGGCTGACCACCTGGATCGACAGGATCGAGTCGCCGCCCAACTCGAAGAAGTTGTCGTCAAGGCCTACCTGTTGCACGTTCAGTACCGCGCACCAGATGGCCGCCAGGGTTTGCTCCAGCTCGTTGCGCGGCGCCACGTACTGTTGACGATTCGCCTCGGGGTCCGGCTGCGGCAAGGCGCGGCGGTCGAGTTTGCCGTTGGCGGTCAGCGGCATGCTGTCGAGGAAGATCAGGTGCGCGGGCACCATGTAGTCCGGCAGCTGCGCTTTCAAATGCGCCTTGAGGGATTCACGCAGTGCACCGTGCTCTTCGTCGCTGATCAGGTAGGCCACCAACTGTTTGCCGCTCGGGGAATCCAGCGCCAACACCACTGCTTCACGCACCGCCTGGTGTTCCAGCAGGCGGGTTTCAATTTCCCCCAGCTCGATGCGGAACCCGCGAATCTTCACTTGATGGTCGATACGACCGAGGTATTCCACCAGGCCATCGGCACGCTGGCGCACCAGGTCGCCGGTGCGATACAGGCGACCGCCGTTCGTGGCAAACGGATCCGCGACAAACCGCTCCGCCGTCATCCCCGGACGCTGGTGATACCCCTGGGCCAGGCCGGCACCGCCGACGTACAACTCACCCGTCGCGCCTTGCGGCACCAGCGCCAGATCCGCATCCAGAATGTAGGCCACACGCGCGCCGATGATGCTGCCGATCGGCACGCTGCCGGCGCCCTCTTCCAAGGCTTCCGGGGCCAGGCTGGCCAACGGCATCACCACGGTTTCAGTCGGACCATAGGCGTTGAAAAACAGCGCCGGCTTGAATGCCGCGCGAATGCGCTGCAAGTGTTCGCCGGTCAGGGCCTCACCGCCGGTGATGCACATGCGCACCGCCAGGGTCTGGTCTTGCGTGGCCAGCCATTGCGCCAACTGGCTGCCATAGCTTGGGGTGAAGCCCAGGATATTGATGCGGTGCCGACGAATCAGCCCGCAGATTTCTTCCGCGTCCCACTGGCCCTGGGCCCGCAACACAACCTGGGCACCACTGAGCAACGGCACCAGCAGACGCTCGGTGGCAGCGTCAAAGTTGATGGAATAGAAGTGCAGCTCGCAGTCATCCGGGCGCATGCCGAAGCGCTCGATCACCGCCTGGCAATGCATGGCGATTTCGCCGTGGGACACCACCACGCCCTTGGGCTTGCCGGTAGAACCGGAGGTGTAGATCAAGTAGGCCTGATGTTGCGGCAGGCTGATGAAAGGCAACTCGCTCGCCGGGTAGTCCGCCAGGGTCGGCAGGTCATCTTCCAGGCACCAGCGGCCGACACTCTCAGGCAGTTCGCCCAATGCGTCGAACATCGCAGCATCGCTGAGCAACAGGCCGATGCCACTGTCTTCGATCATGTAGTGCAGGCGGTCCAGCGGGTATTCCGGGTCCAGCGGCACATAGGCGCCACCGGCCTTGAGGATTGCCAGCAGGCCGACGACCATTTCCAGCGAACGCGGCAACGCCAGGCCGACCCGCACCTGCGGGCCCACGCCGCGCTCGCGGAGCATCCAGGCCAGGCGATTGGCACGGCTGTCGAGTTCGCTGTAGCTCAGGGTCTGCCCGGCAAAGGTCAACGCCGGTGCATCGGCACGGGCCAGGGCCTGCTCGCTGAACAGGTGATGGATGCACTGGTCGAGGCGATGCTCGCCGGCTTCAATACCGAGGCTGTCTTGCAGGGCGCGCTGTTCGCCAGCCTCCAGCAACGGCAACTCACTCAGGCGCTGTTGCGGATCGGCAAGCAAGGCTTCCAGCAGGTTTTGCCAATGCGCCGCCATGCGCGCAATGCGCGGCTCGTCGAACAGGTCGGTGCTGTAGGTCAGGCAGCAACCCAGGCGATGATCGAGGTCAGTGACTTCCAGGTTGAGGTCGAACTTGGTGGCGCGGGCGTCGTTAGCCAGGTATTCGACGGTCATCCCGGCCAGGGTGCGGCTCTGCTGGAATTCCCAGCGCTGCACGTTGCACATCACCTGGAACAGCGGGTTGTACGCCGCGCTGCGGGGTGGTTGCAGGGCCTCCACCAGATGGTCGAACGGCAGGTCCTGATGGGACTGGCCTTCGATCACGGTGTGGCGAACCTGGTCAAACAGTTCGCCGACACTCATCTGCCCGTTGAGCTGGCAACGCAGCACTTGGGTGTTGAGGAATGCGCCGATCAGCCCTTCGCTTTCCGGGCGAATCCGGTTGGCCACCGGCGCACCGATGCGCAGGTCGGTCTGGCCGCTGTAACGGTAGAGCAATACCGCGAGGGTGGCGGTCATGGTCATGAACAGGGTCAGGCCGCGTTCGGCGTTGAAGGCACGCACGCGGGCGGCGAGGTCATCGCTCAAATCGAAACGGTACAGCTCGCCCTGGTGACTTTGCACCGGCGGACGCGGCCGGTCGCCCGGCAGTTCCAGCAGCGGGTGTTCGGTGCCCAGTTGCGCGGTCCAGTAATCCAGTTGGCGCTGGCGTTCGCCGGCCTCCAGCCACTGGCGCTGCCACACGCTGTAGTCGAGGTACTGCACCGGCAGTGGCGCCAGTGGCGATTCGCGGTCGTCGATAAAGGCTTCGTACAGCGCGCTGAGTTCACGGGCAAAGATGTCCATGGCCCAGCCTTCGGTGACGATATGGTGCAGGGTCAGCACCAGGTAATGTTCCTGCTCGCCGGCCTTGACCAGGCAGGCGCGCAGCAGTGGGCCGGTTTCCAGATTGAACGGCGAGTGGGCTTCATGGTCGGCCAGTTGTTGCACACGCCGTTGCCGCTCGGCCTCACTGAACGCCGAGAAATCCTGCCAATCCATGCGCACGCCGGTTTGCGCCGCAACCTTCTGTTGCGCCACGCCATTGATGCTCGGGAAAGTCGTGCGCAGGGTTTCATGACGCATGATCAAGGCCTGCAACGCCGCCTCGAAACGGCCCACGTCCAGCACCCCGCGAAAGCGCGCCATGCCGCCGACGTTATACGCCGGGCTGTCGGGCTCCATCTGCCAGAGGAACCACATGCGCTGCTGGGAATAGGACAGTGGCACCGGTTGGCTGCGGTCGACCTTGCCGATGGCCAGCTGTTGGTTACGTTGCCCGGCGGCCTGGATCAGCCGGACCTGCTCGGCGAAAGCCCCCAGCTCGCTGGCGTCGAACAGCGTGCGCAACGGCAGTTCGACGTCACAGGCCTGGCGGGTGCGGGAGATGATTTGCGTGGCCAGCAACGAATGGCCGCCAAGGGCGAAGAAGTCGTCCCGCAGGCCGATGCGTGGCAGCGCCAGGACTTCACGCCAGATCGCGGCGATTTGCTGTTCCAGCGCTGTTTCAGGTTCGACGTGCTCACGTACCTGCCACACCGGTTCCGGCAAGGCGCGGCGATCCAGTTTGCCGCTTGGGCTCAGGGGCATCGCGTCCAGGCGCATCAACTGCGCCGGGACCATGTACTCCGGCAGCTCGGCGGCCAGGGCGGTTTTTACGTCCTGTTCATCCAACGGTTCGCTGGCGGTGTAGTAACCGATCAACTGCGCACCGGCTGCGGTTTCCCGCACCAGCACCACCGCTTGGGCGATGCCGTCGAGAGCCAGCAGGCGGGCTTCGATTTCTTCAGGCTCGACACGGAAGCCACGCAGTTTGACCTGCTGATCCAGGCGCCCGAGGTATTCCAGCACACCGTCGGTGCTCCAGCGCACGCGGTCACCGGTGCGATACAGGCGTGCGCCCGCCTCGCCCAGCGGGTCGGCGACAAAGCGTTCGGCGGTCAGCCCCGCCCGCCCGAGGTAACCCCGGGCCAGGCCGATGCCGCCGATGCACAACTCACCCGGCACACCCGCCGGCAGCGGCTTGAACTGATCATCCAGCACCCGGCAAATCACATTGCCCAGCGGCCGGCCAATCGGCGAACGCTCGCCGTCCTCGGCCTGGCAATGCCAGTGCGTCACGTTGATCGCGGTTTCGGTGGGGCCATACCGATTGTGCAACTGCACCGCCGGCAACTGCGCCAGCACCCGGTTGCGCAACTCGGCAGGCAGCGCTTCACCGCCGGAGAACAGGCGACGCAGGCTGGTGCATTCGGCAGCCAACGGTTCGTCGACAAACAGCTGCAACAGCGGCGGCACAAAGTGCAGGGTGGTCACGCCGTGCTCCTGCACCAACTGCGCGATGCGATGGGGATCGCGATGCTCGCCGGGTCCGGCCAGCACCAGGCGGCAACCGGTGATCAGCGGCCAGAAACACTCCCACACCGACACGTCGAAACTGATGGGCGCCTTTTGCATCAGCACATCGGTTTCATCCAATTGGTAGGTGGCTTGCATCCACTGCAAGCGCTCGGCCAGCGCGGCATGGGTGTTGCCCACGCCCTTGGGCTGGCCGGTGGAGCCGGAGGTGTAGATCACATAGGCGAGGTTGTCGCCATTGAGGTGCAAACCCGGCGCGTGGGTCGGCCAACTGTCGAGCTTGAGGCTGTCCATGGCGATGACGCACACGCCTTGCGCCGTGGGCAGTTGTTCCAGCAGTGAAGTCTGGGTCAGCAGCAGTTGCACGCCGCTGTCCTTGAGCATGTAGGCCAGGCGTTCGGCGGGATAATCCGGGTCCAGCGGCACATAGGCGCCGCCGGCCTTGATGATTGCCAGCAGGCCGATCAGCAGTTGCGGCGAACGCTCGGCGGCGATGGCCACGCACACGTCCGGGCCCACGCCCTTGTCCCGCAGGTAATGGGCCAGGCGGTTGGCCTGGGTGTGCAATTGCGCGAAGGTCAGGCTGCCGTCCTGCCACACCACTGCGGTGCGTTCCGAGACGTGTTGGTTGAGGTGTTCCGGCAGCCAGCGCTGCGCCGGTGTGCACGGCGCAGCGCTCCACTGCTGTTGTTGGCGCTGCTCGTCGACGTGCAACAGCTTCAGGTCGCCGATGGCCTGTTGTGGTTGCTCGCAAATGGCTTGCAGCAGGTTGATGAAGTGCCCGGCCAGGCGTTCGATGGTGGCGGCGTCGAACAGCTCATCGGCGTAGTCGAAGGACAGGCTCAGGCGCCCGTTGCGGTCTTCTTCAGTGTGCAGTTGCAGGTCGAACTTGGCTTCGCGGCTGTGCCATGCCAGCTCGTCGGCAAGCAGGCCCGGCAAGCGGCGCAAGGCGCCGAGGTCACGTTGCTGGTGGTTGAACATCACCTGGAACAGGCCTTGTTCCCGGGCTTGGGGGAAGGCTTCCAGCAGCTGTTCGAAAGGCAGGTCCTGATGGGCCTGGGCGCCCAGCGCTGCGGTGCGGGTTGCCGTCAGCAACTCGGCGAAGGGCAGGCGCCCATCCAGTTCGGCGCGCAGTACGAGGGTGTTGATAAAGAACCCGATCAGGCCTTGGGTTTCCTGGCGCGGACGGTTGGCGTTGGGCACACCGATGCGGATATCGCGCTGGCCGCTGTAGCGATAGAGCAGGCTCTGGAACGCCGCGAGCAACAGCATGAACGGCGTGGATTCGTGGCTTTGGGCAGTCTTGCGAATGGCTTCGCCGAGGCTCGCGCTCACACGCACACTGTGACGCGAGGCACTGCGCAGGTGCTGCGCCGAACGCGGGTGATCGGTGGCCAGGCTCAGGGTTGGGTGCTCGTCGCCCAGTTGTTGTTTCCAGTAAGCCAGTTGTCGCTGGCCCTCGCCTTCGGCCAGCCACTGGCGCTGCCAACTTCCGTAGTCGGCGTATTGCAGGGCCAGCGCTGGCAGCTCCAGGGGTTGGCCCTGGGACGCAGCGGCGTACAGTCGCGAGAATTCGTCGATCAACACGTTCAGCGACCAGCCGTCCGCGATGATGTGGTGCATCGTCACCAGCAATTGGTGGTCTTCGTCATCCAGGCGTACCAGCGTTACCCACAGCAGCGGGCCTTTCTCCAGGTCGAACTGGGTGCGGGCTTCGTCTTCACGAATCCGCTTGGCACGGGCTTCCCGCTCGGCGGCAGGCAAATCGCTGAGGTCGATGACTTGCAGGTCGAAATCAGCCTTGGCGTCGACGCGCTGGAAGGCCTGGCCATCGCGCTCGAAGAAGCGCGTGCGCAGGGCTTCGTGGCGCTGGATCAATTGCTGGAAGCTTGAGCGCACCGCGTCTTCATCCAGCTCGCCGCGCAACCGCAAGGCGCCGGGAATGGTGTAGGCGCTGCTGTGCGGGTCGAGTTGCCAGGTGATCCACAGACGGTTTTGCGCGAGGGATTGCGGCAGGTCTTCCTGGCGCGACAACCCATGGATTGCGCCTTGGGCCACGCCGCCGTCCTGCTGCAATTGCCCGACGCTGGTGGCGAAGGCAGCCAGGGTGGGCGCTTCGAACAACAGGCGCAGGTTCAGTTCCAGGCCGAGGGTTTCCCGCAGCCGGGCGACGACCTGGGTGGCGCTGATGGAGTTGCCCCCCAGCAGGAAGAAGTGATCGTCGGCGGCGACCTGCGTCACCTGCAATTGCTCGCACCAGATCGCGGCAATCCGGCTTTGCAGCTCGGACGCCAGCACCGCATCACCCGCCTGCGCTTGCACGCCGGGGAACTGCGCATAACTGTCGAGGCTGCCATCCGCCAACCGTGTGCGGCAGGCCGAGCGCTGCACCTTGCCGCTGGACGTTTTCGGCAAGCCACCGGGGTTGAGCAGCACCACCACGCTCGGCGCTTCCTGGCAGGCTTCGGCCACCGCCTGGCGAATCGCCTTGATCAGTGCTTCCGGCGGCAGGATTTTCTGCACGCTGCGGCTGATTTCGGCGGCGATGCCAATGCCTTCCAGGCCCTGGTCATTCACCGCGAACGCGGCGACCCGGCCCTTGCGCACCACTTCCACTTCGCGCTCGATGGCTTGCTCGATGTCCTGGGGATACAGGTTGTGGCCCCGCACGATCAGCAGGTCTTTCAGCCGGCCGGTGATGAACACTTCACCTTCGCGGATAAACCCGAGGTCGCCGGTCCGCAGCCAGGTACGGCCTTCGTGCTGAACGAAAGTTTTGGCGGTGGCTTCAGGGTTGCGCCAGTAGCCGTGGGCGATGCTCGGGCCGGTGGCCCAGATTTCACCGACGGCATTGTCGGGGAGCGTCGCCAGGGTGGCGGGGTCGGCAATCAGCACCGCGTGCTCGGGCTGGCTGGTGCCGCAACTCATGATCGCCGCGCCCTGCCCGGGCTCGGCGCGGTTGGCGGCGAGGGCCTGTTCGTCCAGGCGCAGGGCCGGGATGCCCTTGCCACGAGTGCCGCCGGCAACGAACAAGGTGGCCTCCGCCAAGCCGTAGGAGGCGAAGAAATTGTTCGGGGTAAAACCGCAGGCGGCGAACTTCTCGGCGAAGCGTTCGAGGGTGTCGAGGCGGATCGGCTCGGAGCCGGAATACGCCACGCGCCATTTGCTCAGGTCCAGGCGATCCAATGCCGATTCGCTGACTCGCTCGCTGCACAAGCGATAGGCGAAGTCCGGCCCGCCGCTGATGGTGCCGCCGTATTCGCTGATCGCTTCGAGCCAGCGCAATGGCCGGCCAAGGAAGTACGCCGGCGACATCAATACGCACGGCACACCGCTGAAGATCGGCTGCAGCAGCCCGCCGATCAGGCCCATGTCGTGGTACAGCGGCAACCAGCTGACGATCACGTCGTCGGGGTTCAGGTCGATGCCGAAGCCCCGGCGAATCAGCAGCTCGTTGGCCACCAGGTTGCCGTGGGTCACTTGCACGCCCTTGGGCAACGCAGTGGAGCCGGAGGTGTACTGCAGGAAGGCGATGTCATCGTCTTGCAAGTTGGGCGCAACCCAATGGCTCGCGATTTCGGCATTGAGGCTGTCGACGCACAGCAACTGCGGCGCGCCTTCGAGTTGCGCCAGCGAATCACCGAGGCTAGACGTGGTCAGCAGCAACCGCGGCTCGGCGTCTGCAATGATCGACAGCAGCCGCTCCTGATGATGACGGCGGGCGGACTCCGGCGGGTAGGCCGGCACCGCGATAACCCCGGCGTACAGGCAACCAAAGAACGCCGCGACGTAATCCGGCCCGCTGGGGAACAGCAGCACCGCACGATCGCCCAGCCCGGCGTCGGCCTGTAAGGCGGCGGCAATGGTGCGGGCGCGCAGGTCGAGGTCGCGGTAACTGAGGACAACGCTCTGTTCGGCCGTCTCGGCAAGGAAGCGCAACGCCAGTCGATCCGGGGTTTGCGCGGCGCGGCGTTGAAGGGACTGAACCAGGGTGCGGGGAAGTTCGAAGGCGTCCATCATGGGGTTCCTGCCTGAAATCGGCTTACTGGGAAATCGGGGAATGTGTGGCCGGGGGCTTGTTCAGCCGGTCGCCCGGGCCATCTGCCGCGCGGCGTCGTTGCGCCAGCGGGCCAGGTGTTCGTCGGCGTAACGCCGCACACAGCGCAGTACGGAACTCTCGTGCTGCACCAGGAAGAAGTGGTGACCGTCGAACATGTCGAGGGAGAAACCGCTGGCGGTGTCTTGCTGCCAGTCCAGCAGTTGATCGGCGCGCACCGTGTCCTGCTTGCCGCCGAATACATGGATGGGCAGGCTCAGCGGCTCACGCTCGCCGTATTCGAAACTGCCGCACAGCAGGAAGTCGGCCCGCAGGATCGGCAGCATCAACTGCATCAGTTCGGCGTTGGCCAGCACGTCTTCGCCCGTGCCCTTGAGTTCCCGCAGGCGGGCGATCAGTTGCTCGTCGTTTTTCTCGATGGCGTATTCGCTGACATCGCGACAGGCCGGGCCGGCGGTACCCGAGGCAAACAGCGCCAATGGCGGCGGCGCACCCCGTTCGCGCAGGGCATGGGCCAGCTCGAAGGCCAGCAGGCCGCCGAGGCTGTGGCCGAACAAGGCGTAGGGGCCGTCCAGCTCGGCGCGGATCTCATCAGCCAGTTGCCCGGCCAGTTTTTTGATATCGCGCTGCAACGGCTCGTCCATGCGCATGCCGCGCCCCGGCAACTCCAGCGGCCGCACCTGCAACCACTCCGGCAGCGCCCGTCGCCAGCGGCTGTAGACCATGGCGCTGGCGCCGGAGTAAGGCAGGCAAAACAGGCGTAATCGAGCCGGCGTGTTCATTTCAGACCACTCCCGCTCACACGATAAAAACCCATTTTGTCCTCCTCCAGGCGCTGATCCTTGGCCGGTTTGTTAACTGGCCTTTCACCCATGAGAACGGATGGCACCGGGAAATAATTAGTCAGCGAGACGCCGTTCACACCTCTCGATAAAGCATAAGATTAGTTCGTCTTCTCATTTGACAATCATTATCATTAAGCATAATTTGTTGCCCGATGTGTAGGAGGCCTCAGCAAGGACGCCCTCCCCCAACCTTCTCTTGCAACAAGGTGATTTCCATGACGGAACAAGTATCCACAGGCAGGTGCGACTCACCCCTACTCCAGGCCTTCGTCGACAATCGACTGATCCTGGTCAAGATCGCAGCGCGTATTACCGGCTGCCGATCCCGCGCCGAAGACGTGGTGCAAGACGCCTACTTCCGGTTGCAATCGGCCCCCACCATCACGTCATCGTTCAAGGCGCAGCTCAGTTACCTGTTCCAGATCGTGCGCAACCTGGCTATTGATCACTACCGCAAGCAGGCGCTGGAGCTGAAATATTCCGGCACGGAAGAGGAAGGCTTGAATGTGGTTATTCACGGCGCTTCACCTGAGACCTCGCACATCAACTTTTCGACGCTGGAGAACATTGCCGACGCCTTGACCGAGTTGCCTCAGCGCACGCGTTATGCGTTTGAGATGTACCGGCTGCACGGGGTGCCGCAGAAGGATATTGCCAAGGAGCTGGGGGTTTCACCGACGTTGGTGAACTTTATGATTCGCGATGCGCTGGTGCATTGCCGGAAGGTTTCCGGGACCCATAGCGACACGTTTGCGCGGCGGGCCTGACGCGCCACACATCCCATGTGGGAGCGGGCTTGCTCGCGAAAGCGGTGGATCAGTCACACATGCATTGACTGACACTGCGCTTTCGCGAGCAAGCCCGCTCCCACATTTGATCTTCGTGCACTCAGATTTTTTGCTCAGTCAAACCAACCCACACCGCTCAAAAAACCGCTCCCGCCCCAGAATCATCAACGCCGCCCGCTTATGAGGAAAATCAAACTCCTTCTCACAGTGGAAACACTGATTCTGCATATGCCCAATCATCTTCCCGTTATCCGCCCGAGGCTCAGCCACCACACGCTGCGTACGCGGATCATCGAGAAACAAGTAATGCACCAGCGCCGACAACCAGCTCGCTACCTTGTGCGGACCACGGTGGTGCTCTTCGCCCACCAGCATATGAATCCCGCGATCGTAATCCGCCGCATCATAAAACGGCGCAATCCGATCCTCCTTCGCCCAATACGCCTCGAAATAAGCAAACGGCTCATCATCGAAACAGCCAATCAACGTCAACGCATGGGGATCCGCTTCCAGCTTGTCCAGATACTCCCGATGCTGTTCCAGGCTGCCAGTTTCCTGCCAGAAATTCGCCACCCGCGCACTGTTCTGCCAACGATTGAAGCGCGCCAGATCAACATCAATCTCCACCGTACGCAGTGAAATCCACGCCCCCAGTCGCGCATCAAACCGTCGATACACCTCGCCCCGCGGCTTCGGCGCACGGGCAGGATGACGCTTGCCACCGCTGATGATCATCTGCTGCGGATAAGTCCCCGTGAGAGATTGCCCCAGCCACGGTTGCGGCAACTGCCAGAACAACGTGCGCTCGCAATGAAACTGCCCGGCAACCCCGGTCGCCACCAGCAACCCACTGCGCAAGGCATCTTCCGGCGCATGCTCAAGACACCAGACCAGTCGCTGACGCCCGGGCTCCCTGGCAAACAGCCAATAACACGCCGCCCACAAGGCACGGGCAGCCGGCACACTGGCGGGCTCTTGCAAATGCACCTGCACCTCATCACCCCGCTCAAGGCGCAGGCGAATCAGCGGCTGGCCCTCAAGGGTGAGGCTCAGGCGGCTATCAGTTTCATCAGCATTCAGGGCGGGTCCCGCCGGCAAGGGCAGCACTGACAGGTCATTCAGATAGGACATGGGATGGGCTCACGAATCGTCGACAGTTCAACAAGTGACGTGAGCCGAGGGCAAAAATTTAGACGATCACGGTACCGGCATTACATCGATGCGGTAAGGCTCGAAGATCTTCAGCAACTGGCCGTTGTCCCTCAGCTGCTTGAGCAGCCCGGCGAACGCCGGCCCCGAGATCGGCGCCTTGGGCCGCAGCAACGCATAGTGGTGGTACACCTGGTCGATCCGCTCGGACACCAGGAACTGCGCCGCCGTATCGGCATTGCGCACCAGGAAATCACTGAGGTAGGAACGTGTCACCAGGGCGATGTCGGCCCGGCCCCGGGCGACCATCAGCAGGTTGCTGTCGTGGGAATAGGTCAAGGTGGCGTTGAAGTGCTCCGCCATGTACTTGGGATCGGGGTTGAAGTTGGCGAACGCGTAGTGATAACCGCTGAACACCGCCAGGCGCTTGCCGGTCAGGTCGGCGAAATACGATTGGTCGCGACCGGGCTCCTGCTGGGCCACGAAGATTTCCGCATCCTCCAGGCCCATGTCGACATCGGTGTGGGCAATATCCTGCCAGCCCCACTTGGGGTTTTCGAAGATCGCCATGTCCACCCGACCTTGCTGGAAGTCGCGAAAACGCCGGGGAATCGAGGTGGGTACCAGCACAAACTGGTAGTCGGTTTGCAGGGCGTTCAAGGCTTCCACCAGTTGCGGCAGCAACCCGGTGTCGGCGCCCTGCTCCGGGCGCACGGTGTATGGCGGGAAATGCGCAGCACCGACCCTCACCAGTTGGGCGGCCGAGGCAGGCATCAGCCACAGTGCGCCAAGTGCCCATATTGAGAGTCCTGCAGCCAATCGCCAAGGCGAAAACATCAAGGCACACACCGTCGAAAACTTTGATCCCGCTAAGCTAGGCGTTTTTGTCTATCGAGACAACTTTCTGCCACACAATTAATAGCTTGCGCGAAAGGGCTAGTCAGCTTTCAACACCATCAGCAAGGCTTCGTCGGCCAGTTGCTCCAGGGTCATGCTGCCCTGGGCGCGAAACCAGGTGGTGGTCCAGGACAAGGCGCCCGTCAGGAAACGCCGCGTGATAAACACATCGCCCTTGATGTAACCGGCGTTTTTCGCCTCCCCCAGCACCTGCAACCAGATCTCTTCGTAGATATCGCGCAAGGCCAGCACCTGGGCCTGGCCCTCGGCCGACAGGGAACGCCATTCATACACCAGCACCGCCATGGCCTCGCCACTGCCGCCCATGATCGACTGCAATTCGCAACGAATCAGCGCCAGCACCCGCTCGCGCACGTTGCTCGCCTCGGCCAGGGAAGCGCGCATCAGGGCGGTGTTGTAGTGGATGGTTTCCTCCATCACCGCCCGCAGGATTTCGTCCTTGCTCTTGAAGTGATGAAAGATGCTGCCGGACTGGATCCCGACCGCGCCGGCCAGGTCACGCACGGTGGTGCGCTCAAAACCCTTGTTGCGAAACAGGTGGGCCGCGGTTTGCAGCAGCTTGCCACGGGCACTGTCGGGGTCGGTCAATTGGCCGGCGTCGACCATGGTGCGCATCACCCGCAGGGCTTTTTGCTCATCCATGCTGCTCTCCTTAACTTCTGGTTACGTCTTGGGCGGCAATTTAGGCCGTGGCAGCCAACCAAGCAAGCGCTTGGGGCAAAGTTATGACCAGAGTTTACAAACCAAGCGCTTGCTTGGTAGTGTGGGTGCCAGCAAAGCAGAGGAAGGACGCCCCATGAACAAGACGGTACGCATCGGCTGCGCCAGCGCCTTCTGGGGCGACACCTGCACCGCCGCTGCGCAGTTGGTGCACGGCGGCACGCTGGATTACCTGGTGTTCGACTACCTGGCGGAAGTCACCCTGTCGATCCTCGCCGGAGCGCGAATGAAAGACCCCCAGGCCGGCTATGCCACGGATTTCGTCGAGGTGCTGACGCCGCTGCTGGCGGATATCCAGCGCCAGGGCATCCGCGTGATCAGCAACGCCGGCGGGATCAACCCCCAGGCCTGCGCCGCCGCGCTGCAGGCGGCCTGCGACCAGGCCCGAATCCCGTTGAAGATCGCCGTACTGCTGGGGGATGACCTGCAACCGCAGTTCAAGCAACTGCACGGCGTCACCGACATGTTCAGCGGCGCGCCCTTGCCGCCGATGTGCGTATCCACCAACGCCTACCTCGGCGCGCCCGGTATCGTGCAGGCGTTGAAGCTGGGCGCCGATATCGTCATCACCGGCCGTGTGGTCGACAGCGCAGTGGTCAGCGCAGCGCTGGTGCATGAATTCAACTGGTCCTGGCAGGACTACGACCGTCTGGCCCAGGCGGCATTGGCCGGGCATATCATCGAATGCGGCGCGCAGTGCACCGGCGGCAACTTCACCGATTGGCGGGAGGTGCCGGACTACGAACACATCGGTTTCCCGATTGTGGAGGTCAGTGCCGACGGCCAGTTCACCGTCAGCAAGGTCGAGGGCACCGGCGGACTGATCAGCGAACTGAGCGTCGCCGAGCAACTGCTGTATGAAATCGGCGACCCGCGCGCCTACCTGTTGCCCGACGTGATCTGCGACTTCAGCCAGGTCAAGCTCCGGCAACAAGGCAAAAACCGCGTGCACCTGCACGGCGCCAAAGGCCTGCCGCCCACCGACCAGTACAAGATCAGCGCCACCTACCCGGATGGTTTTCGCTGCACCGCCAGTTGCCTGATCGCCGGGATCGACGCGGTGGCCAAGGCCGAACGGGTCAGCCAGGCGATCATCAACAAGACCTCAGAGCTGTTCAGCCAGCGCGGCTGGGCGCCCTACACCGACATCAACATCGAACTGCTGGGCAGCGAAGCCACCTACGGCCCCCATGCCCAACGCCAGGACTGCCGCGAAGTGGTGGTGAAACTGGCGGTGCGTCACCCCAGCAAACAGGCGCTGGTGCTGTTCGCCCGGGAGATTGCCCAGGCGGCCACCGGCATGGCGCCGGGGCTCACCGGGATCGTCGGCGGGCGACCCACGGTGTACCCGCTGATTCGGTTGTTTTCATTCCTGATCGATAAAAGCGCCTGCCAATTGCAGGTCGACTTCCTTGGCGAACGGCATGCCTGCGAATTGCCCGTCACCAAACCGCTGAACACCTCGATCGCATTGATCGACCCGCCCAAACCCCAAGGCCGCGCCGACGCCAACGTGCCGCTGGTCAAGCTGGCCGTGGCCCGATCCGGCGACAAGGGCAACCACAGCAACATCGGGGTGATCGCCCGCGAGCCCGAGTACCTGCCGTGGATCGCCGAGGCACTGACGCCCGAAGTGATCGTCGACTGGATGAGCCACGTGCTCGACCCGATCCACGGCCGCGTCGAGCGCTGGTATTTGCCCGGCAGCCACAGCCTGAACTTCCTGCTGGAAAACGCCCTGGGTGGCGGCGGGATTGCCAGCCTGCGCATCGATCCCCAAGGCAAGGCCTTCGCCCAGCAACTGCTGGAAATCCCGATTGCCGTGCCGCAGCACATTGCCGATCAATTCACTTAAAGGACCCGCGCCGTGGCCTTCGACTCGATCTTCAAAGCCGACCTGTTCCAGGGGCAGACCATCATCGTTACCGGCGGCGGCAGTGGCATTGGCCGTTGCACCGCCCACGAGCTGGCAGCCCTCGGCGCCCATGTGATCCTGGTGGGGCGCAAGCCGGAAAAACTGCAAACGGTAGCCGCGGAGATCAGTGAGGACGGCGGTCGCGCCAGCTGGCAGGCCTGCGATATTCGTGATGAAGACGCGGTCAAGGCGCTGGTCGGCCAGGTCCTGCAGGAGCACGGCCCGATTCATGGCCTGGTGAACAACGCCGGTGGCCAGTACCCCTCGCCGCTCGCGTCGATCAACCAGAAGGGCTTTGAAACCGTGTTGCGCACCAACCTGGTGGGCGGTTTCCTGATGGCCCGGGAAGTGTTCAACCAGAGCATGAGCAAGCACGGCGGATCCATCGTCAACATGCTCGCCGACATGTGGGGCGGCATGCCTGGCATGGGGCACTCCGGTGCGGCACGTTCGGGCATGGACAACTTCACCAAGACCGCCGCCTTTGAATGGGGTTACGCGGGGGTGCGGGTCAACGCCGTGGCGCCGGGCTGGATTGCCTCCAGCGGCATGGACACCTACGAAGGCGCATTCAAGGCGGTGATCCCGACCTTGCGCGAGCATGTTCCGCTCAAGCGCATCGGCACCGAATCGGAAGTCAGCGCGGCGATTGTGTTCTTGCTCAGCCCCGCCGCCGCGTTCGTCAGCGGCAGCACCTTGCGCATCGACGGCGCCGCCAGCCTGGGCAGCCGCGCCTGGCCGCTGCACAAGGCGCAACCGCCGAGCGTGTCCTTTAATGGTTTCCACCGGGCTTACTTGCCGGACGTGCTCAAGGAGGAGAAATAAGCCATGCCGGTGATCGACTCGCAACTCGACGCCCACAGCCCGCAATTCGCGCAGAACCGCGAAGCGATGCTCACGGGCGTCAATCAATTGCGCCAGCTGGAGCAAAACCTGCTGGGCAAGGCCGCCGAAGCCAAGGCCAGGTTCGACAAGCGCGGGCAACTGCTGCCACGGGAACGCCTGAATTTATTGCTCGACCCCGGCGCGCCGTTCCTCGAACTGGCGAGCCTGGCCGGCTACAAACTGCACGATGACAAAGACGGCAGCGCCGCTGGGGGCGGGTTGATCGCCGGCATCGGCTACGTCAGCGGCGTGCGGATGCTGGTGGTGGCCAACAACAGCGCGATCAAGGGCGGGACCATTTCCCCCTCGGGCCTGAAAAAATCCCTGCGCCTGCAACAGATCGCCATGGAAAACAAACTGCCGGTGGTGACGCTGGCAGAAAGCGGCGGCGCCAACCTCAACTACGCCGCCGAGATTTTCGTCGAAGGCGCCCGCAGCTTCGCCAACCAGGCGCGGATGTCGGCCATGGGCCTGCCGCAGATCACCGTGGTGCATGGCTCGGCCACGGCGGGCGGCGCTTATCAGCCGGGTCTTTCGGATTACGTGGTGGTGGTGCGTGGCAAGGCCAAGCTGTTCCTGGCCGGCCCGCCGCTGCTCAAGGCCGCCACCGGCGAAGTCGCCACCGATGAAGAACTGGGCGGCGCCGAGATGCATGCGCAAACCGCCGGCACCGCTGAATACCTGGCGGAAAACGACGCTGACGGCGTGCGCATCGTGCGTGAGATTGTCAGCCTGTTGCCGTGGGATGACCGCTTGCCGCCTGTGCCAAAGCGCGCTTACAGCGAGCCGCTGTACCCGATTGACGAGCTGTTGGGGCTGATCCCCGACGATCCGAAAAAGCCCTACGACGTGCGCGAAATCCTCGCGCGGTTGGCGGACGCTTCCAACTTCCTCGAATTCAAGGGCGAGTTCGACCCGCACACCGTCTGCGGCCACTTGCATATCCAGGGCCGGGCCTGCGGCTTTATCGGCAACAACGGGCCAATCACCCCGAAGGGGGCGAGCAAGGCCGCGCAATTTATCCAGCTGTGCGACCAGAGCCAGACACCGCTGCTGTTCTTCCACAACACCACCGGCTTCATGGTGGGCACCGAGTCGGAACAGCAAGGCGTGATCAAGCACGGCGCGAAGATGATCCAGGCGGTGGCCAATGCCCGGGTGCCGAAACTGACCATCGTCGTCGGCGGCTCCTACGGTGCCGGCAACTATGCGATGTGCGGCCGTGGGCTCGACCCGCGTTTCATCTTCGCCTGGCCCAATAGCCGCACCGCCGTGATGGGCGGCGCCCAGGCGGGCAAGGTGCTGCGGATCGTCACCGAAGCCAAGCAACTGAAAGACGGCCTGGTGCCCGACCCCAAGGTGCTCGACATGCTCGAACAGGTCACCGCACAGAAACTCGACAGCCAGTCCACCGCCCTCTATGGCAGCGCAAACCTGTGGGACGACGGGCTGATTGACCCACGGGATACACGGACCTTGCTCGGGTTTCTGCTGGACATCTGCCACGAGGCCGAGGTGCGGCAACTACAGCCCAACAGCTTTGGTGCAGCGCGGTTTTGATGATCGTTCCCACGCCCCGCGTGGGAATGCAGCCCGGGACGCCCCGCGTCCCCATAGGGAGAACAATAAAAATGATCTTCACCCAGGAACACGAAGCACTGCGTCGCACCGTCCGTAGCTTTGTCGAGCGCGAGATCAACCCGCATGTGGATGAGTGGGAAAAGGCCGGACGCTTTCCGATCCACGAGATCTTCCGCAAGGCCGGCGACCTCGGTTTGCTGGGTATTTCCAAGCCGGAAAAATTCGGTGGCATGGGCCTCGACTACAGCTACTCGATCGTCGCCGCCGAAGAGTTCGGCAGCATTCGCTGCGGCGGCATCCCGATGTCCATCGGCGTGCAGACCGACATGTGCACCCCGGCCCTCGCCCGCTTCGGCTCCGATGAATTGCGCGAAGAATTCCTGCGCCCGGCCATCAGCGGCGAACAGGTGGGCTGCATCGGCGTCTCGGAAACCGGCGCCGGCTCCGACGTGGCCGGGCTGAAAACCCATGCCCGCAAGGACGGCACTGACTACGTGATCAACGGCAGCAAGATGTGGATCACCAACTCACCGAGCGCCGACTTCATCTGCCTGCTGGCCAACACCTCGGACGACAAGCCGCACATCAACAAGTCGCTGATCATGGTGCCGATGAACACCCCCGGCATCAGCGTCAGCCCGCCCCTGGAAAAGCTCGGCATGCACAGCTCGGAAACCGCCCAGGTGTTTTTCGACGACGTGCGCATCCCCCAGCGCAACCGCATCGGCCATGAAGGTGCGGGATTCATGATGCAGATGCTGCAGTTCCAGGAAGAGCGGCTGTTCGGCGCGGCCAATATGGTCAAGGGCCTGGAGTACTGCATCGACAGCACCATCGAGTACTGCAAGGAACGCAAGACCTTCGGCAAGGCGCTGATCGACAACCAGGTGATCCACTTCCGTCTGGCCGAACTGTCCACCGAAATCGAATGCCTGCGGGCGCTGGTGTACCAGGCCACCGAGCAGTACATCAAGGGCCAGGACGTGACGCGCCTGGCCTCCATGGCCAAGCTCAAGGCCGGCCGCCTGGGCCGGGAAGTCAGCGACAGTTGCCTGCAATATTGGGGCGGCATGGGGTTCATGTGGGACAACCCGGTGGCCCGGGCTTATCGCGATGTGCGGCTGGTGTCGATTGGTGGTGGGGCGGACGAGATCATGCTGGGGATCATCTGCAAATTGATGGGCACCCTGCCGGGGAAGAAGTCGTGAACACGTTGTTGCTGGAACCGCATAACGGGGTGCTGCATGTGACCCTCAATCGGCCGGACAGCCGCAATGCCATGAGCCTGGAAATGGTCAACGAACTGCGTGCGGTACTGGCCGATGTGGCTGGGGACAAGAGCGTGCGGGCGTTGGTTATCAGCGGCGCGGGTGGGCATTTTTCGGCCGGTGGCGATGTGAAGGACATGGCTCGCGCGGGAGCCGCGGGTGGCTTGCAGGCGTTGAACCGGGCGTTCGGTACGCTGTTGCAGGAAGTGGAGGCGCTGCCGCAGGTGGTGATTGTGGTGCTTGAGGGTGCCGTGTTGGGCGGTGGGTTTGGGTTGGTGTGTGTCAGTGATGTAGCGATTGCGGATCATCAGGCGCAGTTTGGGTTGCCGGAGACCGGCCTTGGGTTATTGCCGGCGCAGATTGCCCCGTTCGTGGTGAAGCGTATCGGGCTGACCCAGGCGCGGCGGCTGGCTTTGACGGCGGCGCGGTTTGATGGGGTTGAGGCGCTGCGGTTGGGGTTGGTGCATTTTGTGGAGCACGATCCGCAGGCGTTGGCGGAGCGGCTGGATGAGGTGTTGGGGCAGGTTTTGCGGTGTGCTCCGGGGGCTAATGCGCGGACCAAGGCGTTGCTGCTGGCCAGTGGTGAGCTGGCGTTGGGGCCGTTGTTGGACCAGGCTGCCGAGTGGTTTGCCGAGGCGGTTTGTGGTGAGGAAGGGGTTGAGGGGACTCAGGCGTTTGTGCAGAAGCGCAGGCCGGGGTGGGCGCGATGAATCGGGGGCATATCCGTTATTTTTGTAATGGCGACTATGGGTTCCGCTCTTACAGCGGGTCACTTTTGAAAAGCGCAAAAGTAACCAAAACGCTCTTGCCCCACCACTCGGCACCTCGCCTAGGCTCGGTGTGCCCTCACTCCGGCATTACTCCGCGGGCCGCCGCGACGGGCCATCCATGGCCCGGCGCGGCTAAACCGGCGT
>NZ_JACAPZ010000024.1:0-108921 GCF_013385475.1 Pseudomonas sp. G5001
TATGCAGTCAGGGGTTTTGTTTATGTAGAAGTCCATGATTTTCACCGGCACGTTGCGAACGCAACGGTCTGGTACACAGAATTTCTTGACGACCATAGAGCATTGGAACCACCTGATCCCATCCCGAACTCAGCAGTGAAACGATGCATCGCCGATGGTAGTGTGGGGTTTCCCCATGTGAGAGTAGGTCATCGTCAAGATTGAATTCCGAAACCCCTGTCTGCTAGCGCAGACAGGGGTTTTGTCGTTTAAGGGCTGGGCAAACAACTAGAACCGACTCACCCTTTGCGTGCCTTACTGCTTCGCCTGGCCATTAACTTGCGCCACCATATATAGATCCCGGTAGCAGACAACATCGCGATCACAGCTCCCAGCAGCGCAATCAGCACCTGACCCGCCACCCCGATGATCCTGCCCCCATGGATCGGCAGTTGCAGCCGATAAAAGCGCTCTCCCAACGTACCTTGCCCTGCTATTTCCTGCCCCAGTAAACGCCCATCCGTCCCGTGGAAAAACAACCAGGATTTCCCATGGGCCTCGGTATCATGTTGTCCAAAACCCGCCCCATAAAAGTTGTACTCAAAGCTGTAGTAAAGCTCTCCAATCGCCGCCGTCAGTCCCAGCCGCGTGCCTTCCTCCAGCGCCCGCTCATAGGCCTGTTGATAACTCAGTTGTGTCACGCCCAATTGCTCGGCGGGTAACCCGCCACGGGCCTCATAGACGCTAGGCTCAACCGGTGAGAACAGCGAGACAGCAGGCTTGAACACCTGGCTCGGCAAATTCATCGCGACGCTGCTGACTGCAATCGGCAGCAACAACAGCCAAAGCCATAACCCGCCTGCACGATGCAGGTCGAAGTTCAGCCGGTAAGCGTGGCCGCCCTTGATCTTCCACGCCGTGGACCACTTCTTCCAGAACGGTTTACCTCTCGGCAGGGTCAGCCACAGCGCGATAAAACAATCGAACACCCATGCGATCGCCACCAGTCCCATCAGCCACAAACCCCAATTACCCGGCAGTGTCAGGTTGTAGTGAAATTCCAGAATGAACGGAATGAAGTTCTCGCGCTGAAAGCAGCAAGCCCCCCAAACACGCCGGCCCATTTCTTCGCCGCTGACCGGATCCAGGTAAAAGACCTGGTTGGGCTCCTCAAAGGGTTTGCCCGTCGCCGGATCGTTTCTCGCAACTGCCGCCAGCATCGCGGTATGACCGGCCTCTTGTGGATACTCCATGTACCAGACTTGCAGTTTGGGATGCTGCCCCTGCAACGTGTCCACCAGTTCACCTGGCGGCAATGCCGAACCTTTGGCCGTTGCTTCATAAAAGCCGGGATTGAGCCATTCATCCAACTCATGGTTAAACGCCAGTAGGCTGCCCGTGAGTCCCGCCATCATCAGAAACAACGCCGTTGCCAACCCGATGTAGCGATGAAGTAAAACCAGCAATGCGCGCATAAAAATTTCCTGCAAAGACGACAAAGCCAGCGCCTGGAATCAGGAACTGGCTTTGTATGAATCGAGAGGGATTAGAACTGGTAGCTCACCGTCGCACTGACGTTGCGCTCTTCACCCAGGTAGCAGAAGTTCAAACTGGCACACGACGCCACGTACGACTCGTTCGTCAGGTTGTTGGCATTCAGGCGTACATCCACACCCTTCAGTCCAACCTTGCCAAGGTCATAACCCATCGAGGCGTCAAACAGCGTGTAGGCGGGCACCTTCATGGTGTTCTCCGCATCTGCCCAGCTGTAGCCGACATAACGAACACCACCACCGAGTCGCAGGCCATCCAGTGCGCCGCTATCGAACTTGTAGTCTGCCCATACCGACGCCATATGACGCGGCGCCTGCGTCGGCGAGTTCCCCTTGTTCTCGATCACGTTGTCTGCGGTACTCAGCGTGCTGACCATCGACTTCGAATACTCGATATCGGTGAAGGTATAGCTGCCCAACAATTTGAGATGGTCGGTCAACTGCATATGCGCCTCCAGCTCCAGGCCCTGGGAGCGCACAGCGCCGACCGCGCGATAGAAGTTTTCCTGCGGCAGTTTGGTCGCCAGGTTTTCCTGGTCGATGCGGAACAGCGAGGCCGTGAACAAATTGTCGGTACCCGGCGGCTGATACTTCAAGCCGACTTCCCACTGGGTACCGTCGGTAGGTGCAAGGGGATTGCCGGCACTGTCCGAATAGGAGTTCGGGTTGAAGGATTCGGAATAGCTGACGTAGGGCGCGAGACCGTTATCAAACAAGTAGAGCGCTCCGGCCCGGCCGGTCAGTTTGGTACGTTTATCACTGATCTCTGTGCCCAGCGGTCGTCCCGCTTCGGCAATGCGATTTTCATCGGAGGTCTCAACCCAGTCCTGACGCAGCCCGAGGGAGAACCGCCACTTGTCCATCTCAATCAGGTCTTGCAGGTAAACGCCGGTCTGCTCGAGCCGGCGCAGATAACTGGTTGGGCTGTAATAGCTGATCTCGGAATTGCCATACACCGGGTTGAACGCATTGATTGGCGCAAGAGAGCCGCTGCTCCAGTCCACGACGGTTTTGCGCCGCTGATAGTCCGCCCCCATCAACACCGTATGCTTGGTCGCGCCGGTAAAAAATTCAGCCTGCAGCATGTTGTCGATGATGAACGCATGCAGCTTTTCGTCACCGCCTGAGTAATAGCGATTCAACTCATTACTGGTGGGCGTAGTCCAGCCATAGGCATATACCTGGTCCAGCCGGACCTTGGAGTCCAGATACCGAAAGTTCTGCCGCGCGGTGAAAACATCATTGAAGCGATGCTCGAACTGATAGCCGAACGACTGTTGATCACGCTTGTACCCATCAATGCTCGGCTCGCCTTCGAAGAAGTGATTGGAGATCCGCTGGCCGTTGCGCTGGTGCAACGCGCCATCTGCCGGCATGCCTCCGTGGTAGCCACCGTCGGGGTCATGCTGCAGGTAAGCCTGGAGTGTGAGGGACGTGTCATCGGTAAAGTCGATGCTCAAGGTGGGTGCCAGCGCGTAGCGTTTTTCCTTGGCATGGTCGAATTGCGTGTCGGACTTGTCTGCAAGCCCGGTCAGTCGGTAAGCAATGCGCTTGTCGTCATCCACCGGGCCGCTGAAGTCGAAACCCATGCCTCGCTGCCCTTGGGAACCTATCGTGGCCTGGACCTGATGGTATGGCTCAAACAATGGCTTCTTGCTGGTCAACGCCACCAGCCCACCCGGCGAGCTGCGCCCGTAGAGCACCGATGACGGTCCTTTGAGGATATCTACGCGCTCGAGGAAATACGGGTCCACCTGCATGGTGCTGTAGGTTCCGCTGTCACCCATGGATTTCAAACCGTCAAGGTAGATGTTATCCACCGAACCGTCGTTGAAACCACGCATCGCCACATAGTCATAGCGGTGAGTGGCGCCATAAGGGTTGGTCAGCACGCCAGGGGTGTAACGCATGGCCTGGGCAACGGTTTGCGAGCCTTGGTCGTCCATCTGCTCGCGGGTCACCACTGAAACCGTCTGAGACGTTTCCAGCAGCGCGGTACTGGTCTTGGTGGCGATCTGGCTGTGGGTCGCGTTGTAGCCTTCCATGCTGCCCAGGGCATTACCCAGGGCGAAGCCTTTGATGTCGGTGGTCGGCAAGGTCAGCGCCTCGCTCTCGGGCTGGACCTGCAACACGAAACTCACGTCGTCCTGGGCCTGCGCCTGCAAGCCTGAGCCGTTGAGCAATTGGCTCAGGCCCTGTTCGGCCGAGTACTCCCCGTGCAGCCCGGGAGACTGTCGGCCCTGAGTCTGCGCAGGCGTGCTGGAAAGGGTGATGCCTGCCTGACGGGCAAACTGATTGAGCACATCGCTCAGCGCGCCTGCCGGGATGTCATAGCGCTGGCTGATACGTTCGACCCCGCTATCAGCCGCGACACCGGCCACTGGCAGCAAGCCGATGCCCATCGTGGTCGACAGCAATGCTGCGCGTACGGCTTTGCCGAGCAAAGGGTAGGAAGAGGGAGAGTTGCTGAAAAAACGCACAGTCATTATCGAGATCCGTAGAGGTCGCTGAAGGCAGATTGAATTGCTTACTGTCTAAGCCGGACTCACGGAAAAAAGCCGCCAAAAATAAATCAGGCACGCCAAAAATAATCAGGCCTGACGCTCCAGGCTCACCCACCAGCGGGTGCGATAGCGCAGGCGCACAGGCAGCGTCTGCGGAAGGATCGCCAATAGTTTCTCGGTGTCCTCCAGGCGAAAAACACCAGACAAGCGCAAATCTGCGATATTGCTCGAGCAGCCCAGATAACCATGGCGATAGCGCCCCACCTCCGCCAGGAAATCGGCAAGACGCATGTTGCGGGTGACGATCAATCCGTCGGCCCAGGCCCCTGTATCCATATCCGAAGGCGGCGCCAGAGCGGCCGCATTCTGACGCACCAGGTAGCTTTCTCCTGCATGCACTTGAGTGAAAAGCCCGTCGGCGGTATGCGGTGAATGAATCGCCACGTTGCCTGACGCGACGCTCAGACGTGTGCAATCGCTGTCCTGGCGCACCACAAATCGCCCGTCTATTCCTTCGAACAAACCATGGCGGGTGCGAACCAGTAGGGGGGGGTCGCCGCGGCGCCGCAGGTCACCAGGATTTCCCCACGCACCAATGTGATCAAGCGTTGTTGCGGGTTGAAGTCGAGGTCCACTGCGCTATCGGTATTGAGCTGCAGGCGCGTGCCATCCGGTAGTTGCACGCTACGGCGTTCGCCAGTGGTGGTAGCCAGGTCAGAGGTCCAACGCTGCCAGCCGGTGAGGTCTCGGCTGACCCAGGCCGCCGAACCCATCAACAGCACGCCGGACAATACCTTCAATGCCTGCCGGCGCCCAAGGCGCTGGGCACTGTTCTCCAGCGCCACATGGGCCCCGGGAATCGCCGCCAACTGGCTGCTTAATTCATGCTGCAGTGCCTGCACGCGTTGCCAGGCCAACTCGTGTTCATGATGAGCCTCGCGCCAGTGCTCGCACTGCGCCTTCAGGCGGACATTGGCGCGATTGTTACGCAGGCGCAGCATCCAGCTGATGGCCTGCTTGACCACCTGCGGGTCGATTCCTGCGCGCGCGGTGTTATCCATCGAGGTCATGCCTCATACCGCAGCACATAACAGTGATAAAGCGCCTCGGCGACATAGCGTTCCACCGAACGCAGTGATACACCCATCTGCTGCGCAATCTGCTTGTAAGTCAGGCCGTCGCATTGAGCCAGTAGAAACGCCTTGCGTACCTTGGGCTTGAGTCCGTCCAGAAGCCGGGCGATGGACTCCAGCAATTCCAGAATCAACGCACGTTCTTCAGCACTCGGCCCCAAGGCTTCGGGCAAATGCGCGATGGACTCCAGGTAGGCGCGCTCGATTTCTTCGCGACGCCAATGATCGATCACCAGGCCCCGCGCGATAGTGCGCAGGAAAGCGCGAGGGGCCTTGAGTTCGAAACGTTCGGTTTTTTGCAGCAGCCGCACGAACGTGTCCTGGGCCAGGTCCGCCGCATCCGCTGCGTTACCCAGACGGCTGCGCAGCCAAGTGTTCAGCCAGCCATGATGGTTGCTGTAAAGCGTCTGTACTGCGTACTCGGATGAGGGCATTCACACGGCCTGGCAAAGCGTCACAAATGATAATTAGTCGCATTGTCGACAAGCCTGAAAAATTTTGCAACTCCTGACGCTAGAGCGCTACCACTGGTCGGTTTCTGACATTAAAAGCAGATGCTTCTCACAAATTCCTAAGATTTATCCTGCCTTGGCCGAAAGCCTGACGAGCCATGCGTGCACCGAAATAGAGCAGTCGCAGAGTCTGCCTATACCGTTACATGGAATGTTGCATCCGGCACGCTCACCCCCTTTTGGCAAAAAGAAGTCAATGAAATGAATCTCAAGTTCAGTCATAAAATTCTGTTGGCCGCGTCAGGCGTAGTGGTTCTGGCCTTCGCGTTATTCACGTTCTACAACGACTACTTGCAGCGCAATACCATCCGGCAAAACCTGGAGTCGTCCATTCAGCAATCCGGTGAACTCACCGCCAGCAGCGTGCAGAACTGGCTCAGCGGGCGGGTGCTGGTACTGGAAAGCCTCGCGCAAAACGTGGCCCATCAAGGCAGCTCTGCCGATCTTCCGGGGTTGGTCGACCAGTCGGCATTTACCTCCAACTTCCAGTTCACCTACGTCGGTTCCACCAACGGCGTGTTCACCCAGCGTCCCGACGCCAAAATGCCCGATGGCTACGATCCGCGTCAGCGTCCCTGGTACAAGCAAGCTGTCGCAGCCGACAAGACCATGCTTACACCGCCCTACATGGCTGCGGTAGGCGGGCTGATCGTGACCATCGCGATGCCGGTGAAAAAGAATGGCGAACTGCTTGGCGTGGTCGGCGGTGACCTGAGCCTGCAAACCCTGGTGAAGATCATCAACTCGGTGGATTTCGGCGGCATCGGCCATGCATTCCTGGTCAGCGGTGATGGTCAGGTGATCGTCAGCCCGGACCAGGACCAGGTGATGAAGAACCTCAAGGACATCTATCCCGGCACCAACGTGCGCATCGAGAAGCTCAGCCAGGAAGTGGTCTTGAATGGCCAGGAACGGATTTTGTCCTTCACCCCGATCAGCGGGTTGCCGAATGCCGACTGGTACATCGGCCTGTCGATCGACAAAGACAAAGCCTACGCACCGCTGGGTAAGTTCCGCACCTCGGCATTGATCGCCATGTTCATTGCGGTTGCCGCCATTGCCGTGTTCCTGAGCGTCCTGATCCAGGTCTTGATGCGCCCGCTGACCACCATGGGCCGCGCCATGCAGGACATCGCCCAGGGCGAGGGTGACCTGACCCGCCGCCTGACAGTGGAAAGCAAGGACGAGTTCGGTGACTTGGGCAGTGCCTTCAACCAATTCGTCGAGCGTATTCACGCGTCGATTTCCGAAGTTTCCTCGGCGACGCGCCAGGTGCACGACCTGTCCCAGCGAGTAATGGCCTCGTCCAATGCGTCGATCATCGGTTCCGACGAACAAAGCGCGCGCACCAACAGCGTGGCCGCAGCGATCAACGAACTGGGGGCCGCCACGCAGGAAATCGCGCGCAACGCTGCTGATGCTTCGCAACACGCCAGCGGTGCCAGTGAGCAGGCCGATGATGGGCGCAAGGTGGTTGAGAAAACCATCCTGGCGATGTCGGAGCTTTCGCAAAAAATCAGCCTGTCCTGCACGCAGATTGAAACCCTGAACGCCAGCACCGACAACATCGGCCACATCCTGGACGTGATCAAAGGCATCTCCCAGCAAACCAACCTGTTGGCCCTCAACGCCGCGATTGAAGCGGCACGTGCCGGTGAGGCCGGGCGTGGGTTTGCCGTGGTGGCGGATGAAGTACGCAACCTGGCGCACCGCACCCAGGAGTCGGCAGAAGAGATCCACAAAATGATCACCTCGCTGCAGATTGGCTCGCGTGAGGCCGTGACCACGATGAACGCCAGCCAGACCTCCAGCGAAGAAAGCGTCGAGGTCGCCAACCAGGCCGGTGAGCGCCTGGTCAGCGTGACGCAGCGGATCGTCGAGATCGACGGGATGAACCAGTCGGTAGCGGCCGCCACCGAGGAACAGACCGCCGTGGTGGAAACCCTCAACGTCGACATCAACCAGATCAACCTGCTGAACCAGCAGGGCGTGGCCAACCTCAACGAAACCTTGAAGGATTGCGACGCCTTGTCTCAACAGGCCAACCGCCTGAAGCAGTTGGTCGACAGTTTCAAAATCTGATCGATGAACACACAGGAGCGAGCCTGCTCGCTCCTGTCTCCTTTAGCCAAACATCGCTCGCACATTCGCCAGCGCACCGTCGGCGAATGCCTGCACAAACGGCCCAAATCCCTCCATGCCAGGTTCAACCGGCTCGGCGATGATCGTCCAGGTCACCCGTGAGGATCCTGCTCCCAACGGTTCGACATTCATGGCGGCCCACAACCGTGCTACGCCCAAGGTGTTGTAGATCGTGGTCCAGGTCATGCGCATGGCCTGCTCGTCGCGGCTGTTGAGTTGCTCCAATACCAGATTTCCATCGTGGAAGAACTTCTTGCGCAGCGATCCCGCGCCCGCACCAGTGATTTCGATGTGGGACAAGGCGGGGATGAATCGATCAAATCCGCCAAAGTCACCGACCACCGCCCACACACCGGCGGCATCACAGGCAACCACAACTGAGGACACCACAGGTTTGGCGCAAGGGTTGCGAATCAACGTATCGGGTTTCATAAGGTCTTCCTTCAATTGAGAGCCTGGTCACAGGAAACCGGTGCTGCGCAGGTACTCGCAGCCCTTGCGTAACAGCGCCGGATTTTTTTCGGGGTAGCGTCCGCCCATCTGCTCGACGCCGCGTCGTGCGTTGTCATGGCGGATCATCGAGGTATCGCCGATGTCCTCGCCCACCCCGTTGAGGTAGAAGCCCAGTACGCCGAACAGCGCATTGCGGCTGTCCACTGTGTGCAGGTGACGTTGCCAGTGAGCCACGCTCACCAGCTCGAATGCGTGGCCTGCCTGGCGAAAGGCGTCGACGTAGGTTTCCCAGCTCAGGGGCTGCGGGTTATGCAGGTTGAACACCGTCCCTCCAGCACGGCAGCGGCTGCTCTGGAACGCAATAAACCGGGCGAGAAAGTCCACCGGCATCAGGTCGAAATTCAACTCAAGGTGCGGCACCAGGCCCAGTTGGAGTGAACCTTTGAGCATCAACATCAGGCGATTCTTCTGTGGCTCGCAGACTCCGCTGCGGCTGTTGAAGCTGATGTTCCCCGGGCGATGGATATTGACCCAGGCACCTTGCGCTGCGGCGCGTCCCAGCAAGCGTTCGGCAACCCATTTGGACAGGTTGTAGCCATTCTGGATGTAGAGCGGCGGGGTGGCCGCGGCGGGGTTTTCGAGTACCTGGCCATGTGCGTCGATAGTGCTGGCGGCCGACAGCGTCGAGATAAAATTGAAGACCTTCTTGCACCGGGTTTCACACAGGCGCAGGCATTCCAGCACCGGTTCGACGTTGTCCTTGGCCAGGGTGGCGTAATCCATCACATGATTGACGTGGGCGGCGTTGTGCACCAACACGCCGAACTCCCCGGCGAGGTAGTCATACACCTCACTCGACAGGCCAAGACGCGGCTGGCTGATGTCGGCGGCATACACCTGCACCCGGCTCAGGTCCAGGTGTTCCAGACGGTACTCTCGCAGGGCCTCGGCAAACCTCGCGGTCGCCGAATGTCCGGGCCGTTCGCGCACCAGGCACGCCACTTCAAGTGCACCCTCGGCCAACAGTGCCTCGACGATATGCACCCCGAGAAAACTGTTGGCCCCGGTCACGATCACCCGGCGACGTTCGCCCGCCTGTTCAGCCGGCAATGTCTGCACATGCAGCTCACGCAGCGCATCCCGGGTAGCCTGGCCGGTCGGTGCTTCGGGTGGTGCGTCGTCCCCCATCAGCGTAGCGAGGGTACGAACCGTGGGGGTTTCAAAAAACCGGCTGAGGGAGAGGCTGCGCCCGAACTGCTCGCGGATACGCAGCAGCATCGTCGACAGCAGGATGGAATGGCCGCCAAGATTGAAGAAGCTCTCGTCGGCCGACAGCTGCGTGACCGGCATGCCCAGCAACTCGCTCCACAGGTTGAGCAACTGCACTTGCATGGGCGTGTGCGGTTCGCCGTGAATGATGGCCGGCAGCGTTGGAGTCGGTAACGCCAGCAATGCCTGGCGGTCGACCTTTCCGTTGGGGGTGCACGGCATGCTCGCAAGTTCCGTGCACAGGGTTGGGCGCAAATAGTCCGGCAGTGTTTGCCGGGCATGCTGCGTCAGTGCAGGCAGGGCGTCTTGTGTTTCGGGCTGAGCAACAAAAGCCAGGATTCGCCGCTCACGGTCAATCACCACCGCCACTTGGCGAAACAGCTGACTGCTGCGCAGGCAATGTTCGATCTCTTGCGGTTCGACCCGGAACCCACGGATCTTCACCTGCTGATCCCGGCGCCCGACCAACTCGATGCCGGCAGCGGTCCACTTCGCCAGGTCGCCTGTGCGGTAGGCCCGCAAGGTCTGGCCGTCGGGCAACTCCAGGGGGACGAAATGCTCGGCGGTCTGACGCGGCTGGTTGAGGTAACCCAGGCTGACGCCGGGACCGGCGATGTACAGTTCGCCCAACACCTGCTCATCCACCGGTTGCAGGTGCTCGTCGAGGATCAGTACCTGGCTGTTGGCGATGGGCGTGCCGAGGTTGCGATTGCTGTCGCCCGGCTGCAACGTGTGGCTGGTCACCAGCACGGTGGCTTCGGTGGGCCCGTAGAAATTGTGCAGGCGGCACTGGCCTGCCAACTGCTCGATGACATAGGGCTCGCACACATCGCCTCCGGTCATCAGGTGCGCCAGGCCCAGGGGTTGATCCAGCGGCAGGATGCTCAGCAGCGCCGGCGGCAGGAAGGCGTGGGTGACGCGCTGTTGTCGGATCAACTCCACCAGTTGCTGCGGGTCGCGTCGCTGGTCCTCACTGGGCACGATCAGCTCGGCGCCCGCGATCAGGCTCGGGAAGATATCGATCAGGGACGAGTCAAAACTCAAGGGCGAAAACTGCAAGACCCGGCTGTGTTCGCTCAGCTGCACATGACCCCCGAACCAGGCGCTGAAATGGGCCAGGTTGTGCTGGCTGAGCAGCACGCCCTTGGGGTGGCCGGTAGTGCCCGAGGTGTGGAGCACCATGCAAGGGTCGTCCATGGCGGGGCGCTGGCGCATTGGCAGCGAGGTGTCGGGAGTGTCGACGGCACTCACATCCAATGCACAAAACCCGTCCCGCAGTGGATGCTTGCCATCATCCAGCAGCACCGAGACGCCGGCGTTTTCCAGCATCGCTTGCTGGCGTTGCAGCGGGTGGCCCGGCTCCAGGGGCAGGTACACCGCACCGCAGGCGAGTACCGCGAGAATGCTGGCGTACAGCTCCAGGGATTTGTCCAGGCAGACGCCGATTACCGGCGGTGTGTCGTGGGGCCTAAGCAGAGGTCGCAGACGGTGCTGGATAGCCAGGCTCTGGCGATGCAACTGTCGGTAAGTCAGCCCGCTGCCGGCAATGTTCAACGCCAGCCGGTCGGCGAAGGTTTGCAGACTGTTTTCCAATCGTTCGATCAGGGGTACCTGGGCTTGCTGCTGCAGAACCAAATCGGCCGTCAGGTTAAAACGATGCAGGTACGCCAGGGATGCGAGCGCTTGCAGGCCGTGTTCCGGATCATCAGAGGCGACGGCCGCCTGCGAGAAATAGCCCGGGTCCCGGGAGAACCCACTCACCTGTTGGGCTACCCACTCCACCAGGCTGCTTACTGCGTGTTGACGCAGCCGTTGACCATTGCCACAGGCTTCTCCGGCAACCTCCAGGGTTGTCAGGAGTCGCCGTGAGTGGGCGTAACACCTGAGCTGCAGGGCCGGCAATCCACAGTCGGTCAACGCTCCCATACCCACGCGCAGGCTCATCAAGGCTGTGCACGTCACGCCGGGCGGAACCTCCTCGCTACCGTCATCAATCAGCAGGTCTACTAGGTGGGTGACATCCTGTGCTCGCACCACCCCATGACCGTATTGCGCCAATGTCTCACCCAGTTCATTCAGCGCCGCGCTGAAGCCCGCCAGCCCAATCTTCAGGTGCCTCATGGGTGCCCTCCTGGCGCCGCAAGAAAGGCATCCAGCGCCCCAATCACACTCGGCGTTTGCAGCAGGCCGCTGTGGTTCAGGAAGCCCATGATATTGCCGATCAACGGGTGCTGGCGGGTAATGGGAAAGCCCATCGCCTGCACTTCAGTGCGCAGCGCAGAGCGCGTGCCGTCACTGACATCCAGGTGCTCGATCAAGTGCAGGTCGAAGTTTTTCTGCAGGTCGTGGGTCAGGTAATGCTGGAGAAAAACCGGCAGGATCCGGGCGATACAGTTGCGGTCCGCGGCGTCTGCAGACTGCCAATAAATACGCACCAGGCGCGTCCAGAAAAGCGCGTGGCGGCCCTCGTCAAACAGGTGGTCGGCCATCAACCCACGGATGGACTGCTTGACACTGTCGTCCTTGGAAAACGCTGCCACGTCATGGGTCACGGTGTTCTCGGCGATGGCCACGGCAATCAGTTCCACGGCATCGCGCAGGTGTTCGGGCGCCAGCGCCAGTGCGGCAGGCAAGGCGCGGCTCAGCTCGATTTGCGCGGGTAGTTCAAGGGGTGGGATCCCGGTCATCTCGATGGTCTGTTGCATGAAATCGAGGGCGACGAGGGCGTGGTAATCCTCGTCCACCACCACGGTCATGGCGTCGTAGCGACAGGCAAGCGGGAAGGGCACCGAAAAGCGATTCTTGGCGATGCTGCGTGCGGTCTTGTCGACGATCTCGGTTTCAAAGATCACCACGTCGTTGATGAACTTGTAGAACGTCTGCAGCAAGACAACATCACGGCACTGCGGGCATTGGTCGATAAAGGTCGCGCTCAGCACCAGAGGCTGTCGGCTCAGGGGGTAGATCAGTTTCTGATCGTTTTCCAACCGCCGCCGCGGGCGTGTGCGGATGGTCGCGCGGCGCTCCCAGTCGTCGGCAAATGAGCGGTAGTCTGCAGGGTTCATGCGCTCATCTCCGGCAGGCACCTATGCAACCCATCCCATAAGGCCAGGCGGCTTTCCACGGCGCCGAGGGCGCAACTGTCGGCTTGCTGCTCGCGGCTTGGGTCGCCGAGGGTAAGGCGTTGCAGCAATTGCGTTGCCGCCGGGCCATGCTCCTGGGCGTCGATCTCCATGTGGCGCTTGAGGTAGTAGCAGAAGGTGGGCGCCTGGCGATGGAGCACCTCGCACTCCTCCAGGATGCGCTTGAACATCGCCGGGATGACGCTCTCGCGCCCGTGGAGAAAGGCAGCCGCCACGCAGTGCGTCGGGGCGTCCAGGGCAACCTGCAGGGTACTTCTGACGAACCGGGCCACGGACGGGTGGATGTCGATTTTTTGCAGGGCCGTTTCTGCATCGTTGCCGTCACGCTGCAGGCTGACGAACCGCTCGATGTTCGCCGTGCTCGCGCCGACTTCACGCATGGCTTCCAGGTACAACTCGAAGTGGCTGCCGTGCCCATGGCCGGGATACGCGTCCGACTCTTCGCCCAATACGATCTCATTGATCAGGCGAGCCGCTTGCGGGTCCGTTGGCGGTAACCAGGGCAGGCGCATACCGGTGAGGTCATGTTGCAGGCGTTTGGTGAGTGTCATGAAGTCCCACACGGCGAATACGTGGTTTTCCATAAAGTACTGCAACTTTGGAAGGGTATTTATATATTTGAATATTGGATGGATATGTAACTTCTGCTTTTTTTGTTTAAGCAGGTGTGAGTGCTGGAACATGTTGATGCCTATAAGTCGTTGTCTCTTCCCTGATAAAAGCGTTGTGCTTTAGCGACAAATAAACATTGGTTTTCACGGATGCGCGGGTGCCTTGATAACAGGCAGCCCTGTACGAGGCTGACACTGTTACTGGCAAGCAGCATGCTGTGACAAAATACCAAGGCTTTATTTAAAGGAACGCCACGCGCAGTGACGCACCGAGCATGGATTCACGCTGTCGATTGGGAGAATTGGAGTGTTGGTAATAATCTGATTAAGTATTCAGGTGTTTT
This sequence comes from Pseudomonas sp. G5001, assembly GCF_013385475.1. Classification (NCBI taxonomy): domain Bacteria; kingdom Pseudomonadati; phylum Pseudomonadota; class Gammaproteobacteria; order Pseudomonadales; family Pseudomonadaceae; genus Pseudomonas; species Pseudomonas sp. G5001. The sequence goes on from NZ_JACAPZ010000024.1 coordinate 13,644, forward strand.
TAGTTTTATAAGTTTTTCGAGTTGGAATATTGCGGTAGTTGGATCGCTCTGCGGAGTGTGTGAAGTTTTCTTTGGGCTTAATGGTTTAACGGGAGTAATGGTGGTGCACTGGCCTCTGTCGGCCAGCGTCACTTTGCAGCGCTTTGTGGTCGAGGGAGGCGTTTCAGTTCCATGCCGAATTTACAGCGCAGCGTTCTGTTCAGTCTCTTCAAGAGTTTTGAGGTAACCCGTAATCACCTCCATGCCGCGGGTAAGGTGGTTACGCAGGGTCAGGATGCTTTCGTCGACCTTCTTTTGCGCCACGAGGTCGAGCAGTTCGCGGTGATCTTCCTGGGACGTCTTGCCCAGGCCCATGGCCTCGAGGTTGAAGCGCAGGAAACGTTCCTCTTCGTTCAAGCCGTGTTCAACCAGCTTGAGCAACCGCTGATTGCCCGCCTTGCCATATAGCGCCATGTGGAACAGGCGGTTGAGGCGGCCGATTTCGGTGTAGTCGCTTTCCCGTTCCAGCGCGTCGATAAAGGCGCCAGCCTGGGCGATGTCATCGGGCGTGAGCAGGGGAATCGACAAGCGCAGCGCTTCGGATTCGAGGAGTATGCGCAGGGCGTAGGTTTCCGCCGAGTGGTCCTCGATCAGTGGCGCCACCACCGCGCCTTTGTGGGTGACCACATGCAGCAGCGATTGGGCTTCCAGTTGACGCAATGCCTCGCGCACCGGCATCCGGCTGACACCGAACAAGCTGGCCAGCTCCTGTTGACGCATGGCGGTGCCACAGGGCAAGCGGCCATCCAGGATGGCGTTGCGCAATGTTTCTTCAATCACGGAGCGGGCGAGATGGGCGGGGATAGGCCCGCTGATCTGGATGCTGCTCAAAGGGTTCGGCTTCTGCGTCACGACTACGCTATCCTCCTTTTCAAGGTGAGGTGGCTAATTGGATCCAATGCACACTAGAGATTGTCTACAAGCTTGTCAAACGGGCAAGGTTTCGGCTTGTAAGCGACTCAACAGCGTGTTCTTCGGGCCCACAGCTCCCATTTGTCAGGTCTTACAGGCTAAAGGTCCGTCGTGCACATTTTATTCCCGGGAGTGGGGCCAACAGCGGTATTGCTGCATATCGATATTCACTAACGGTATTTAAAATGCGGTTCTTATGACTATAAAGTCACTCTCCTGACTGCACGGGAGTGAACTCATGTCTGCCACCTCTACTGTTCCAACAGCGACCGACACCACACAAACCTTCGAGATCCGTCCATTTCCCGGCAGCGTCGGCGCCGAAATCATAGGCCTGGACCTGGCCCGCCCGGTCAGCGACCAGGACTTCGCACGCATTCACCGCGCGCATCTGGACCATCACGTCGTGGTCTTCCGCGACCAACGTATCACCCCCGAGCAACAGATCGCCTTCAGCCGCCGTTTCGGCGTGCTGCAAATCCATGTGCTCAAACAATTCCTGCTGGCCAACCACCCGGAAATCCTGATCGTCTCCAACATCATCGAAAACGGCCAATCCATCGGCCTGGGAGACGCGGGCAAGTTCTGGCACTCGGACCTCTCCTATAAGGAGCTGCCGAGCCTGGGCTCGATGCTCCATGCCCAGGAGCTGCCGTCCGAGGGTGGCGACACATTGTTCGCCGACATGCATAAAGCCTGGGACAACCTGCCCGAGCCCTTGCGCAAGGCGGTCGAAGGCCGCAGCGCCGCGCATTCCTACACCGCACGCTACAGCGAAACCAAATTCGAAGGCAATTGGCGCCCGACCCTCACGCCCGAGCAACTCGCTCAAGTGGCGCAAGTGGTACACCCGATTGTGCGCACCCACCCGGAAAACGGCCGCAAGGCGCTGTTCGTCAGCGAGGGCTTCACCACCCGTATCGTCGGCCTGCCGGAAGACGAAAGCCGCGACCTGCTTGCCCAGCTGTACGCCCACAGCGTGCTGCCGGAAAACATCTACCGCCATCAGTGGCAGCCCCACGACATGGTGTTCTGGGACAACCGCTCGCTGATCCACCTGGCGGCCGGCTGCCCCAGCCACCTGCGGCGCAAGCTGTACCGCACCACCATCCAGGGCGACGCGCCTTTCTGACCCGGAGCATGACCATGTCCAAGAAAACCCCATTTGCGCGCCTGGCCGCGACGGTCGGCCTGGGCGTCAGCCTGCTGGCCGGCAGTCTTGTGGCGCCTGCCGCCGCCCAGGCCGAAGGCGAGATTCGCATCGCCGAGCAGTTTGGCATCGTCTACCTGTTGCTCAACGTGGTGCGCGACCAGAACCTGATCGAAAAATACGGCAAGCAGGAAGGCATCGACATCAAGGTCGACTGGACACAATTGTCCGGCGGCGCAGCCGTCAATGATGCGCTGCTCTCCGGTTCCATCGACATCGCCGGGGCCGGCGTTGGCCCGCTGCTGACTATCTGGGACCGCACCCACGGCAAGCAGAACGTGAAAGCCGTCGCCTCCCTGGGCAACTTCCCCTACTACCTGGTGAGCAACAATCCCAAGGTCAAGACCATTGCCGACTTCACTGAAAAAGACCGCATTGCCGTACCGGCAGTGGGCGTTTCCGTGCAGTCGCGTTTCCTGCAATACGCTGCCGCCAAGCAATGGGGCGACAAGGAATTCAATCGCCTCGACAAGTACACCGTCGCCGTCCCGCACCCGGATGCCACGGCTGCGCTGATTGCCGGTGGCACCGAGCTGACCGGGCACTTCTCCAACCCGCCGTTCCAGGAGCAGGCCCTGACCAACCCGAACGTGCATGTGGTGCTCAACTCCTATGACATCCTCGGGCCTAACTCGCCGACCGTGCTGTTCGCCACCGAGAAATTCCGCAACGACAACCCGAAAACCTACAAGGCGTTCGTCGAGGCACTGACCGAAGCGGCGCAGTTCGCCCAGAACGACAAAGGCGCCGCCGCCGATACCTACATCCGCGTGACCAAGGCCAAGATCGACCGCGCCGAGCTGCTGAAAATCATCGAAAACCCGCAGTTCGAATTCAGCGTCACACCGAAAAACACCTACCCGCTGGCGGAATTCCTCTACCGCGTCGGCGCGATCAAAAACAAACCCGAATCGTGGAAGGATTACTTCTTCCAGGACGCCAAGCCGCTGCAAGGGAGCTGACATGAACGCGCCCTTGCAAGGCCACACGGCCAGCAACCCGACCACCACCGAAGCACTGCTTTCGGTGGATAAAGTCAGCCTTGAATACCGCACGCCCGAACGGGTGGTGCGGGCCACTCACCAAGTCAGCTTCGCGATCGATCCGGCAGACCGCTTTGTATTGCTGGGGCCTTCGGGCTGCGGCAAATCCACACTGTTGAAATCCATCGCCGGCTTTATCAAGCCGTGTGAAGGCGAGATCCGTCTGCTCGGGCAAAAAGTCGAGCAGCCAGGGCCGGACCGTATCGTGGTGTTCCAGGAGTTCGACCAACTGCCGCCGTGGAAAACCGTCAAGCAGAACGTCATGTTCCCGCTGCTGGCGTCCAAAACCCTCAAGCGTCGCGAGGCCGAAGAGCGGGCGCTGTACTACCTGGAAAAAGTCGGCCTCACGGCCTTTGCCGACGCCTACCCGCACACCCTGTCCGGCGGCATGAAGGCCCGCGTGGCAATCGCCCGGGCGTTGGCCATGCAACCGAAAATCCTGCTGATGGATGAACCCTTCGCCGCCCTCGACGCCCTGACCCGGCGCAAGATGCAGGAAGAACTATTGCTGCTCTGGGAAGAGGTGCGTTTCACCCTGCTGTTCGTCACCCACTCCATCGAGGAAGCGCTGGTGGTGGGCAACCGCATCCTGTTGCTGTCGCCGCACCCGGGGCGGGTGCGGGCGGAAATCCACAGCCATCAATACGACCTGCACAGCCTCGGCGGTGTGGAGTTCCAGGCTTCGGCGCGGCGCATTCATCGGCTGCTGTTTGATGAAGCGCCCGAGGTGGAAACCGAACTGGGTTTCGCCGATATCCGCATCGCTTATTGAAGGGCTTGCACCATGCGCCAGGAATATGAAATCACTCTCGAACCGTTGCCCGGTGTACGCGTAGAGCGCGAGTTGCCGTGGCGCCAGCGCCTGTGGCAACAAGGCTGGCTGCGTAAAAGCCTGATCCTGATCGTGCTTGCGATCCTCTGGGAAGCGGCTGCCCGTTATCAGAACAATGACCTGCTGCTGCCGAGCTTCCTGCAGACACTGAGCGCGTTCTACGACGGCATGGCCAGTGGCGAGTTGTTGAGCAAGGTCAGTATCTCGCTGGTGGTGCTGATCAAGGGTTACCTGATCGGCATTGTGCTGGCGTTTGCCCTGACCACGCTTGCGGTGTCGACCCAACTGGGGCGTGACCTGCTGAGCACCCTGACCTCGATGTTCAACCCGTTGCCGGCGATTGCCCTGCTGCCGCTGGCGCTGTTGTGGTTTGGCCTGGGGCAGAACAGCCTGATCTTCGTGCTGGTGCATTCAGTGTTGTGGGCGCTGGCGCTCAACACCTATTCAGGGTTCCTCGGTGTCTCCGAAACCCTGCGCATGGCCGGTCGAAATTATGGCCTCAAGGGTATGCGCTTCGTGTTGTTCATCCTGATCCCGGCTGCGCTGCCGTCGATTCTCGCCGGGCTGAAAATCGGCTGGGCGTTCGCCTGGCGCACGTTGATCGCTGCCGAGTTGGTGTTCGGTGCTACCAGCGGCAAAGGCGGTTTGGGTTGGTACATCTTCCAGAACCGTAACGAGCTGTACACCGACAAAGTGTTTGCCGGCCTGGCGGTGGTGATCCTGATCGGGCTGCTGGTGGAGAACCTGGTGTTCGACACCCTGGAGCGGGTCACCGTGAAGCGCTGGGGCATGCAACGCTGACTGAAACACCAACCCGGACTGAAACACCAACCCTGTGGCGAGGGAGCTTGCTCCCGCTGGGCCGCGAAGCGGCCCCAATAACATCACCGCGTTCTTTCAGAAAAGTCTCGATTGCAAATTTTGGGGCTGCTTCGCAGCCCAGCGGGAGCAAGCTCCCTCACCACAGTCTGCTACGATTGCGCCAAGTTCACTCCCAACCCATCACGAGTGCTTGGCATGCAATTACCGGACATGAACCTGCTGGTCGCCCTCGACGCCTTGCTCGACGAGGGCAGTGTGGTAGGTGCCGCGCGGCGGATGAACCTGAGCCCGGCCGCCATGAGTCGCACCCTCACGCGTATCCGCGAGGCAGTGGGCGATCCGATCCTGGTGCGCGCCGGTCGCGGCCTGGTACCGACGCCCAAGGCCCTGGAGCTACAGGGCCAGGTGCGCAGCGTGGTGGAGCAGGCGGCGCTGCTGTTCCGCTCGGCGGACGAAGTGGACCTGCGCACCCTGCGCCGGCGCTTCAGCGTGCGGGCCAATGACTTTTTCGTCGGAGTGTATGGCGGTCGGCTGTTCGACACCATGGAACGCATGGCACCGCTGTGCGAACTGCGCTTCGTGCCGGAAGGCGACACCGATGACGAGGCCCTGCGTGAAGGCCGTCTCGACCTGCGGGTGGGCAACACCATGCCGATCACTCCGGAAGTGAAGGTGCAGAACCTGTTCACCACCACCTTCGTCGGCCTGGCACGGGAAGGGCACCCGTTGTTCGATGGAGAAATCACCGCCGAACGGTTTGCCAGCTATTCCCATATCAGCATCTCCCGCCGCGGCATTGCCCGGGGGCCCATCGACACCGCCCTCAACGCCCAGGGGCTGGAACGCCGAGTCGCGATGATCGCCCCGGGGTTTCACGGCGCGATGTTCATGCTGCCGGACTCCGACCTGATCCTGCCGGTGCCCAAGGAAGCGCTCTACAGCGCCAATCGCCTGAAGCTGCCGTTGCGAGCCTTCACCCTGCCGATCTCCCTGCCGACCCTGGTGCTGACCCAGGCCTGGCACCCGCGCTTCGACAAAGACCCGGCCCATAAGTGGCTGCGCGAGACCATGCGCGAATGCTGCGAGGCGACGTGGCGGGAAGCGCAGCCCAAGTGAGTCGCAATTGAGCCCGGTCAATGTGGGAGCTGGCTTGCCTGCGATGCGGGCGACACGGTTTTTCAGGCATAGCGAGGTGATGCCATCGCGGGCAAGCCCGGCTCCCACAGAGATCGCCTACATTTTGATCATTGCGTCTGGTGCACTTATAAGCTTCCTATAAGTCACTTTTTGTCATGTCTAAGCCTTATTAAACTGCTCGGGTATTTCCTATTCCGAGTTGTAGTTCATGACGTCCCTCGCTGCTCCCGCACCCCTGGCCGCAGCCAAACCGACCGCTATTACCCCGCCCGTTTTCGGCCCGCGCATCATCATCGGCCTGGTGGGCGTATTGCTTGCGGTACTGGTGTCCGGCCTCAACGAGATGGTGACCAAAGTCGCTCTCGCCGATATTCGTGGTGCGATGTACATCGGCTTCGACGAAGGCACCTGGCTGGTGGCTGCCTACACCGCCACCTCTGTCTCGGCGATGGCCTTTGCACCCTGGTGTTCGGTGACGTTCTCTCTGCGCCGTTTCACTCTCTGCGCCATCGGCCTGTTCACCGTGCTTGGCGTGCTGTGCCCGTTCGCACCGAACTACGAAAGCCTGCTGATCCTGCGCACCGTGCAAGGCCTGGCCGGTGGCGCCTTGCCGCCGATGCTGATGACCGTGGCCCTGCGGTTCCTGCCGGCCAACGTCAAGCTGTACGGCCTGGCCGGCTATGCCCTCACGGCCACTTTCGGCCCCAGCCTCGGCACACCGCTGGCGGCCATGTGGACCGAATACGTCGGCTGGCAATGGGCGTTCTGGCAGATTGTCGGGCCGTGCCTGCTGGCCATGGCGGCCGTGGCCTACGGCTTGCCCCAGGACCCGCTGCGCCTGGAGCGCTTCAAGCAGTTCAACTGGCGTGGCCTGCTGCTGGGCTTCCCGGCGATCTGCATGCTGGTGATCGGCCTGTTGCAGGGCAATCGGCTGGACTGGTTCGAGTCGCCGCTGATTACCTCATTGTTGATCGGCGGCCTGGTGTTGCTGGTGCTGTTCATGATCAACGAGTGGTCGCACCCGATGCCGTTTTTCAAGTTGCAGATGCTTGGGCTGCGCAACCTGTCGTTCGCGCTGATTGTGCTCGCCGGGGTGCTGATCGTGCTGCTGGCGGTGACCATCATTCCGTCCAGCTACCTGGCCCAGGTGCAAGGCTACCGCCCGCTGCAAACTGCACCGGTGATGCTGATCATGGCGCTGCCGCAGTTGATCGCACTGCCGTTGGTGGCGGCGTTGTGCAACTTGCGCTGGGTCGATTGCCGCTGGGTATTGGGCATTGGCTTGAGCATGTTGATCCTGTCCTGCGTGGGCGGGGCGCAACTCACGTCGGCATGGATTCGCGATGATTTCTACGTGCTGCAACTGCTGCAAATCTTCGGGCAACCGATGGCGGTGTTGCCGCTGCTGATGCTCTCCACCGGCAGCATCACGCCCCAGGACGGGCCTTTCGCCTCAGCGTGGTTCAACACCGTGAAAGGCCTGGCTGCCGTGGTCGCCACCGGCGTGCTCGATGCCCTGACCACACACCGCCTGCATTTCCACTCGACCATGCTGGTGGACAGCCTGGGCAACTCGCCCCTGGCCGACAGCGATGCCGCCGGCCTTGCCCATCGGCTGCACGAGCAGGCCGTGGTGCTCACCTCTTCGGATCTCTACTACGTCATGGCCGGTGTCGCGGCGGCGTTAATCCTGCTGATTTTCTGGATGCCGACGCGGATTTATCCGCCCCGCGCGCCGACTTGATTGCTCACTGAGCCAAAGGGATTGTTATGAAACGCAAAGACAAAATCGCTGTAACCGTCATCACCGTGTTTGCCGTAGGTGTGCTGGTTTACCTGCTGGCGCCGGGTGTGTTCGGCAGCAAACGCCAGAGCACCAACGACGCCTTCGTCGCCGCTGACTACACCCTGGTGGCGCCGCGTGTGGCCGGCTTCATCAAGGAAGTGCTGGTGGAAGACAACCAGCGGGTCAAGGCCGGGCAGTTGCTGGCGCTGATCGATGACCGTGACTTCCGCGCCGCTGCCCAGGCGGCCGATGCCGATACGCTGGTGGCCCAGGCGCAGCTGAAAAATGCCACGGCAACCCTGGAGCGCCAAAGCTCGGTGATCGCCCAGGCCCAGGCGACTGTGGCGGCGGATCGCGCCGAAGTGGCGTTTGCCGAACACGAACTGAACCGCTACAACCACCTCGCGGGTGTAGGCGCCGGCACCGTGCAGAACGCCCAGCAAGCCAAGACGCGTATTGACCAGGCCACCGCACGCCTGGCGAATGCCACGGCGGTGCTGGCCGCTGAACGCAAGCAGGTGGAAATCCTCAGCGCCCAGCGTGATGCGGCAGAGGGCGGCCTGAAACGTGCCCAGGCCGCACTGGAAATGGCCAGCTATCAGCTGTCGTACACCCGCATCGTCGCGCCGGTGGACGGCATGGTCGGCGAGCGCGCGGTGCGGGTCGGCGCCTATGTGACGCCGGGCAGCAAGATCCTCGCCGTGGTACCGCTGGCCGAGGCCTACGTGGTGGCCAACTTCCAGGAGACCCAGTTGTCCCACATGCACGCTGGCCAAACGGTGGACGTGAAGGTCGACAGCCTCGACGGCGAAGTGCTCAAGGGCCACCTCGAAAGCCTGGCGCCAGCTACCGGCGTGACATTTGCCTCGGTCAAACCCGACAACGCCACCGGCAACTTCACCAAGGTGGTGCAGCGTATTCCGGTAAAAATCATCCTGGAGCCCGGCCAGGCGTTGACCGAGCGCCTGCGGGTCGGCATGTCGGTGGAAGCCAGCGTCGACACCCACGCCGCCGCCCAGCAACGTGAGGTGGCGCAGCAATGAGACGCCTTGCCTGGTTAACCTTGAGCCTGCTCACCCTGAGTGCCTGCACCGTCGGCCCGGACTTCCAGCGCCCGCAGAATCCAGTCGGCCAATGGACCGAGCCCCATGGCCGGCAAGCCGCCAGCCACGCGGTCAACGACCCGCTGGAAGAGCGCTGGTGGGAAGTGTTCCACGACGCGCAGCTCACCGCGCTTACCCATCGCGCGCTGACCGATAACCTTGACCTGAAACTCGCCAGCAGCCGCCTGCAACAAAGCCGCGCGGCGCGCCAGGTGATCACCGCCGAGCGCTACCCGACCGTCAACGCCACCGGCGATTACCTGCGTCAGCGCAACAGCGCCGATGGCTTGAGCGATGCCTCGGGCAAGAACGGCCGCTCGGCGTTCAACCAGTGGGACATGGGTTTCTCCGCCGCCTGGGAACTGGACTTCTGGGGCCGGGTAAAACGCGAAACCGAAGCCGCCGACGCCACCCTGCAAGTCGCCGAAAACGACCGCCGCGCGGTGCTGTTGTCGGTGCTGGCGGAAACCGCCCAGGACTACATCCAACTGCGCGGCGTGCAAAACACCCGCGCCGTCACCGAGCAAAACCTCGAGGTGGCGCGCCACAGCCTGAAGCTCTCGCAACTGCGCCTGGCCGATGGTGTCGCCACTGACCTGGACGTAGCCGAAGCCGCTGCTCAAGTGGCCGCCATCGAGGCGCGCCTGCCGGATTTGCAGCAACGCCAGGACCAGTTGATCAACGCCCTGAGCCTGCTGATGGGCGAACCGCCACAAGCCTTGTACGCCGAGCTGTCCAAGGACGCTGCGGTGCCGCAAACCCAACGCCAGGTCGCCATCGGCCTGCCGTCGCAACTGGCCGAGCGCCGCCCGGATATCCGCCAGGCCGAAGCTCGCTTGCATGCGGCCACCGCCTCCATTGGTGTGGCCAAGGGCGACTTCTACCCGCGCATCACCCTGTCTGGCAGCGTGGGCTCCCAGGCGTTGCAGCTGGCGGATTTCGGCTCGTGGAGTTCGCGTGCATTCGCCTTCGGCCCGCAACTGAGCTTGCCGATTTTCAACGGTGGCCGGTTGCAAGGCATGCTCGATCTGCGCGAAGCCCAGCAACAGGAGGCGGCCCTGGCCTACCAGCAGACCGTGCTGCGGGCCTGGCATGAAATCGACGATCAACTGACCCGCTACAACGCCAGCCAACTGCGGCGCGACAGCCTCGCCGAAGCCGTGCGGCAGAACCAGATCGCCCTCAGCACCGCGCAGCATCAATACGTCGAAGGCGTGGTGGATTTCGTCAACGTACTGACCGTGCAAAGTGCGTTGCTGGCGACCCAGGAGCAGTGGGTGGAAAGCTCCACCAGTGTGTCCCTGGCCATGGTCGGGTTGTACAAGGCATTGGGTGGGGGCTGGGAGTCGGTGTACCCGTTGCAGACCGCCGGACGCTGAATGACAAAGAACTTTGCCAGCCGTGCAACATGGTGTAATGATAATTGCTCTCAATAACGTATCCGAGCTTTTCATGGACACCGCGACTGACGGCCGGCAACAGCTTCATCTCCTGTATCGCGACCATCATGGCTGGCTGCAAGGCTGGCTGCGCAAACGCCTGGGGGATCGCGAACACGCCGCCGATGTGGCGCAGGACACCTTCCTGCGCTTACTGGTATCGGGGCGCTTTCCCGGTGACAAGGAAAGCCGCAGCTACCTGACGCAGATCGCCCGCAACCTGGTGATTGATCAATGGCGACGCCTGCGCATCGAGCGTGCCTACCTGGAAAGCATTGCCCACCTGCCGGAGCCCGAATCCCCGTCCCTGGAAACCCGCGCACTGATCCTCGAAACCCTGATGCAGATCGACGCCATGCTCGACCGCATGCCCGACAACGTGCGCCGCGCATTTCTGTTGTCGCAGTTCGAAGGGCTGAGCTACGCACAGATCGCCGAGCGCCTGGAGGTCACTGTCAGCTCGGTGCAGAAGTACATGACCCGGGCGATTCTCGCCTGCTACCAGGTCGTCTACGAAGAATGAGAACCCCGCACGAAGCGCCGATTGCCCCGGCCATTGTCGAGCAAGCCAGCGAGTGGTTGATGCTGCAATGGGGCGGCGAGATGGACGGCGATCAGCGCCAGGCCTTCGTGCGCTGGCAGGAGGCCGATCCGGAACACCGGCGCGCCTGGAAGCGCTTGCAGCAGTTACAGCAAACCCTCGGCGGTGTGCCTGTCGACAGTGCCCGCGCGGTGTTACGCGATACACCAGACACCCAACGCCGTGCCGCCTTGAAACTGCTCGGGCTGTTGCTGGTGGCCGGTGGCAGCGGCTATCTGGTGCAAAGCAGCCAGCCCTGGCAGGCGGCGTTTGCCGAATACCGCACCGCCACCGGCGAGATTCGTCACCTGACCTTGAGCGATGGCACACGCCTGGACCTCAACAGCAACAGCGCGGTCGACTTGCGCTTCAGCGCCAGTGAGCGGCGTATCCGCCTGATACGTGGCGAGATGCTGTTGACCAGTGGCCACGACCCGTCCCGGCCATTGATCGTCGAAACCCCGGCCGGAGATGTGCAGGCCTTGGGCACCCGGTTTGCCGTGCGTGAAGTGGACGATGGCAGCCGCGTCGACCTGTATGAAGGACGTGTGCAGGTACGTCCGGTGCGCGGTGCGGCGGTGCAGATGAATGCCGGGGACAGCCTGTGGTTCAGCGCCAGCCGGACTTCGACGCTGGTGCCGGTGGATGCCAATGCCAGCAGTTGGACCGAGAACCGCTTGATCGCCGAGCGCCAGCCGCTGGGGCAGTTCGTTGCCGAGTTGAGCCGTTATCGCCCGGGGCTGTTGCGCTGCGATGCGGCAGTGGCCGGCTTGCTGTTGACCGGCGTGTTTCCGCTGAATGACACCGACGCGATTCTCCACGCGCTTGAGCGTTCGTTGCCGGTGCAGGTACAGGCGGTGACGCGCTATTGGGTCACGATCAAGGCGCGGGGCTAAAAAATTTTTTGCCTACGGCTTGTCGGTTTTCCAACCCCGTCCGGGATACCTCTTGAAAGCCAATCAAGAAGCGTTCTCACGGGGAGCCCTGCAATGTCGCACCACCCAATCCAACCCCTGGCCCGCGCCCTGCGCCGTGGCCTGTTTGTCAGTCTGCTGGCGACGGCGCCTGTGGTGCCGAGCGTGGTCCAGGCCCAGGAGAGTGCTGAAGCCCTGCGCCAATACAACATTGCGGCGGGCAACCTCGACCAGGCCTTGAACCAGTTCGCCAGCGCCTCGGGGATTCTGTTGTCGGTGGACGCCTTGCTGACCCAAGGCAAGCGCAGCGCCGGCTTGCAGGGCCGCTACGCCACCGGGCCAGGGTTGGAGCGTTTGTTGGCCGGCAGCGGATTGGTCGCGGTGCAATCCCAGGGCGGCTGGTCATTGCAGGCCCTGCCCGCGAGCGGCGCGCTGCAACTCGGTGCGACGCAGATCAGTGGTCAACAGGATCAGGAAACGGCCTGGGGCCCGGTCGACGGCATCGTTGCCAAGCGCAGCGCCACCGGGAGCAAGACCGATTCGGCGCTGGTGGAAATCCCCCAGACCATCAACGTCATCACCGCCGCCGAGATCAAGGCGCGGGGCGCGCAAAGCGTTACCCAGGCGTTGCTCTATACACCGGGCATGACGGCCGGCGGTTTTTCCGATCGGGTCAAACTGTTTGATGAGCCTACTTCCCGTGGCTTTACGCCGACGCCGCTGTACCTCGACGGTTTGCACTTGCCCTACGGCGGCGGAAGCACCGGCGGTGCTTTGCAGATCGAGCCCTATTCCCTGGAGCGCATCGAAGTGCTCAAGGGGCCGGCCTCGGTCTTGTACGGGCAGAACCAACCGGGTGGCATCGTCAACATGGTCAGTAAGCGCCCCAGCGAAACCCCGGTGCATCAAGTGGTGCTGGAGGCCGGCACCTACGAGCACAAAAGCGCCGCCATCGACCTCGGAGGACCGCTGGATGAGCAGGGCGAGTTTCTCTATCGCCTCACCGGCCTGGCCAAGGACGAACAGGGCGAGATCAACTACGTCGAGAACAAACGCCAGTTCATCGCTCCCAGCCTGACCTGGCAGCCCAACGACGACACGCGCCTGACCGTGTTCGCCCAGTACCAGAAAGACAAAGGCGTGCCCGAGGCCCAGGGGTTGCCCGCGTCCGGGACGATCTGGGACAACCCCAACGGCAAGATCAAGCGTGATGTGTTCATCGGTGAGCCAGGCGTCAACCAGTACAACCGCGAGCAGTACGTGTTGGGCTATGAGGTGTCCCATCGCCTGAACGACACCTGGACCCTCAAGCAAAACGCTCGCTACGCCGAAGTGGACGACCGCTACACCGCACCGTTGCACGGCTACAGATTTGTGCCCAACCCGGTAACCGGCGTGCAAGACCAACGCTATCTGCAACGCTTCGGTGTGGACTGGTCGCAGCACAACAAAGTATTCGGTGTGGATAGCATCGCCCAGGCGGAGTTCGACACCGGCGCCCTGTCCCACACGTTGATCGTTGGCCTGGATTACTACCACTTCAACTCGCAATTCCACGGCCTGTACGATCGTAATCCGCCGGTGATCGACCTGTTCAAGCCGGTCTATGGCCAGCGGCTGAATTTCGGCCAGCCTTATCGCTGGGACCGCACCGTGACCCAGACCGGCTTGTACGTGCAGGACCAGATCAAATTGGACAAGTGGGCGCTGGTCCTTGGCGGGCGCTACGACTGGGCCAACGTGGTCAACAAGGAACCACTGGCCGACACCCGCACCAGCAGCAAAGACCAGGCGTTCACCGGCCGGGCCGGTCTGGTGTACCTGTTCGATAATGGCCTGGCGCCGTTTGTCAGCTACTCCGAATCCTTCCTGCCGCTGTCGGGCACCGATATCAGCGGCAAACCATTTGACCCCTCTACCGGCAACCAGTACGAAGTCGGCCTGAAATACCAGCCGCCGGGCCAGAAGAGTTTTGTGCAGGTTTCGGTCTATCAACTGGATCAGAAAAACGTGCTGACCACCAACCCGGTAGACACCACCTTCAGCACCCAGAGCGGTGCCATGCGCTCACGTGGCGTGGAGCTGGAAGCCAAGGCGTCCCTCAGCGATGCCTGGGACGTGGTCGCGTCAGCGGCGCGCAATGACATCAAGTACACCAAGGACAACGACGGTCGTCAGGGCCGGCATCCGGCCGGCATTGCGCCGCTTACCGCTTCGGTCTGGGTCAACTACACCGTCCTTGGCGACACACCCCTGGCCGGTGTTGGCGCAGGATTGGGCGCGCGTTACGTTCGCAGCAGCTTTGGTGATTACTACGCAGGGGCGTTCAGCATTCCGTCCTATACCGTCTACGACGCCAGCCTGAGCTACGACCTGGGCCGCTCGGCGTTCAAGCTCAAAGGCGTGAAGCTGGCAATGAACGTGCAGAACCTCACCAACAAGACCTACGTGTCGCAGTGCACCAGTGACCTGGATTGTTACTACGGGGAAGGGCGCACGGTGGTGTCGAGCTTGACTTATGACTGGTAGATACCGGTCATTCGCGGGCGTTTTTTAGCCCTGAGTGCCCACAGTCCAAGGACCGTGGGCACTCAGGGATTCTGCAAAAACACCACATACCCGCGAAACCACTCACTCCCCTTCAAATACCCCGGCTCCTCCCATGCCCCACCCTGAATCAACCCAATCTTGAACGGCACCCCCAACCGGTTCATGCGTGGCAGATACGCCGCGTAGTCCGGGATGCTGTGGCGGCCCTGGTAGGTCTGCACCACCACTTCATCAATCACGCCCTTGAGTTGTGCGATGGCGGCCGGGTCGGCGTTGCTGCTCCAGTCCATCAGCCCGGTGATGCTCAGGCGTAGATCCTTGGGCAAGCGTTGGCGCAGGTCGCGCAGGAAATCCGCGTATTCGTCGAGGTATTGCGTGCGCGCATCGAAGTCGATCTGGATGCCCACCACCGGGTTGCCCGCATCCCGCCAGCGTTGCACCTGGCCGAGCATCTGGCTGTACACCGACTCGGGCCAGTGCAGGGTGTGGGCGCGGTACACCACCCAGATTTCACCCTGGGTGATGCGCGGCACACTCATGCCCTGGGCGATGAATTGCACGCCACGCCGGGGCGCGCGGCGGGTCGAGTTGATCTGGCCCTGGAGGATGTACAGGGTTTTCGCCTGCTTGAGCACCGGCTGCGGCGCGACGCCGCTCCACAGCCAGAACGCGTCATGGTCGCGGGCGTCCACCGCGCCGAAGGCCGGGCTTGCCAGCAGGAGCAGGGCCAGCCAGAAACGCTTCACGGCTTACCAGTAGTACTGCAGCGACTTGCCCCACTGGGTGTCGGCGAACCCGGTTTTCAACTGGCGGAACCAGCCTTTGCGCACGTTCTTGTCGACGTCCTCGCCACCGCAACTGTTGTAGCCCGAAGGTCCGTAGCAGTTGATGGCACGAAACAGCGCGTAGGCCTTGTCGTTTCGCGGTGCCTTGGGATTGCCGATCACCCGCTTGTAGCCCTCCAGTCGCGAGAAGGTTTCACCCTTGAAGGGCGAGGCGGTACTGCCCAGGCTGCCGGCGGAGCGCGCTTGTTCCAGGGGCATGCCGTCCAGGCCGTTACGCAGGACGAATTCCCCCAGGCAGTTCAGGCCCTGCGGGTTTTTCGGATCGGCCTGCAAGGTGCTGGCGATTTGCGCGATGCTCGGGCAGGTGTAGCCGGACTCGGCCTTGTCACCGTTCCACTGGAACAGTCTCAACGACTGGCCGCCGCTGTAGACGTAGCCCAGGCTGGTGCCGAGCTTGTCATCGGGAACCGAGGCGGGCAGTTGCTTGAGGTCCTCGGCAAAGGTCTCGAACTGGCCGCGCAGCAGGTCTTTATAGAGCAGCGTGAATTGCGCAGTCTGGCGCTCTACCGGGTCTTCGGCATGGGCAAGCTGTTGGCGCAGCAGGTCGGGACCGGCGACGTTGCGCAGCAGGATATAGCGCACCTGCTTGGCACTGATCGGCGAATCGGCGGCGAATACCTTGGCCAGCTGGCCGCTGCGTTCGTAGTTCATCGCCAATGCCAGCTCCAGCTGGTCACGTTGCAACGGTTGCTTGGTCAGCGGCAGCAGTTGCAGCCACAGCGCTTCGGCGGCTTTCCAGTCTTCCTTGGCTTCCAGCGCGAGGCCACGCAGGGTCTGTTGGCTGAAAGCGAAGTAGTCGAGATTCGACGGCACGTCTTGCGGCAGCAGCTTCAAGGCACGGTCGGGCTGATGCTCGACGTTCAGGGCAAACGCCGCCTGCACGTAGGCATACAGCGCGGGCTCCTGCGCGAACACCGCTTTTTGTGCATCGAGCGCTTCACGCGTGAGCTTCGGCGGCTCACCGGCACGCATCCACATCAGGTCGTTGAGGGCCAGGATCAGCGGGTTGCCCACAGGTGCCGTGGTGCTGGTCAGCAGCTTGGTGTCGGCTTCCTGCACCAGTTCATCCAGCGACACGTTGCGCTGGGCATCGGTGGCCTGGGTCAGTTGCCAGGCAAAGTCGTCCGCCAGTTTGTCGGGGTTGGGCGCCAGCCAGTGCACCCGGCGCAACAGGCCACGGGCGGAGGCGGCGTATTCGCCCTGTGGATAAGTTTTCAGGTAGTCGTTGAAAGCGCTTTCGGCCCGTTGCAGGGCAGACTTATCCACATGCTCAAGCGACGGTGTGCCGTATTCATCGAAGGCATTTTGCTGGGCGTCGTTCAGCGCGGTGCGGGCGGTCATGTACAGCGCTGTTTCCTTCAGCCAGGGCAGCGAGCTGCTCGTCAGCCCGGCAAAACCTTTTTGCGCATCGCTGAAGCGTCCGCTGTAAAAGTCCCCGGCGGCTTTCAGGTAGGTGAGCAATGCCTGGCCGTCTGCCGATTTGATTTGGTCGGCCTCGCCTGCCGCTACGCCGTCCGAGGAACAACTGCCGAGCATCTGCAGCCGCAGCTTGGCCAGTAACTGGCGCTCGGCCTGCGGTACATCGGCCTTCACCACCTGGCTGATAAACGCGGCGGCACTGTCATCGGCGTTGCTGCGGCAGCGGCTGCCTTCGCCGGAAAGGAAGGCTTCACCGGCGGTCTTGGCGTCGTCGCGCGTGATCCCCAGCGGGCTGAGCAGTGCATCCAGTTCGGCGGTGCGCGAGTCGTCGGGTTTGTTGTCGGGCTCATCCGCAGCCGGCATAAGCCGATACACCGGAAAGGGCACCGGGCCAAATCCTTCGGACACGTCCTGCTCGCCCAAGGCATTCGGCGCCAGCGGCATGACGTTTTTGTCCGCCAGCAACAGCCGCAGGTTGACCCGGCTGTCATTGCCGGGGCTCAGGAAGGGCAGGTTGCTGCACACGTCCAGGCTGTTGCGCGACACCCGCCAATCCGGGTAGCAAGAGTCATCGCCGCTGGCGTGGGCCTGGAGGGGAAGGGTGGCGAGCAATGCCAGTGCCAGGGGTGACAGAAGACCGATGCGCATGAAATGTCCTTGATCCTGAATCCATGGAAGGCAGCAATCATAGCGTGATCCGATGAAAGCGTCGGAGACGTCCTGCGCAAAATTCAGATTTGTCCGATTGGCGGATGGTTGGTCAAATCCATGCAAAACAGCGGGCGAATCAAGGCCTTTTGACCTAGAGTGGCGGGTGTTCGCGCAAGCGCAGGTTCAGTAGTGGGTGAGGAAGTAGAGGTGCGACGCTCTGTGGCGGAACAAGACAACAAGGCCGGGGCATTGCCCGTGCTCAATCCTGGCCTTTGGGAGAATGCCGGCTGGCTGGCTCGGTTGTGGTGGGTACCGCTGGTGGCGTTGGCCATGGCCGTGCGTTTCTATGGCCTGACCGCCTCCGCCATCTGGGGCGATGAAGGTTCAAGCCTGCTGCTCGCCGAGTATTCCCTGGAAGACCTGTGGTTTCACGCCGCACATGACGTTCATCCGCCGCTGTATTTCTGCATGCTGCGCGGCTGGATCGAGGTGTTCGGCGACAGCATTTTCTCCCTGCGCAGCATGAGTGCGATCCCCGGTGTGGTCGCAGTCGGCCTGGGAATCTGGCTGACAAGGCTGGTCGCGACCCGTCGCGCGGCGGTGCTGGCCGGGATTCTGTTGGCGTTGCTGCCCACGGCAGTGCGCTACAGCCAGGAAGTGCGGATGTATTCGCTGCTGGGCGTGTGGCTGCTGGCCGCCACCCTGGCCCTGGTGTATTGGGTCCGCCAGCCTGAGCGCAAGCGCTATCTGGTGGCCTATGCGCTGTTGATGACGGCAGCCTTCTACACCCACTATTTCACCGCGTTGTGCGTGCTGGTGCATTGGTCATGGCTGCTGTTGCTGCGCCAGCCACGGGCCGGCGGCCTGCGCCTGGTCACGCGTGCGGGCTGGTGGGTGGCCAACGTTGCCATTGTGTTGCTGTACTTGCCCTGGCTCCCGAATCTGCTGGGCCTGGTGCAGCACACCGAAGAACTCAAGGTGGGCGGTGATATTGGCTGGGAAGACCCGGTCAACCTGTATTCCGTGCCGTCGATGGTGTGGCAGTTCCTCATTCAGGACCCGGGCGACCACTTGTGGCGACCGCTCTTTGTGGTGTTTCCGTTATTGCTGATGGCGCTGGTCGGTATGACTGCCTGGCGCGATCAAAGCCGCTTTCGCTTTGGCTGGCTGCTGGGGCTTTTTTTCATGCTGCCGGTGCTGCTGGTCTATGGGGTTTCGTTTATTTCCCCGGTGTTTATCGAGCGTTATCTCACCGCCTACGCGATGAGTTTGCCGATCATCGTGGCGTTGGCCGTCGACCGTCTGTCGTCGCGCCTGCCGCTCGCAGCAGCGGCAGTCTTCGTGTTGTTTGTCGGGGTCGAGCTGGTGGGCGTGAAGACCAACTCCACCGTCGATGAGCATGATCAATTCAACGTGGTGGTGGAGTTCGTCAATCGTAACTACCAGGAAGATGACCGCATCGTCATCAGCGACATGCTGTGGTACCTGCCCTACGTCTATTACGACGAGACCGACGCCCAGTTGCAGCTTTTCACACCGCCGACCGCCGCCGGCAAGTCCACCCGGCCTAATGCCTATGGTTTTGGCACCCTGGTGGACCAGGATGGCGGGCGCATCTACCTTGATCGCTTGTCGGTGTTACCCGCCGAGATCCAGCGTGTATGGCTGATCAGCGCCGCGGAGCCGCCGGATGAGTTTGCCCCGTTGCCGGCCGGATGGCGTCAGCTCAGCCAACAGGACGGCGGCGGCGCGCGGGCCCGGCTGTTCGTGCTGTGTAACGCGCCAGCGGGCGTGCACCGTGAGGGCTGTGATTAATCTGCGCAACACCCGAGAGGTTTATGTTCGCCTGGGGGGCTAGACTCAGGTGAACCTACTCTCCAGGAACGCCTCATGGAATCCCCAGTCCACAACTTGCCATCGTTGTTCAAACAGCTCGGTTTGCCGGAAGACCCGGTCAGTATCGAGCGGTTCATCGCGGTCCACTCCCCACTCAAACCCGAACTGCACCTGGCGGATGCTTTTTTCTGGACGCCGGCTCAGCGGGCGTTTTTGCGTGAAGAGATTCTGGAGGACGCGGATTGGGCGGAGGTGGTGGATGAGTTGAATTTGCGGTTGAGAGAGGGGCGAGGAGTCTAGGCCGTCAAGAGGCGGTTGCTTTCTCTGGTGGCCATTGGCGAGCGGTGTGCACAAGCGCCACGACCCTTTCTACGTCGGGCTCAAGTTGGTAAGCAAGGCGGTAGCTTGGATGAGGAATGACTTCGCGTGTACCTGTGATCCTGCCGAGTGGGCCGATTTCTGGGTGTTTTGCCAGCCCCAGCACTGCACTGCTGAAGCGTCGATCCATATCGGCTGCGGCTTGTGGGTTTTTCTCAAATAAAAAGTCCCAGATATCCCTACGGTCCTGCGCCGCTTCCGGCGTCCAGGCAACCCTCATTCCTGATTATCTACGTGAGCACGTTTCGCAGAAAACTCAGCTTCCAAATCCTCATTGGAAATCTCTCTGCCTGCCTGTATCGAGGCGCGAGAGGCGTCTACTTTACGCTGCAAGAACGCGTCGTACTCCCGTGATTCCTGCTGGGCCTGGACAAACTGACGCATCATATCTCGCACGATTTGCGATGCAGGACGGTGGGTAGCCTCGCACTCGGCCATGAATTGGTCGCGTAGTTCCGACTCAAGCTTCAAGGTGAAAACGGCTAGTTTTGACATAAGTGAATGCTCTAGATTGGTATGTACGAAGTGTATACAACGTGCATACCTGACGACGCATGTGAGCTGAGTGAGGCGACTGACGGTTGCTGACGGCGAAACACCTTCCCCAAACCAGCTTTACTTAGCCCACGGGCCATCCTCCCATCCGCAAATTTGTATCAAAACTTGACTGCATTGGATCCATCGACCATATTGATAGTTAGCAAACTAACTGTATGCGAATAATCCAGTGTCCCAGACCCTCGAACAACTCCAGATGAACATCAGCAGCAGCATGGTGGTAGGTGCCAGGACCTGGCGCAAAATCTGCCAGACCACGCTCGTCAGCTATGGCATCTCCGAAGCCTGCGCCGTGCCGCTGCTGATGATCGGCCGCCTCGGCGACGGTGTGCATCAGGTCAAGGTGGCCCAGGCCGCCGGGATGGAAAGCCCGTCCCTGGTGCGCCTGTTGGATCAGCTGTGCAGTTCCGGCTATGTGTGCCGCACCGAAGACATCCACGACCGCCGCGCCAAGGCCTTGAGCCTCACCGCGCGTGGCCGCGAGCTGGTGCAGGCAGTGGAACAGCAACTGGTGCGCCTGCGTCGCGAGGTGCTGGCGACAATCGACCCCGATGACCTGGAAGCTGCTTTGCGTGTACTGCGGGCCTTCGAAGGTGCCAATCAACATCCCATGGTTGTGAGTTCTTGAACGGATTTTTTACCGGCATGCCGCCGGCCAAGGATTGGTTCTACGGCGTAAGGACATTCGCCGCTTCAATGATCGCGTTGTACATCGCCATGCTGATGCAAATGCCGCGTCCGTATTGGGCGATGGCCACGGTGTATATCGTGTCCAGCCCGTTTGTCGGCCCTACCAGCTCCAAGGCGCTGTACCGGGCGGTCGGTACCTTCATGGGGGCGGCCGCAGCGGTGTTTTTTGTGCCGATGTTTGTGCAGACGCCTTACTTGCTGGTGGTGGTGATCGCGCTGTGGACCGGGATTCTGCTGTTCCTGTCCCTGCACCTGCGCACCGCCAACAGCTATGCGCTGATGCTGGCCGGCTACACCTTGCCGCTGATCGCCCTGCCGGTGGTGGATAACCCGCTGGCGGTGTGGGATGTGGCCGAAGCGCGGACCGAAGAGATCTTCCTCGGCATCGCCGTGGCGGCGGTGGTGGGGGCGATGTTCTGGCCGCGACGCCTGGCGCCGGTGTTCGATGACTCGGTGAGCAAGTGGTTT
This sequence comes from Pseudomonas sp. G5001, assembly GCF_013385475.1. Taxonomy (NCBI): domain Bacteria; kingdom Pseudomonadati; phylum Pseudomonadota; class Gammaproteobacteria; order Pseudomonadales; family Pseudomonadaceae; genus Pseudomonas; species Pseudomonas sp. G5001. The sequence goes on from NZ_JACAPZ010000024.1 coordinate 34,856, forward strand.
GCCGACGCCCAGGTCTACAGCCAGCGCTTCCTCAGCCGCAACGTGCAACCCGAGGAAATCAGCACCCTGCGCGGCGGCATGGTCGCTACCTTCAACACCCTGGAATTGATGATCGGCCAACTGCCCCACGAGGGCTCCCGGCCGCAAACGGTGCGCAATACAAAGGAGCTGCGCGGGCGGATGATCCACCTGCTGCCGGTGATCGACGCACTGGACGACGCTGTGTACGCCCTGGAACACCGCGCCCCGGAGTTGCTCGAGCGCTTCACGCCGCTGCTGACCGCCGCCAACGAGTGGCTGGTCAGCACGCAAAAGGATGCGCCCCTCGAACGCTGGCGTGTCCTGCGCGACCAGATCGAAGCCCTGCAACCCGATGCCGACGCCCTGGATGACCGCCATCAGTTGCTGTTCTCCAACGCCCTGTATCGCCTGGGCGAGTGGGTGGATCTGTGGCAAGACTGCCGCAGCCTGCAAGCCGCCATCCAGTGCGAAAGCCAGGACAGCTGGCGCGCAGTTTACCGCCACTGGCGCCTGGGCCGGCTGACGCCATTCCTCGACCGTGGCCTGATGTTCTACTCGGCGTTTTCCACCGTCACCGCGATCATCGTCGCCTCGGTGCTGTGGATCCTGCTGGGCTGGACCGACGGTGGCAGCGCGGTGATCCTCGCGGCGGTGGCCTGCAGCTTCTTCGCCTCCATGGACGACCCGGCGCCGCAGATCTACCGGTTCTTTTTCTGGACCGCGATGTCGGTGCTGTTCGCCAGCCTCTACCTGTTTCTGGTGCTGCCCAACCTGCACGATTTCCCGATGCTGGTGCTGGCGTTTTCGGTGCCCTTTATCTGCATCGGCACGCTGACGGTACAGCCGCGTTTCTACCTCGGCATGCTGCTGACGCTGGTCAATACCTCGTCGTTCATCAGCATCCAGGGTGCCTACGACGCGGACTTCCTGGCCTTTGCCAACTCCAACCTGGCGGGCCCGGTGGGCCTGTTGTTCGCCTTTGTCTGGACCCTGATTGCCCGGCCGTTCGGCGCCGAGCTTGCGGCCAAGCGCCTGACCCGTTTCAGCTGGCGCGACATCGTCACCCTGACCGAGCCTGCGACCCTGGCCGAACACCGCAAGATGGGCGTGCAAATGCTCGACCGCCTGATGCAACACCTGCCGCGCCTGGCCATGACCGGCCAGGACACCGGCATCGCTCTGCGGGAAGTGCGGGTGGCGCTGAACCTGCTGGACCTGCTGGCGTACTCGCCGCGCATCCTCGGGGTGCCGCGGGTGTTGTTGAACCAGGTGGTGGAAGGCGTCGGCGGTTACTTCAAGGCCTGCCTCAAGGCCGGTGAACGTCTGCCGGCCCCCAGCGGTCTGCTGATGACCCTCGACCGTACCCGCCGCGCCCTCAACGGCCAGGGCCTGCAAGGCGAGGACGAAACCCGCCTGCATTTGTTGCACGCTCTCAGCGGCTTGCGCCTGGCGCTGTTGCCCGGCGTGGAATTTCTTGGCGGCACAGAGATGGAAGCGCCGTTACCCGATGGAGCGCCTTTATGATCGGTGATCTGGATATCAGCGGGGTGTTCCTGCCCACGTTGCTGGTGCTGATGGGCATTACGTATGTGTTGTACCTGGTGGTGCACGGGCTGTTGACCCGCGTCCACTTCTATCGCCTGGTCTGGCACCGGGCATTGTTCAATGTGGGTCTCTACGCTCTGTTGCTGGGCGCAGTGGATTCACTCAGTCGATACCTCATGACATGAAAAAACCTTTTTTGACCATTGGCCGTGTAGTCCTGACGTTACTGGTGGTGACCTTCGCCTGCGTCGTGGTGTGGCGCATGGTGATGTACTACATGTTCGCGCCGTGGACCCGTGACGGCCACATCCGTGCCGACATCGTGCAGATCGCCCCGGACGTGTCCGGGTTGATCCAGCAAGTGGACGTGCGCGACAACCAGTTGGTGGTGCGCGGCCAGGTGCTGTTCTCCGTCGACCAGGACCGTTTCAAGCTGGCCCTGCGCCAGGCCCAGGCCGCCGTGGCCGACCGTCAGGAAACCCTGGCCCAGGCCGTGCGCGAGAACAAGCGTAACCGTGGCCTCGGCAACCTGGTGGCCAGCGAGCAACTGGAAGAAAGCCAGTCCCGCGTCGCCCGTGCCCAATCGGCCCTGGCCGAGTCGCAAGTGGCGGTGGATGCCGCGCAACTCAACCTGGACCGCTCGGTGATCCGCAGCCCCGTGGACGGCTACATCAACGACCGTGCGCCGCGTAACCAGGAGTTCGTGACCGCCGGGCGTCCGGTGTTGTCGGTGGTGGACAGCAACTCCTTCCACATCGACGGCTACTTTGAAGAGACCAAGCTCGACGGCATTCACGTCGGCCAGAGCGTCGACATCCGCGTGATCGGCGACAACGCTCGCCTGCGCGGGCATGTGCAGAGCATCGTCGCCGGTATCGAAGACCGTGACCGCACCAGCGGCTCCAACCTGCTGCCCAACGTCAACCCGGCGTTCAGCTGGGTGCGCCTGGCCCAGCGGATTCCGGTGCGCATTGCGTTTGACGATGTGCCGGCAGACTTCCGCATGATTGCCGGGCGCACCGCCACCGTGTCGATCATCGACGACCAACCCAAGTCGGAGAACCAGCCATGAAACGGCTTTTAGCAACCGCCGGGCTGGGGTTGTTGCTGGCGGCCTGCCAAGTGGTGGGGCCCGATTACAAACTGCCGGACAAGGCGGCCGTGAACCGCGGTGACCTTCAGGGCCAGTTGGCCGGGGAGGGCAGCAATGTGGTGTCGGCGCCGGTACCGGCGGACTGGTGGAAGCTCTACCAGGACCCGCGCCTGGATAAGCTGGTGGAGCAGGCCATGGCCTCCAACACCGACCTGCGGGTGGCTGCGGCCAACTTGCAGCGCTCGCGCTATCAGGTGCAGCAAGCCGAATCGGCCGGCGGCTGGAGTGCCGGCGCCAAGGCCGAAGCCCAGCGCCTGCAAGAATCGGGTGAGGCCTATTTGCTGACGGAAAAAGTCCCGGTGGCGAATATCGGCAGCGCCAGTATCAGCACCTCCTATCAATTCGATTTGTTCGGCACCTTGCAGCGCGGCATTGAAAGCTCCCAGGCCACTGCCGATGCGGCCCAGGCGGCGTCCGATATCGCCCGTATCACGCTGGTGGCGGACGTAGTGCGCTCCTACACCCAAGTGTGTGCGGCCAACGAAGAGCTGGCGATCGCCAACGAGTCCCTCGACCTGCAAGCCCAGAGCACGCACCTGACCCAGCGCCTGCGGGATGCCGGGCGCGGTGATGAAACCCAGGTCACCCGTTCGCAAACCCAATACAAATCCTTGCGCGCCGAAATGCCGCGCTATGAAGCACTGCGCCAGGCCGGGCTGTTCCGCCTGTCGATGTTGCTGGCCAGGCCGCTGGATCAGCTGCCGGCCGGCACTGCCCAATGCGCCGAGCTGCCGCACATCGCGCAACTGCTGCCGGTGGGCGATGGCGCCACGCTGCTCAAGCGTCGCCCTGACGTGCGCCAGGCCGAACGCCAACTGGCGGCGGCCACCGCGCGCATCGGTGTGGCCACCGGCGCGCTGTACCCGGACATCAGTATCGGCGCCACCGTGGGCACCGTCGGCATCCTGGATGACCTCGGCACGCCGGCCACCAACCGTTGGGGCTTTGGCCCGCTGATCAGCTGGACGCTGCCGACCAACGGCGCCCGCGCCCGCATCCACGAAGCCGAAGCCGCGACCCAGGGCGCCCTGGCGCACTTCGACGGGGTGGTGCTCAACGCTATCCGTGAAACTCAGACGGGCCTCGCGCAATACACCGCGCAACTGCAACGCCGCGATGCCCTGGCGGATGCCGGCGCGTCGGCCAAAGAGGCGGCGGAGCAGACGCACCGGTTCTTCCAGGCCGGCCGCGCGTCGTTCCTGGCCGACCTGCAAGCCACCCGCACCTACACCGACGTGCGGGCGCAACTGGCCGCGGCGAACACCCAGGTTGCCATGAGCCAGATCGATTTGTTCCTGGCCCTGGGCGGCGGCTGGGAAAGTGGACGAACGCAAGCCACACAAGCCAGCAAACCCTGAGCTGATTGCTATGCTTTGACAGGCGGACTTACGTGATGGTCCGCTGGTCACTGCTCGCGTTTGCTCATGGGGATTCCAATAATGAAAAACCCTTATGCTCCCGCTTTCTGGTGCGTGTTCTTCGCACTGGTGTTGCTATCGGCGACTTACTTCTACGGCATCATGCTGGCCCATCAAATCGACAAGGCCATGGTGTTCCTCGACAGCGCCAGCGCGCTGATCGCGGTGCTGTCCATCGGCGTGGTGGCCTGGGCCTCCTACCAGGGCCAGCGAATCAAGCGAAGACTGCTCGAACAAGGCAAGACCCGCGTGGCGATCTGGGACACCAAGGTTGCCCTGCGTCGGGTCGAGACAGTGTTCGACCGCTACTTCTGGGGCAGCTACTGGCAACCGGGGCGCACCTTCCAGGAAGTCATGGGTGAACTGACCGGCACCCCGCTGGAAAAAAGCCTCGAAGCCCTGAAAAAACAATGCGTGATGCTTGATCGGCAAGTCGCCGACGGACGGCATTGGCTGAATAACGCCCGGGAATTATCCGACGTGGCCACTGCGATGGCGCGAGAGCGTTACCAGCTGGATTTTTATGATCCCAAGTCGGATACGCCGGGCAATGCGGTGATTCACCGTGAGTTTGAGGTGCTGGTGTATACGTGGACGGCGCGCCTGAAAAGCTTCGACCATCAACTCGATGAGATCGAAACCGAGTATTCCTGAAATCTGTGGTGTCTGTACTGACGCCTTCGCGAGCAAGCCCGCTCCCACATTCGATCGAGTTCCATCTTTGGAATGCAGTCGAATGTGGGAGCGGGCTTGCTCGCGAAGGCACTTTACCGTTCAGCGCTGAAGTCTGCGCCTATTGAAAAATTGGGCTGCATACGCCAGCCAATGCTAATCTTCCCCGGATTTCGGCGGGCTTGAGCCGACACCCTTCGGGGTTCAGGGAAGACAGCCCACTTCACAGGATTTGATCAGGTCACTACATGAATAAGCCAGCAGTCGTTCTCTTGGGTATCGTCGTCGCCATTGGTGCAATCAGCGCAGGCGGTGCCTGGTACACCGGCAAGCAACTGGAGCCGGTGCTGCAAACCGCCATCCAGGACGCCAACAAGGAACTGCAGACCTCCATGGCCGGTGTCGACGGCACCGTGACCCTCGAACTGGTCTCCCTCGACCGCCAGCTGTTCAGCAGCACCGCCCACTATCGCCTCAAGGCCCAGGGCGCGGTGTTCGGCGAAAATCATCAGGACACCGAACTGCTGTTCGTCGACCATATCGAACACGGCCCGCTGCCGTTCTCGCGCCTGGTGTCGCTGAAGTGGCTGCCGGTCATGGCCACCAGTCACTACGAACTCGAGAAAAACCCCACCACCGAAAAATGGTTCGCTGCCAGCAAGGACGTGTCGCCCCTTAAAGGCGTGGCCAACATCGGTTATGACCGCTCGGTGACCGGCAACGTTGAACTGCTGCCCCTGGAACTCAAGGACGACAAGTCGGCCGTGAGCTTCTCCGGCGCCAACCTCGACTTCGACTCCACCGCCGAAGGCAAGAAGGTCAAGGCCAGCGGCTACATGGACAGCCTCAAGGTCTCGGTTGTCGATGCCAACAACGCCAAGCTGGATGCGGAGCTGAGCGGCCTGACCATCGCCAGCAACCTGGAAAAAACCACCTTCGGTTTCTACACCGGGCAAAACACCGTCGAGCTGACCAACACCAAGGTCACCTTCGGCCCGCAGCAAGCAGTGCTGACTCTCAAGAACTTTGAGCAGAAAGACAGCAGCGAAACCAAGGACAACAACCTGGCCGGCCGCGTCGACTACAAGATCGACGAGATCGGTTACCAGGGCAAGCCCGTGGGTTCGGCGGCCATGGCCGTCAGCATGAAGAACGTCGACATCCCGTCGATGCTGGTACTGACCAAGCTCTACCAGGAAAAAGTACAGCCGGCCCAGGCCGCTGCCGCTGCTGGCCAGCCCGTGCCTGAGTTGCGACTGACCGAAGCCGAGCAGACCCTGGCCCAGGCCAACGTCGACCAACTGCTGGCTGCCAAGCCGCAAGTGGCGGTAGAAAACCTGTCGCTGAAAACCACCAATGGCGAGAGCCGCTTCAACCTGGTGGCGGACTTCGCCAAGCCGTCGAGCATGGACCTGCCGCCGGTTGAACTGGGCAAGCAAATCGTTGCGCTGCTGGACGCCAACCTGACCCTGTCCAAGCCGATGATCCAGGACGTTGCCGGCCTGCAGGCGCAGATCGGTGGTGTGACCGACCCGAAAGCCATCGAGCAGCAATCCCAGATGGCCAGCGAGATGATCAGCGGCATGGCCGTGGGTACTCAACTGGCGACCCTGGTGGGTACCGATATCGTGTCCAAGCTGCACTACGCCAACAATGAAGTGACCTTCAACGGCCAGAAAATGACCGTCGAGCAATTCATTGGTTTTGTGCTGGGCAAGTTCGGCGCGGTCAGCGGCGCTCAATAAGATTCGGCTCAAAGTGATGTAGGCCAATTCTGAACAATTGTTCTGAATTGGCCTTTTTTGTACCCCCCTCAAGGATATTGCGCCCCGGGAAAGCTTGGCCGCGTCATCAGATGCCGGCCGCCTGGAGTGTCGTGCAGGTGAACTTATCGCTACAGCTTTCCCTGGTGAGGAAGCTGACGACATGTCGCGTAATATTCATCCGTTTATCCGCCTGGCCCTGTGCAGCCAACTGCTCTGGCCCGTCGTGGCATCGGCCGATGCGGCCTATGATTCGCTGATCAACCAGGCCCGCAGTGGCAACTATGGTCCGGCCCTCAACCTGTTGCGCCAAATGCCCGCCGAGCGCCAGACGCCGGGGCAGGTCAGCGATCACCTGTTGATTGCCAGCTGGGCGCGCCAGGACGCCGAGGTGCTGACGGTCTACGAGGCCCAGGGCCGCTCACGCACCCTCACCACCCAGGCGCTGGCCACCGTCGCCCGCACCTATCGCAACCAGCAGCGTTGGGAACCGGCGATTGCCGTGTATCGCCAGGCGTTGCTGCGCGAGCCGAATAATCCGGACTTGCAACTCGGCCTGGCCCTGACCCAGGCGGACGCCGGCCAGACCGCTGAAGCGGTGCAGCGCACCCGCGCCCTGGTGGCCGCCAAGCCCGACGACGCCGACCGCCGCATGGCCCTGGGTTACGCACTGACCCGTGCCGGTTCTACCTATGACGCGCTGTTCGAATTCGACCAGGCGTTCATGCGTGCCGGCAACAAACCTGAAGTCGCCCGCGAATACATCGTCGCCCTGCAACGTGCGCGCCTGCCGGAACCGGCCCTGCGCCTCGCTGCCCGGCGCCCTGGCCTGTTGGACCCGGTCACCCAACGCCGCCTCGAAGGCGACCTGGCCGCCGAGCGCGTGCGCATGGCCGAGTTCGCGACCCGCAGTGAAAAAGAGCGCTACGTCATCGCCGACCGTGCCCTCAAGGATTACGACCAACTGCTCACCACCTGGACACCGGATGCCAACGCCCATGATGACGTGGTGCGCTGGCGCATCGACCGTCTGGGCGCGCTGAAAGCCCGGGCGCGCACCGCCGAGGTGATCCGCGATTACCAAGTCTTGAAGGGCGAAGGCGTGCAACTGCCGACCTACGCCCTGCGCTGGGTCGCTGCCGCCTACCTCGACCAGCGCCAGCCGGAAAAGGCCGCGCCGCTGTATCGCCAGGCCCTGGCGGCAAGCGATGCGGACGCCGGCGATCACGTCGAAGACAGCACCGCGCTGTTCTACGCCCTGCTCGAAAACGATCAAGTGGTGGAAGCCCGCGAAGTCGCCGACAACCTGGCGAGCACCCAGAAACCCCGAGTCGAGCTCAAGGGCTTGCCCATCGGCAACCCCAACGACGCCTGGATGGACGCCCAACAATTGGCCGCCCAGGCCGGCACCTATGGCGCCGACCTGCCCGCCAGCGAAAAAGGCCTGGAAGCCCTGGTGCAACAGGCCCCCGGCAATATCGGCCTGCGCCTGGCCCAGGCCGATATGTACCGTGCCCGCGACTGGCCACGGCGCGCCGAAAACACCCTCAAGGAAACCGAAGCCCAGGCCCCGCGCGACATCGGCCTGGAGGTTTCCCAAGGCCACACTGCCCTCGATCTGCAGGAGTGGCGCCAACTCGATGCACTCACCGATGACGTGGTCGACCGCGCCCCGGACAACCGCCAGGTACAGCGCCTCAGCCGCCTGCGGGATGTGCACGACATGGCCGAATTGCGCGTCGAGGCCTACACCGGCAAAAGCAACGGCGGCGGCGATGACGGCGCGGGCGCGGTGTCCGGCAGCCGCGATTTCGGCATCGAAACCTTGCTCTACAGCCCGCCCATCGATGAAGACTGGCGCGTGTTTGGCGGGGCCGGCTACGCCACCGCCGATTTCGAAGAGGGCACCGGCCAACACCGTTGGCAGCGCCTCGGTGTAGAGCGGCGCACCCGCGACATGACCCTCGAAGCCGAGGTCTCCAACCACTCCTACGGCTTTGGCGACAAGCAGGGCGCACGCATCGCGATTGCCCGCGACATCAATGACCAATGGCAGTACGGCGGCAGTCTCGATTACCTCTCCGCGAGCACCCCGCTGCGGGCACTGAATGCCGACATTACTGCCAACGGCGGCAGCGGGTTTATCCGCTGGCGCGCCAACGAAAGCCGCGAATGGAAACTGGCCCTGAGCCCGTCCCACTTCAGCGACGGCAACAACCGCCTTGAAGCGCTGCTCACCGGTCGCCAGGGCGTGTACAGCTCGCCGGGGGTGCAAGTCGACCTGGGCCTGGAAGTCGGCACCAGCCACAACACCAAGGAGGACACGCCGTACTTCAACCCGCGCTCGGACTTCAGCGTGCTGCCCACGGCCACCGTCAACCACGTGCTCTACCACCGCTACGAAACCCAGTGGAGCCAGCAGTTCCAGGTGGGGGCGGGCACCTACAGCCAGCGCGACTACGGTACCGGCGGCGTTGCACTGGTGGGCTACGGCCAGCGGTTTCGCTGGAACGACGTGCTCGAAACCGGCGCCAACCTCAGCTGGATCAGCCGACCTTATGACGGTGAGCGCGAAAGCGACCTGCGCCTGATCGTCGACCTCACCTACCGCTTCTAGAAGAGTCCGATCATGCCTGTCTTGTCCCGTTGCCTGTTGGCCCTGGGGTTAATGCTGAGCAGCGCTTGCGCCCAGCAACCCGCACCTTTCACTCCACCCGCCGAGCGGCTCAAGCCTGCCAGCGAAGCGGCGTGGCCGAAGAACCATTTCCTCGGTATCGCCTACCACGACATCGAGGACCGCGACCCCGATCAGGCCGTCGTGGCCGTGCGCACCGAACGTTTGATCGAGCAGTTGGCGTGGCTGCGGGAAAACGGCTACCAGCCCGTCACCGTCGACCAGATTTTGGCGGCCCGCAACGGCGGCCCGGAGTTGCCGGCGAAGGCGATCATGCTCAGTTTCGATGACGGCTACGCGAGCTTCTACACCCGTGTGATGCCGATCCTGCGCAGCTACAACTGGCACGCGCTGCTGGCGCCGGTGGGTTCGTGGGTGGATACGCCGCTGAACCAGCCGGTGGATTTCGCCGGTACACCACGCCCGCGTTCGGACTTCCTGACCTGGCAGCAGGTGCGCGAAATCGCCCAGTCCGGCCTGGTGGAAATCGCCGCGCACACCGACGCCAATCACAAGGGCGTGCTGGCCAACCCACAAGGCAACCTGCAACCGGCCGCCACCACCCGACGCTTTGACCCGGCGACCCATCGCTACGAAACCGAAGCCCAGTTCCAGGCGCGGATGCGCACCGACGTGACGGCGATCTCCAACAAGATCCGCGCCGTCACCGGCAAGGCGCCGCGCGTGTGGGTGTGGCCTTACGGCGCTGCCGATGGCACCTCGCTGGCGGTGGTGGGCGAGCAGGGTTACCAGATGGCCCTGACCCTGGAAGACGGTCTCGACAGCCTCGGCAACCTGATGAGCAGCCCGCGCTTCCTGGTGGCCTCCGACCCGGACGGCGAACACTACGCCAACGCCATCGTCGCGACCCAGACTGAAGCCCCGCTGCGGGTGCTGCATGTGGACCTGGACAACGTCTACGACCCGGACCCGGAACAGCAGGTGCGCAACCTCGACAAACTGATCCAGCGCGTGGTCGACATGGGCGCCAGCGCCGTGTTCCTGCAGGCTTTCGCCGACCCCAAGGGCGATGGCCTGGTGCGTTCGCTGTACTTCCCCAACCGCCATTTGCCGGTGCGCGCCGACCTGTTCAACCGCGTCACCTGGCAACTGCGCACCCGGGCCCACGTGAACGTATTTGCCTGGATGCCGGTGCTCAGTTTCGCCCTCGATTCGAAGCTGCCCCGCGTCACCCGTTGGGACCCGCAAACCGGCAAGGTCGCCATCGACCCGGACCAGTACCAGCGCCTGTCGCCGTTCGATCCGAAAGTGCGGCAGGTCATCGGTGAGATCTACGAAGACCTGGCGCGCACCAGTGCCATCGACGGCGTGCTGTTCCACGACGACGCGGTGCTGTCGGACTTCGAAGACGCCAGCCCGCTGGCGCTCAAGGCCTACGCCGCCAATGGCCTGCCGGACACCATCGAAGCCCTGCGCGCCGACCCTGCGGTGATGCAGCGCTGGACGCGTTTCAAGAGCCGCTACCTGATCGACTTCACCCATGAGCTGACGGCCAAGGTCCGCAAGCTGCGCGGCCCGCAGGTGCAGACCGCACGCAATATCTTCGCCGAACCGATGCTCAACCCGGGCAGCGAAGCCTGGTTCGCGCAGAACCTCGACGACTTCCTCACCAGCTACGACTGGACTGCGCCGATGGCCATGCCGCTGATGGAAGGCCAGGACCTCAAAGGCTCCAACGCCTGGCTGGAAAAGCTCGTGGCCACCGTCAAGGCCCGCCCCGGCGCGCTGCAACGCACAGTCTTCGAGTTGCAAGCCAAGGACTGGCGCACCTCGGCCGCCCCCGATCTGGACGGTGCACAAATGGCCGAGTGGATGGGCGTGCTCAAGCGTCAGGGCGTGACCAGTTTTGGCTACTACCCCGACAACTTCCTGGAGAATTCGCCGGATCTGAAAACCGTGCGTCCGGCCCTTTCCAACCAGTGGAATCCTTGACTCATGTTCGACAGAATCCTCGCGCTTATCGTGTTGTCGCTGGTATTGGGTGTGCCCCTGGGCCTGATCTTTCTGGTCACCGGGCAGTTCCTGATGGACTTCGTCTTCTTCTATCCACTGTTCATGTCCGGCTTGTGGATCGCCGGCGGCCTGTACTTCTGGCTGCACTGGGAGCGCCACTGGCCGTGGGCGGATGACACCCCGGCGCCGGTACTCGCCGGTGAGCCGCTGATCTCGATCCTGATCCCTTGCTACAACGAAGGCGACAACGCCGCCGAGACCATCGGCGCCGCGTTGGCCCAGCAATACCGCAACATCGAAGTGATCGCGATCAACGATGGCTCCAGCGACAACACCGCCGCCGTGCTCGATGCGTTGGCCCTGAAAGAGCCGCGCCTGCGGGTGCTGCACCTGGCGCAAAACCAGGGCAAGGCCGTGGCCCTGCGCATGGGCGCAGTGGCGGCGCGCAGCGAATACCTGGTGTGCATCGACGGCGATGCGTTGCTCTCGCCGAACACCGCGGCGTACCTGGTGGCGCCGATGCTCGACAACCCGCGCCTGGGGGCGGTCACCGGCAACCCGCGGATTCGCACGCGCTCCACCTTGATCGGCCGGGTGCAGGTGGGCGAGTTCTCTTCGATCATCGGCTTGATCAAGCGCACCCAGCGGGTCTTCGGGCGGATCTTCACCGTCTCCGGCGTGGTGGTGGCGTTTCGGCGGGCGGCCCTGGACCGGGTCGACTACTGGAGCACCGACATGATCACCGAAGACATCGACGTGAGCTGGAAGCTGCAACTGGACCACTGGAGCATCTTCTACGAGCCTCGCGCGCTGTGCTGGATCCTGATGCCGGAAACCCTCGGCGGCCTGTGGAAGCAACGCCTGCGCTGGGCCCAGGGCGGCGCTGAAGTGCTGTTCAAAAATATTCGTGGCATCTGGCAATGGCGCCATCGCTACCTGTGGCCGCTGCTGTTCGAGTACTGCCTGTCCACCGGTTGGGCCTTCACCTTTTTGCTCTCGGTGATTTTCTGGGCCGTGGGCAAGGTGGTGACGCTGCCCGCCGCCATCGCCGTCGACTCGCTGATGCCGCCGGCCTTCACCGGCCTGCTGCTGGCGGTGGTGTGCCTGGTGCAGTTCGCGGTGAGCATCATGATCGACCGGCGCTATGAAAAGGGCCTGTGGAAAACCCTGTTCTGGACCGTCTGGTACCCGCTGGTGTTCTGGTTGGTGAGCCTATTCACCACCCTGGTCAGCTTCCCCAAAGTGCTGTTCCGCCAACACCAGAAACGCGCGCGCTGGGTCAGCCCGGATCGCGGAATCAAAGCCCCCACTACGGATGTGCAGCCATGAATCTGATCCGAACCCAACAGCGCCCGGTGATGTGGGCCATCGACGTATTCCTGACCCTGCTGGCCTGGGCCGGGCTGATTATCCTGCTGGTGCGCGGGCTGGTGCCGATGCTTGACAGCCACGGCGGCCCGCGGATCGATGCGCCGATTTTCGCGGCGCTGGATACCTTGCAGATCTACCTGTGGATTGCCGTGTTCAACGCGGTGGTGCTGATCAGTTGGGCACGCTACCAGCAGCGACGTGGCAAGCACTTTGCCCAGCGGCGCTCGGCGGCCAAGGCCTTGAGCGACCAGCATTTGAGCGACAGCTTCAGCCTGGGGGAAGGTGACCTGGAGCAACTGCGCCGCCCGGGTGTGCTGGTGATTCATAACGACCACGAAGGGGGCGTGCAGGAAGTGACAGCCCATGTGTCCCGGCATGTGGAGCGGCCAGGGTTGAAGTTGGTGGCGGGGCAGGAGCGGACCAAGGAGGTTGGTTAACCGGGATATCGAAAAATGGGATCCAATTCACAAAATAACCGCGAACTTTTCTCATCTTTTGGCTACTAACCAGTCTTGATACCGCATTGATGGCCAAGTAATGGCAATTGTAAGCGCCATCATTGGAGGTGTATCAAAACTGTTACCGCTTGTCGGAATAAAAATTCCAATTGCAAGCAATTAAACGTTGCATGATTTATTTATTGTTAATAATCAGCAACTTATATGCCTGTTAAACATAGCTTCCCACTAAGCCAGAATCTTGGCCCACCGGAAGTTCGATGTTAGTTTGCCGGCCCCCGCTTTTTCGACGGATCGAACATGTCTTTATTATTGCCACGGACTCGGCTGCTGCTGGGCGTTTGCCTGCTGACTTGCTTCGCACTCAATAGTGCGGTGGCGGCGCCTACGCCTGGCGACCAGGACCTGATCCGCGACCGGCAAAACCGTCTGCTGGAAGAACAGCGCCGGCGCCTTGAAGACCTCAAGGAACTGCCCGGCAAAGAAGCCAAGCCCCAAGCGCCTGCCACCCCGGCCGACACCCGTTGCTTCCCGATCAAAGACATCGAACTCAAGGGTGCCGACAGCCTGCCTGCACCGGACCGCGAGCGCCTGCTCAAGCCGTATATCGGCCAGTGCCTGGGCGTCTCCCAGCTCAACCAAGTGCTCAAGTCGATCACCGACTACTACATCGACAAAGGCATGGTTACCAGCCGTGCTTACTTGCCGCAGCAGGACCTTTCCACCGGCCACCTCCAGGTGTTGGTGGTGGAAGGCAAGCTCGAAGGCTTGAAGGGCGCCGACGGCAGCAACCTGTCCCCGCGCGAGCTGGCCATGGCCTTCCCCGGCAAGGTCGGCGAGCAGCTCAACCTGCGGGAAATCGAGCAGTTGGTGGACCAGTTGAATCGCTTGCCGTCCAAGCAGGCGCAAATGGAACTGACCCCCGGCAGCCAGGTGGGCGGCAGTGAAGTGCAGGTCAAGAACGTCCCGCAAAAGCCCTGGCGCGCCAGCCTGTCGCGCAATAACGACGGGCAGAAAAGTACCGGCGAACAGCAGTGGGGCGCCGGCCTTGAGTGGGACAGCCCCCTGGGCCTGGCCGACCAGTTGGTGTTGCGCGGCGGCCACGATGGCGTCAGCGACCACCAGAAAACCTCGAAAAACAGCATGCTGTATTACAACGTGCCGTGGGGCTGGTGGAACTTCAGCTACACCTACAGCGAGAGTGATTACCGCACCTTTGGCGTAACCAACGACTTTAAATTCAAGCAGAACGGCGACAACGAAAACCACCAACTGCGCGCCGAGCGGGTGATCCATCGTGACGACGTGAGCAAGACCTCGGTGAACGTCGGCCTGTCGCACCTGCGCACCAACAACTACATCCTCGACGTGCGCACCGAGCCCAGCAGCAACCGCCTCAGTGAACTGCAACTGGGCATCAACCACGGCCGCCGCATCGGCAATGCCTTCGTCAACCTCGACCTGGGCATGCAGAACGGTATCGGCGCCTTCGATGCCCAAGCTGAAAACGAGCGCGATCAGTACGGCAATCGCCTGCCCAACGCGCGCTACCGCAAATACACCGCCACCGTCAGCTACCTGCAGCCGTTCACGCTATGGGGTGAGTCGTTCAGTTTCTCCAGCCTGGCCACCGGCCAACGCAGTGAAGACATTCTGTTCAGCCCCCAGCGCATGAGCCTCGGCGGCTCGGCCTCGGTGCGCGGTTTCAAAGACCAGCAGCTCACCGGCGACAGCGGCGGCTACTGGCGCAACGACGTGCGCTGGGCGCGCCCGGTGACCTGGGACTGGATGCGCCCGGCCTTTGCCGAATACGGCGCCAGCGTCGGCTACGACCAGGGTGTGATCAGCAACGACCGCTATAACGGTGAAGTGCATGGCCGGGTCTCGAGCAACTCGTTGGAGCTGTTCGCCCGTGGCAAATACGTCAGCACCAGCGTGACCTTTGCCCATTCCCTGGAACGCCCGGCAGTGATGAGCGAGCGCGAAGCGCCGATCTACTTCCGCATGGATTTCTTCCTGTAATTCAACGCCCCGTTACATCGAGAATATGACAATGGATGTTCGCCACTTTGCCTTCCTGGCCCGCCAACCTTCTGCTGCGCTGAAACCGCGAGACTCGTTCTTCGGCCTGCCCAAGCGCGGTTTGGTGCTGATCCTGGCCAACGCGCTGTTCTGGCAGCCGCTGCTGGCCCAGGCCGGAGGCATTGTGGTCAGTGCGCCGGGCACCACCGTCGGCCAGGCCGGCAATGGCGTACCGGTGGTGAACATCGCCACCCCCAATGGCAGTGGCTTGTCCCATAACCAATTCAAGGACTACAACGTCGGCCCCAACGGCGTGATCCTCAACAACGCCAACGGCCCCATGACGAACACCCAGCTGGGTGGCTACATCGTCGGCAACCCCAACCTCAAGGGCGGCGCGGCCAGCGTCATCCTCAACGAAGTCAACGGCGGCAGCCCCAGCCAACTGCGCGGCTACACCGAAGTGGCGGGCCAGTCGGCCAAGGTCATCGTCGCCAACCCGTACGGCGTTACATGCAGCGGCTGCGGCTTCATCAACACCCCCAACGTGACCCTCACCACCGGCAAACCGGTGCTCGACGCCAGCGGCCAGTTGCAGCGCTACCAGGTTGACGGCGGCGCCGTGACCATCGACGGCGAAGGCTTGAATGCCAGCAACGTCGACCGCTTCGAAATCATCACCCGCTCGGCCAAGATCAATGCGCAGATCAACGCACGAGAATTGACCGTCATTGCCGGGCGTAACGACGTCGATGCCAAAAGCCTGAAAGCCACCGCGCGCGCCGATGACGGCAGCGCAAAGCCCGAGCTGGCCATCGATTCCTCGGCATTGGGCGGCATGTACGCCGGTGCGATCAAACTGGTGGGCACCGAGGCCGGCGTAGGGGTGAAACTCGACGGTACGCTGGCCGCCAGTGGCGGCGACATCCAGCTGGATGCCAACGGGCGCCTGAGCATGGCGCAGACGGCGACCACCGGTAACCTCAAGGTCACCGCGCAGAACGTGAACCTGACCGACAAGATCTACGCCGCCGGCAATGTGCAGGTGAGCAGTGCTGAAGAACTGGTCAACCAAAAGAGCCTGGCCGCTGGCCAACGCATCGAACTCAACGCCACCACCGTCACCAACCCGGGCATCATCGAAGCAGGCGTGCAGGCCGATAACAGCCGCAATGCCACCGGCGATGTGGTGGTGAATACGCAAACCCTGAACACCAGCGGCAACGTCCTGGCCAGCCGCTCGCTGAGCGCCACGGCCACCCGGGAACTGAACAACCAGGGCGCAGTGATCCAGGGTAAAACCGTCACGCTGAACAGTGCCAGACTGACCAGCCAGGGCGCCACCGCGCGGGTGTATGGCGAGCAAGCGCTGGCGATCAACGCGCCGGCCATCGTCAATCTCGGCGGGCTGATTCGCTTCGGTGCCGATCAGGCGGCAACGCTGCAAACCGATTCGCTGGATAACCGCCAGGGCCATATCCAGGTCGCGGGCGGCAGCTTGACGCTCAACAGCGGCACGCTGAATAACACCGGCGGGCAGATTGTCGCGGGCAACCTCGGTGTGACAGCGGACACGATCAACAACCAGAACGGTTTCCTGGTTGCCGACGCCGTGACGGTCAACGCCGCCCGCCTCGACAACAGTGCCAAGGGCTTGATCAGTGCCGAGAAAGGCGCGCTCAACCTCACCGTCACCAACACCTTCAACAACAGCCAGGGTCATGCCCAGGCTGGCACTGACTTGAACCTGCGCGCCGGTGACGTCGCCAACCAGGACGGCAAGCTGGTGGGTGGGCAACTCACCGCTACCCTCGGCAGCCTCAGCAACAACGACGCAGGTGTACTCAGCGCGGATGCCGGCAAGTTGACCTTGACCGTCGCCCAACAGTTGAACAACGCCAAAGGTCACTTGCAGGCCGCCCAGGGCGACATCGAACTGCACGCCGCGAGCCTGGATAACCAGGGCGGCGCCATCATCGGCAAGCAGTTGCTGCTGGATGCGCGAAGCGGGCAGATCGACAACCGCGCCGGGCGTATCGTCGGTGACCAACTGGACGTCCGCGCCGGCAGCCTCGACAACCGCAGTGCCGGGTTGCTGGCCGGTGGTGTGCCGGGTGTGAGCGTGGTGCTGGGCGACCAATTGCTCAACACCCAGGGCCGTATTCAAAGTGAGGGTGACCTGCTGCTGACCGGCAAGCGCCTGGGCAACAGCGCCGGGATCCTGCTGGGCAAGGCCCTCACTGTCACCGCGCAAGACCTCGACAACAGCAGCAAGGGCGCGCTGGTCAGCAATGACGGCGACATCACCCTCAACACCAGCAACCTGCTGACCAACACCAACGGCGTGATCGACGCCGCCGAACGCAGTGTGCTGGTCAAGGCCTTGACCACCCTCGACAACCAGGGCGGCACCTTGCGGGGCAAGCGCCTGGATATCGCGGCGCAAACCCTCGACAACGACCAGGGCCAACTCCTGGCCGGCAATCAGGGCGTGAGCTACCGCGGCCAGGACCTGAGCAATCGCCAGGGCATGATCCTCAGCGGTGGTGCGGCGGTCGACCTGACGCTGGGCACCTTGAACAACCAGGGCGGCACCGTGCAAGGCGACAGCTTGACGGTGACAGCCGACAGCGTCGACAACAGCCAAGACGGTACCAAGGCTGGCGCGTTGACCGCCTTGAAGAGCGACCTGCAACTGACGGTCGAGGCCTTGACCAACCGGGGCGGCAAACTGTTCGGCAAGGAGCACGTCACCGTCTCCGGCGCCACCCTGGACAACAGCGCCAACGGCCAGATCAGCGGCAATCAGCTCAGCCTGACCTCGCGTACCCAACTGACCAACCAAGGCGGCCTGATTGAGTCCAACCAGGGCCTGACCTTCAATGGCGGCAACCTCGACAACAGCGCGGGCGGCCAACTGCGGGCGATGGAAGGCGCCAGCAGCACGCTGACGGTCACCGACCAACTGAATAACCAGAACGGCATTCTTGAATTCGGCAGCCAGGCCTTCAGCCTCAGCGCCGGGCATCTGAATAACCAGGCCGGGCAACTGCAGCACGCTGGCACCGGCGTGTTCAGCCTCAATACCAGCAGCCTCAGCGGCAGCCAGGGCAGCATCAATGGCCTGGGCACCGCCGACTGGTCGTTCGGCCGGGTCGATGGCCTCGGCCGTGTGCAACTCAATGAAGCCTTGCACTACACCAGCACCCAGGGCCTGAGCCTCAAGGCCGGCGACCGCCTGGCCAGCGCCAAGGGTCTGACCCTGGATATCGCCAGCCTGGATAACGCGGGCGAGTTGCTCAGCGACGGTGACCTGAGTGTCAACCTGACCGGCGACATGACCAACAGTGGCCGCCTTTCGGCCCAGCAAAAACTGAGCGTGGTCGCCAACAACCTCAGCCAGAACGGCGGGCGTTTGGCCGGCGGCACCACCACCCGCATCACCCTGGGCGGTACGCTGGATAACCTCGGCTACCTCACCGCACGCCAGCAACTCGACATTGCCGCCGCACAGATCAACAACCGCGGCACCCTCGGTTCACAAGGCAACGTCAACCTCAACGCCAGCAATGGCATCAGCAATAGCGCAGACACGCTGCTGTTCAGCGGCGGTGATCTGACCCTGCGCGGGAACAGCTTCAGCAACCTGTACGGCGACGTCTACAGCAAGGGCAACCTGAGTTTCGCGGCGCTCGATGGCGGCATGGCGGCGGGCTTCAGCAACCTTTCCGGTACGGTTGAAAGCGAAGGCAATATCGGCATCAGTGCGCGGAATGTGGAAAACGCCAAGGCTGAATTCGAGTTGGGCCAGACCGTCACCACCGGCAGCCTCAATTGGCAGTGCGGCCAGCACTGCGGCGGGCACGACTCGTTCAAGCGCGGTCAAATCACCATCAACCAGACCTACCTTGAATCCGCGATCAAGGACTCGGCCTCTGCACGCCTGGTGGCGGGCAAAGACCTGCTGATCCAGGGCGACAACGTCCAGAACCGCTATAGCCTGCTGGCGGCCAATGGCAACCTGAGCATCACCGCCAACGACCTGCTCAACCAGGGCGCCGCGACTCGCACCGGGCAGAACACCATCGTCATCGGCACCCCGCAGCGCATCGACACCGATGAGTGGGACCGGATGGAATACATCGACGTACCCGCCTTCAACGCAGCAGTGGCAGCGGGTAATTTCGATGAAGCACGCTTTGAGGTGCTCAAGGCCCGGTCGAGCGACTGGCGTTTCTCCGAACAAAGCAACGTCACCACCTGGACCGACAACGGCGGCCCGGGCTACACCGCGACGATACAGGCCGGTGGCGCGGTCAACCTCAACGTTGCGCGCACCCTGCAAAATGGCACGTTGCACACCAACACCCTGGAGCAACTGACCGGCACCCTCGGTGACGACCAGACCGGCATCCCCGTCGGCGGCATCAACATCAACCTGAGCAAGCACGTCAACGACGCCACCGCCCAGGCGCCAAGCAGCGTATTGCCGGTGACCAGCATCGCGCCCGACGGCCGCTACGTACCCGTGGACTACACCGGCGAGTCCTTCACCCCGGTCGACCCCACCACCGCGCCCGGCTTCCAGTTGCCCAAGGGCGACTACGGCCTGTTCATCAAAAACGCCGACCCCACCAGCCACTACCTGATCGAGACCAACCCGAACCTCACCACTGTGGCGGGCTTCTTCAGCTCCGACTACATGCTCGGCAAGCTCGGCTACAGCCCCGACAACGCCTGGCGTCGCCTGGGTGACGGGCAATACGAGTCACGGCTGATCCGCGATGCCGTGCTGGCGCAAACCGGGCAACGCTTCCTCGCCGGTGGCCTGACCAGCGACTACGACCAGTTCCGCTACCTGATGGACAACGCCCTGGCCAGCAAGGACGCCTTGCGCCTGAGCGTCGGCGTGTCCCTCACTGACCAGCAAGTCGGCGCCCTGACCCACGACATCGTGTGGATGGAAAACCGCGTGGTCGACGGCCAGACCGTGCTCGTGCCGGTGCTCTACCTGGCCCAGGCCGACTCCCGCAACGTGCGCGGCAACAGCCTGATCCAGGGCCGTGACCTCAACCTGATGACCGGCGGCGACCTGATCAACGTCGGCACCCTGCGCGCCAGCAACAACCTCTCGGTGGCCAGCAGCGGCAGCCTCTACACCGGCGGCCTGATCGAGGCCGGCAACAACCTCAGCCTGCTGGCCCAGGACAGCATCCGCAATTCCATGGCTGGCGAGATACGCGGCACCCAGGTCAGCCTCACCACCCTGAAGGGCGACATTACCAACGACAACACCGCCATCCAGGTGCGCCAGGGCGCCGGCATGCGCACCCTCACCGACAGCAGCGTCAGCACCATCACCGCCCGCGAAAACCTGGCCATCGACGCTGGCCGCGACCTCACCAACCACGGTGCACTCACCGCCGGCGGCGATGCCGACCTGAAAGCCGGGCGCGACCTCAACCTGATCGCCGTCAGCGACACCAGCGAGATCCACGCCTTCAGCGACGGCGGACACAAATCCACCATCACCACCGACGTGAAAAACCAAGCGGCCACGGTCACGGCCGGCGGCAACCTGAGCATGGTGGCGGGGCAAGACGTCAACATCATCGGCAGCAACGCCACCGCGGGTAAGGACCTGAACATTCAGGCCGGGCGCGATTTCAACGTGGCGTCTGTCAGCGATGTGCACAACGTCGAAGGCAAGGAAAAAGACGGCAAGAAACGCATTAAGACCGCGGATGAGCAGACCACGCAGTTAGCCAGTGTGCTGACGGCGGGCAGGGACTTTACGAGCCAGGCCGGGCGCGACACCACGCTGGTGGCGAGCAAGATCAGTGCGGGGAATGAGGCTTATCTGTATAGCGGGGATAAGTTGAATTTGCTGGCGGCGCAGAACAGTACTCATACGTTGTATGACATGAAGGAGAACGGTGGCTGGGGCGCGAAGAAAGAGCAGCGAGACGAAGTAACCCGCACCACGAACGTTGGGACCGAGATCAAGACTGGCGGCAACCTCACGTTGATCAGCGAAGGTGACCAGCGTTACCAGGTCGCGAAGCTTGATAGTGGTAATGACATCATTCTTAACAGTGGCGGGGCCATCGTCTTTGAAGGCGTCAAAGACCTTCATGACGAGAGCCATACCAAGAGCAAGGGTGACCTCGCTTGGTTCAGCGCCAAAGGTAAAGGCAACACTGACGAAACGCTGCGCCAGAGTGAAATGATCGCTCAAGGGCAGGTCGTTATCAAAGCTGTCGACGGATTGAAGATTGATGTCAGGCAGATCGATCAGCAAACCGTTAGTCAGACCATCGATACCATGGTCAAAGCCGATCCGAATCTGGCTTGGCTCAAGGATGCTGAAAAGCGCGGTGACGTGGACTGGCGCCAAGTCAAAGAGATCCACGATAGCTTCAAATACAGTAACTCCGGTTTAGGTGCGGGCTCGCAGATTGTAATAGCAATTCTGATGGCCGCATTTGTCGGGCCGTTGGCAATGACTGCGGCTGCAGGTGCTGGAGCAGGCGTCGCTGTCGCGGCAGGTGCGGGAGCCGTAGCGGCAGGCGCTGCGACCAATGCGACGGTTAGTGTCGTTAATAATCGTGGCAACTTAGGGGCGGTGTTCAAGGATGTCACCTCTTCGGATGCTTTGAAGGGGTATACGATTTCCGGTGTGACCGCTGGATTGACCGCAGCTTATTTTGATGGCTGGACCGGAACTCATACTGATCAGGCGACTAAGCAAATAACGGGGCCACAGCTCAACACATGGACTGGTGTAGGGCAGTTTGCCGCGAACCAGACATTGCAAGGCGGTACTTCAACGCTGTTGAGTAAAGCATTGGGGCAGGGCGGCAGTGGGAGTGAGGCGCTGAAAACTGCGCTATTCAATACCCTGGCAGCGGCCAGCTTCAATGCCGTCGGCGACTACACGAAAAAGTGGAACATCGAAAACGGTTCAATTCCCAAGATCGCGATTCATGCGATGGTCGGTGGCCTCTTGGCCGAAGCAACGGGTGGAGATTTCCGTACAGGCGCATTGGCAGCCGGCGCCAATGAGGCACTGGTCGTACAGCTTAACGACATCGTGAAGGGCGACAAGACATTGTTGTCCATGAGTTCTCAACTGGTCGGTGTTTTAGCTGCGGCCACACAAAAAGATGCAGATGCTAGCAAATTGGAGAAGGGTGGCTGGGTGGCGAAAAATGCCACGCAGTACAACCACCAGCTTCACAAGTCTCAAGCCGATGCGTTGGATGAACAGCGACGGTTCCATCCGGAAAAGGCTGATCGTTTGAATGCGGCGGCCTGCGCTTTGGTTAGTTGCGCAGAGTCGATCCCGACCAACGATGAAACCTATAAGGACTTCAAGGCACTTCAGGATCGCGGCGCCACTTTTAGTGAGGAGATCGCGTTACTTGAGGCGACCGGCCAGTTTGGTGGCCGTAGTTGGCAGGATTGGAGCGACGATACGCTCAATGCTCACGGCAAGGCGGTGCAGGTCGTTGGAGCAAGCAAAGACACTGCCCTTGGCCTAGTCGGAGGGGCTACTGCATATACCGGGATGGTGATGTCGTCACCCGCATGTGTTGGCGTTGTTACCTGTGCCTTACCCATCGGCTTAGGAGCGCTTGGCACCACCTCGATTGTGGGGGCATGGGATTCTGCTAGCCGGATTACGGCGGATTTTAAATCCAATGAGCCCGACCGAGTGCTAGCTTCTTTCTTTCCGGAAACCTTTCCAGGAGAGTCGAGCGTAACGTCTGACCTGGCATGGAGCACGGCGAAATCCGCAGCTCAGGCGGCTCTGTTTGGCGGCGCGAGTAAATACTTTAATGGTAAGTTAGCTGGAGAGCTTGCCAGTGGTGCAAAAGGGCTAGGTTCTGCTGGTACGGGCACGACGGCGGGTAGTAATGTTGCAAGTACGACGCCTAAAGTTGATGTTTTTTGGAATAAAACAACAGTTCTAGATAGGACTGTTTATCAACGTAACGACCTCTTTGACCCAGAGGCCCTATCGACCTGGAGAGTACGAGGTAAAACTGTTGAAGGCTCAAACCTTGAGAGGATGGCCTCGGGTCGAGCACCAATTGGGTATGATGGGAAATCAGTTGAGTTACATCATCTCTCGCAAACTGAAGTTAATGGATTCGCTGGTACTCGTGGTTCACTTGCAGAAGTTGGTTCTGTTTTCCATAGCCAGAATAGCAGTGTTCTTCATGTCCCATCCAATGCCGCTCAAAGCTTTAGGTATACTCGTTACAAAGACTCTGCAGAATACAGAAACCCTACGACTGACTATGTTTCAGTTCCTACGGATTTGAATGCAAAAACATTGACAAAGCAGGCTAAAGAGTTTAACTCTTATCAGTCGGATTATTGGAAGTTGCGGGCTCGGAGCGGGGAGTAATTAGGCGTGGATTATTCGAGAATAATTAATCTTATTAAAGAGTCGGATTACGTTGAGTTTGCTGATTATGGTGACGGGATTGCTGATGAGTGGATTTATAAAGCTGAAGCTCGTCTTGGGTTGAAGTTGCCTGATAGCTATAAATGGTGGCTGAAGTGTTATTCTGGCGGGGAAATATCTGGGGAGGAGATTTATAGTATCTACGAAATGGATTTTGATAGTGTAAGGGGGGGGGATATCGTTTATATGTCAATCGTTAACGGTCGAAATGGGTTGTGTGGGAAGGAGAGGCTATTTATCTGCGAACCGCCGGGTGCAGGGGAATCATTTTATTTTGCCACGGACGATGGTCTTAATGATGGAGAGTATCCTGTTTATAGGCTTGAACTTTCTGATCAAACTTCTAGTTTGTATGCGAAAAACTTTATCGATTTCTTAGAAAAAAGAATAATGTCTTTCAGTTGAATAACGATTCTGCGTTTAAAAAATGGTTGAGAAAGGCTCGGTGCAAAAGCGACAGGAGAATTAGCTGGTTCTGGTGGGAAACCCACTGTTGAGTTATTTGGTGGGAAGAATGCTCAAACTCCTGGTGCTATAAACGTGGATGTCCGAGCAGATATTCAGTCTGGTATTCGAGCGGACGCAACGAAACTTCCTTTCAAGGATAGTTCGGTGGGAGAGATTGTTGCTAGTAACCCATTCATTCCCAAGAGTGCAGGTGGTACTAACTCAATGATGGATTTTCTTCCGGAAGCTACTCGCGTGGTTGAGCCTGGTGGAAAGATATTTGTCAACGCAAATGCTGCGAACCCTTACGTGCGTAAAGGGGACGGATTTATTTAAATATTTAAAAATCCAGATGAGTTGATTAAATAAATCCGTCCCCTTTGACCCCAAAACCTTCATCCCGATAAAAAATTGAGGCCTGTCGAAAATGTTGCCATTCAAGTTTGTGGACATCCCGCCTTCATATGACGCGGCCGAGGTTTTTTATGTGCGGATTGACCCGTCCATTGGGATTGCAGAGGAATTGATAAGATCGCTGTATTACCTGCTTTGGTTGCCGGGGTATTTTGGATTTAACTGGGATGCCTTATATGATTGCTTAAGAGATCTTAGCTGGATTCCATGCCACAAAATCGTCCTTGTACATGTGACTCTTCCAGAATTGCCAAGAGAGGATCTACAGGTATACCTTGAGATTCTACGTGATGCGGTCTTTGATTGGATTGGTGACGAAGGGCACGAGATAGAAGTAGTCTTCAGAGAAATTGATAGGCTTACGGTCGAGGATCTGCTAGACAAATAGCTTAAGCCGCTGGTGCAAAAGCAACTGGGGCCGCTGGCGGTGACGCTGAAAAGATTGTCACAGTCAGCAAAAGCCGCTTTCCTGAATCAGCGCAACACATCGAAGATGCTATTGACGCGGGTAAGCCTGGTACTCTGACCATAGATCGCGCGAATGCAGCATCACGCAGGCGTGACTCTTTGCGCGGTACTGAAACCAAGCCAGGCCTTGATCGTGATGAATATCCACCTGCAATGTTTCAAGAGGGTGGTCAAGGTTCCTCCGTAAGACATATCAACCCTAGCGACAATCGCGGGGCTGGTGCCTGTGTTGGTGCTCAATGTAGAGAGTTACCAAACGGAACGAAGATTCGAATAGATGTGGTGGATTAGAATATGTCCAGCTTGGAAAAATTGTTATCGAATGCAAGCTCATCTTTGAGTGATCATGCGCCGGAAATTTCTGGGCCGTCACATAGATTGGCCGGTGCTTTAGCTGATCAACTTTTAAGGATGCTGGTTCAACGCAATGGCTTCTACGCCCTAGAAAGCGCTTTACATGTGTTTCCCACACATTCTAGTCAGGACGAAATTGGTCTTCGTGATTGGAATGAAGATACTCTTTGGCGCGCTGCTTATAAGGGTATTGCCGATGGTTGCTTATTTTTTGCTGAAGACATTTTCGGTGGGCAGTTCTGTATTAAAGATAACAAGATTTATATTTTTGACCCGGAAACCGGGGCACTAGAGTATTTGGCTGACGATATTGAAAGCTGGGCAAAAATAATACTTAGTGATTATGAGGCGCTCACGGGCTACCCGTTAGCGCATCAATGGCAAAAGAAGAATGGTCAGCTTCCCACAGGAAAACGTTTGTTGCCGAAGGTGCCATTCGTGCTGGGAGGAGAGTTTGTGCTGGATAATATGTATTTGGCAGATGCTGTGGAGGGGATGAGGTTTAGGGCTGATATTGCCTGCCAAATTAAAGACCTACCAGACGGAGCTGAGATTAAACTAAAAACTGATAGTTAAGTGTTTAGAGTTATATGAAGAAGTCGGTGCACGCCACCGTTATTGCGAATGCGGGTATTGGTGGTCCCCTATTAACAACAAGCGTAAAGGGGGCGGATTTATTTAAGTATTAAGTTCAAAAAGTTCCAGATGAGTCGATTAAAGAAAATAGGGGGCAGACCACGTTTTAAGGCTGGCAGAGTTGCTCTTTAAAAACATGGAAGAATAGTGGTCTGACGCCTATTTCCTCGCGTTAATGGTCGGCCTGCTGGCGAAGCGACTGGCAGCGACTTCAAAACCGGTGCTGCGGCTGCCGGACTGAATGAGGCACTGATCAACCAGCTGGCTTGGGCAGCACGCGGTAATGACGACATCACGTTGATGCTGTCGCAGCTGACGGGCTTGTTAGCAGCTGCAGCCGTTGATGGTGATCTTGAAAAGGGCTCGGAGATCGCCCAAAAAGCCTCGACGTACAACTGGCTGACTCACCGTGAAATTGAGGATGCGGACAAGGCGAGAGCTGGGTGTAGTGCGCTCGGAGCGGGAGCGGGTGCGTGCGAGAAGAAAAATCATCAGGGATATGGACGAGCTCGATAAGTCCAGAAACCTTGGAATGTTTGATCTTGAGCGCTCATTGCAGCTATCAGTTTTGCGAGATGGAATGACGCAAGGTGAGTACCGTGAAGCACTGCTCGACGGCTTCAATGGCCTTGATCCGAAAGACCTGGTCTTCACGGGCTACGCGCCTGCCAACGTAAAGGGGACGGATTTATTTAAACAATTTAAAACTCCAGATGAGTTGATTAAATAAATCCGTCCCCTTTGACCCCAGGATCCTACGACTTTGTTACATTACCTGACGGAACTATTAAGGTTAGTAGACAGAATGTGAATGAGCATTTTTCGACACATCTCGGGCTTAGGGGTGGAGGAGAAGTGAAATATGCCGGCTCGGTACGCTTTGGTAATAATGATGGTCCAGAGCGAGGAAAAATAACAGGTTGGGATAATAGTTCTGGCCACTATCAGCCGCCGGCCACCTTAAAAGGTAACTCGGGGCTTCCAGAAAAAACATTTAATCCAAGAAAATAGGTTTGATATGGACGCTCGGTTAACGTCACTTTGTAAAGAAATAGTGAAGATGACTTCTGATCAGGCTGCGGCTTGGATAATGAGTGAGTATCCTATCAATTCTGAACATTGGAGTGAGGCTTTGGTGCTTATACCTCACCGATCTTGGAAGAAGTCCGAACAAAGACTCTTAGCGGAGTACTATTTCAAGAATGTCCCTTTTTCAAGTGGAAAAGGCTATGAAGCGTTCGCGTCAATTATGTCTACTAAACTGATGATTGCATGCCTTAAGGACGCTGTGCCGAAGGATCCGGCCAGGTGTGATTTGATGCAGTATTATTTAATTCCGGTGCTGGAGCGTTTTGCGAAAAATGATACGGATCGAATGGCTATAAATGATTTTTTTTGTGCTGTTTCCGCAAAATAAAAAGAAGCGCTTTAGGAAAAGCGGGGTCGGGCTACGATTAATGTGAATGCGGGTATTGGTGGTCTAGCCCCTGTTTTGGCAAAGAGAAGAATAGCGGTCTGATCCCTATTTCCTCATCTAGAGAGTTGTTAAGCAGAACCGTAAAGCGTAAAGGAAGAGCGTAAAAGGACGGATTTATTTAAATATATAAATTCAGATGAGTTGATTAAATAAATCTGTCCCCTTTAACCCTTCCTTGCCTGAGATTACTAAAGCGACGCTTTATTTTCCTCATGCCGACAGTCTAGTGCTGCGAATAAATGAAGTGATTCAGGCAGGTACACTAAAAGAAAGGTTATACCTGTTCCCAACCACGGATTCGACCGACTTTGAGTTGATGCGCAAGGGGAAGGCCTGGTTGCAAGATCAGGCAAATTTTTGTAAATCGCTTGGCGACAATGAACTGTACGAAATATGCAGTCATGCAAAACTGGTTTACGGCGACAAAGATGATTTTAAGTCTTTTGACAAGCTGGATACTCCAAGTAGTTGGATACTTGAGCTGGTGGGGGATCAGGTAAGGGATTCAAGGTTGCTCAAGACTGAGCAAGAATATGCGTTGTTTGAGGCGCTTTACGGCGTCGCTGCTGACTATTATTTGGCGTGGTATATGGGGCAACCTTTGATAACACTGGAGTTCGATTTTCGGTCATATTTTGAATTTTGGCGCGTGAGCGGTGTTGGGTATCTCAGTGAAGATCGATTTTTGATATGCCGAAGATAACGGATTATACGTAAAGGGGACGTGTAAAGGGTGGTGTAAAGGGGACGGATTTATTTAAACAATTTAAAACTCCAGACGAGTTGATTAAATAAATCCGTCCCCTTTGACCCCTGCTCTTCTGCTAAGAGTTACCGCTGAGGGAGGGGCAGCAATGCCAAATCGTCTAACAGTCCTAGTTAAAGATGGGAGAATAGGTAATGGACAATGAAGAAGCGCTTAAAGTCATTGACAGTATGATGTGGGTAAAGAAAGCCTCAATTTTCCTTCTGTTGCTTGATTATGCTCTACGTAACCTTGACTCGGCGAGTGATACGCAAAAAAAATGTCAGGAGGCAGTTGATAAGTGTTGGCGATGGTTGTCTGATCGAGGGCTCAGTGCTGATGAATTAGCATATTATCTAGACTCCGATGATATGCAGAGCGGACCGCTGGCAGAAGGAAATTTTGCATCTGAAAGCGTAGAACAAAATAGTTTAATTTTAATATTGTTGGTGATCGGTTTTTTTGCCAATAAGGCCTATAAGATTGTAGGGCTACAAGAGCAAATGTCTGAGCCGGTATGTGAGGCGGACGAGAGCTCTGCTGTATATATTGTTGATTATATTGAACGGATAGGCTTGTCTGATAAGTTGAGTGTTTATCTATCTGCACACGTTTTGGAAAATAGGGGGCAATCCACGTTTTAATGCTGGCAGAGTTGCTCTTTAACGTAAAGGGGAAGGATTTATTTAGGACGTAAAAGTGACGGATTTGTTTAAATATTAGATTTAAAAACTCCAGCTAGGTCGATTAAATAAATCCGTCCCCTTTGCCCACTGAGAGCTTGGATCCTCGCACAGTTAGCTCTGTTGAGAGCAAGCTTGGTGTGAAAATAGGTGAATTAACAAGTTTTTGCAGGAATTCTGCTGGTGCATGTGCAGAGGTATCAGCAGTAGATAAGCTTGTCAGGTCAGGAGGGAATCCAGAAAATATCAAATTCACACAGGCTTTACGTCCTAAAACCATCAGGGATGAAGGTGGATACACCCCTAAAGCAGTTATAGAAACATGCCCGAATTGTAAGGTGACTTGGCCGGGGAATAAATGATGGTTATTGATGAACAATGGGTTCCAGGATTTGGAGAAATTGTTACTTGGTTTGCGATGGACAAAGCCGGTGCTATTGCCGTCATGGTGAATAACTGTTTTGGATCGTTACCAAAGGTTTTGTTGGAAGTTACAGCTGTGGAGCAGAAGCTTGATAGCTTAAGTGAGTACTTGTGGGAAGAGTCTGGTGATTACGAAGAATATCCGAAAGCTAAAAACGGTAAAACAATTCTTGATTTATACTCTGCCTGTGCATATCGTCACCTAGACTCTAGGGCTGAAGTGGAACGATGGATAGCGGATCGATCTTCACTCCAAGCCAGGCTGACAGAATATAACCTTCCAGCAATTAAAGGTGTCTATATATACCATGCTATAGAAGGTAGTGTGTCTGGGGAGGACTTCCCTTCCGGTTATGATGGAGAGTCTAAAATGGGGGACTATTTTCGCTACTTAATCCCTAGCGTTAAGGCTGGTATAGAAGATATTCCTTTTGAGCTTAGGGGGATAGTTGTTGTTTCTGATAGTCTGGAATTTTCAGATGTGAGTTTTTGGTCTGGAAGTTCTATTGATGAGCATTTCTCTCGTATGTATTGACGTAAAAGGGGCAGATTTATTTAAATATTAAATTTAAAAAATTCCAGATGGGTCGATTAAATAAATCCGTCCCCTTTGACCCAGTCCCCTTTGACCCATTAACCCAAGAGGTTCCTGCAAGGACAGAAGGACCTACTCGGGGTGCTTCTTTCGCCACGGAGTTTGATCCTAAAACGGGCAGTACGAGGCAATGGATGGAAAGCTATGACCATGCAGGAGAAGTAATCCGTGTCCACCCGAAAAGTATTAATGGGCAGCCGGTTGATGCTCAGCACTACCCTCCGACCGCAGGAGAGCTAAAGAGTTGGGGGCAGCAATGAGCATGGAAGACATAGTGGCTGACAGACTTGGAAGAGCAGTTGCTGATGGATTTGATATTTTTAAAATATCAAAAGAGGCACTTGATATTTACCAAGATCCAAACCTTTCTCTCACAAAAGATTTAGACATTGCGTTGTTGTCACTAATGGCAATGGTCGAAGGGCCAGAGTTTGAGATGACAGAAAAAGAATTTTATGATTTTTTATCTGATATTCGACAAATGTAGTTTTCAATATACCCAACTTGATCAGGCACTATCGACACCGGCCTTGCGCCGGTGTTTTGCACTCTATTTGCACCCTTTTTGCCGCCTTCCTGCACTCATCCTGTGAGCGTAATGCGTAAAGGGGACGGATTTATTTAAATATTTAAAAATCCAGATGAGTTGATTAAATAAATCCGTCCCCTTTGACCCCAATCCAATAACTTCCCAGTTATTGACTTCCAGCTCGACACTAATGTGGTGAGTTTGAAAACGATTGATACCCGAGGTAAAGGGTGGTCTTATGACATGAGAACCCATATGGACACCTTGCAAAGTTCAAAAATTACCGTGGATGGCGTACCGGCAACGAAAATTTTGGACATCCGAGTTCAACCGGGCGGAATGGCTGACGCGAGCAAGCTTATAGAGTATGGAAAGCAACGTAATATTACTGTGATTATTAAAGAGTTCGGTGGCTAATCATATGGCTGAAATTGAAATTGTCTTTAGCGAGAGGCTACATGATGGCGCTTCAGTTGTATGGGGGCGGCTAATACAACAGCTCAAAAACTTTAATGAGGATACCGTCATTGATGGCTTTACCGGCAAGAAAATAGGGTTGGCGGACGTTTCGAATTACTTGAAGAAAAACAAGTGTCAGAGTTTTTTTATTGAGCTGGCAAACGGTTCTGTCGAGTTTTCGTATGTGGCAGATAAAGCGTTTTATCGGCTTGATATGAAACACCTGGCGAATTCGATTGAAGTTGCACAGACCTTGATTGAAGCTTTAATCGATGAGCCCGGCTTTGTTCAGGCTCGAATTTACGACGCCGAGTATGATCGATGGCAAAATGCCGAGAGTCTTACGCTCTTTGAAGTTGAGCGCGTCGAACACGCTCATCTGCCCAAGAAAAGTAATGGGCTGCCTTTTCCGCTGACCCAAGAGGTCGTAGATATATCAAAAAATCCTGGGCGTTGGGTTTTAAGAAACGGCTACATTGAGGCGGTTGGCGCTTTCATGTGGGTAAGCAAATCCTTGCTTCAGTTAGTGGGTGTCGACGAAAAGAAGTTAATGGATATCGACTGCTTTGCAGTAGAAGATTTGGGCGGCGTTTTGAAGATTGCTGCCTATAACCAGTGCTTCACTGCAGCCGTAGGGGCTCAGGCAAAGAGGCAGGACTTGCTGAGAGAAGTTTTGTTTAACGCGTGAATTAGAGCGAGAATCGGGCGCGGGAAATAGGGTTCAGGCCACGGTTTTCTAATTAAAGTATTAATAGTGGTCTGACCCCCTATTTCTCGGTCGATGATATAACAGCGTAAAGGGGGCGGATTTATTTAAATATTAAAAATTTCTTATGAGTTAATTAAATAAATCCGTCCCCTTTAACCAAGTCAATAGAGCCATTGAATATGGTCAGAGCAAAGGCATTACGGTAAAAATTACCAAGGTGAATTAAGATGAACGATGTCGTGAAAACAGCCTGGGCGGATGCAGGAGTCAATAAGGAATTCATTTACGTTAAAACTTATTCTGGCTATCGGAGTAGTCGAGCTGATCCACAGGGTGTCGAGCATCACGCCAGCCCTGAAATCAGTGATCAAGAGTTAGGTGTTGTGGTATTGGATGCGTTGGCCCATAGCCGATTTGTGCTTCCCGAGCCGCGTAAGGATGTTTGGATTCACCCCGAAGCTACGTTTGATATGGATTTATACGACTACGACTTGACCAGTCAACGATATGATCAATGGGTTGGCAGTACTTGGGAGCGCTATAGCTACAAGAGTAAGCGTGCATTATTTAAAGATATGAAAAAATGCAGTATTGAAAGTAAGGGGGACCAGATAACTATTCGTCCTAGCCATCACGAAAAGCTAGAAGCCTGGAGTGGTAAGGGACTAAGTGAGAGTGACTATGTCATTATCCCCGGCGGTAGTAGTCCTTCCGATGTAGGTGCGGCCTTACGCTTGGCTTTTAGTCGGTGCACCTAATACGTAAAGGGGACGGATTTATTTAAATATTAAATTTAAAAAACTCCAGATGGATCGATTAAATAAATCCGTCCCTTTGACCCCGTCCCCTTTGACCCGTTTACTCAGGATGGATCGGTATTGAGTCTGCGGCTGATGACATCCAGCAAATCACACCCATCTCGCAGCGGAATCGCCAGCAATTGGGCGAAGTCTTGAAGCACCACAGCATCGCTGCTGAGTTGGTCGCGAAAGGCCAGGTTTTCCAGCAGTTGGGTGACGGCGCGAATCCGGTATACGGCGGCGTCGTGGAGGACATCGAGGGGCGCATGGGTGTCGATAAGCAGGGCGGGGACGGTGCAGTCGTGGCCCGTGAGGGGCATGTATCGATTCATTGTCAGTACTCTGTTGGTGGATTAAGCCACCACTCATTCGTCGCCAAACGAATGGGTGGCAGCTGTACGCAGGTTGGCGAACCGGCAACAGAGTAAACCGGCAGACCCGAAGGTCTCCCGCGCACAGCCGCCATATCATGCACAGCTTTGCGGGTGCAAAAACACCTGCATAGAAGCGGGATGCTTTTGCGCTCTGTTGTCAGGTCGCCAAACCTGAATCGCCATATGGGCGACGGCCCGGACTATAAGCCCGCACCCAAACCCACGCAAGGCAGCAAAGTACTGGCCCAATCACAAGGCCTCATGTCTTCACCCCCATTGCCGACACACTGGCGTTGATTAAACGCATCCACCCACCACCAACATTAAAGGACTGATGTGAAAAACCTTCTCCTGGTTCTCCTCTCCACCCTCATCCTCGGCGGCTGCGTCAGCCAGCCCCTCACGCCCGAGCATCGTGCGCAGGTCAAGACGGTCAAAGTGCTGCCCGTAAAGTGGGAAAAGAACATGGTCTACATGGGCCGTGAACAAGCCTGGGGTGCGGCCCTGGGCGCCGGGCTTGGCGCGGGCGTCGGCATGGCCAGCGGCGCGTCCAAGCTGGGCACGGCAGCCTTGAGCGGCGCGGGGTTTGCCGCCGGCATGAAGGCGGGGCAACTGGCCGAGATGTCGACGCCTGCGGCGATTCTCACGGTGATGGACGTCGAAAATATCGACTTGGGTGTGTTGCTCAAGCAGGCCTTCATTGATGCCTTGGGTAAGACGTCATCGCTCAAAGTGGTGGGTGACGACGAGCCGGCCGATGCGCAGATTCAACTGACGGTAGGCGAGTGGGGCTTTCGCCTGACCCAGGGTTTCAGCAGCGTGGTCTACCCGACGCTCACCGTGGTGGCGCGCATGGACCGTGGCGACGAGATGCTCTGGCGCACGGTGGAGTCGATCACGCCGTTCAATGGCCAGAATGTCTACGGCTACACGCCGCTCACTTATCGCACTGATCCTGAGGCGTTGCGCCGCGCGTTGACGGGTATCACGCAGATCTCCGGGAGTTATCTGGTGAAGGAGCTCAAGTAGACCAGCGAGAGTTCTCCGCGTGGCTTGCGGTGGCTGATCCTGACGCGAGCAGTTTGATAGAACTCGCCGAGCACCTTGAACATTTTGTATATCCCAGTGTCTTTACCCCGCCCACCCGCAACCGGTCGGGCTGCATGGACTGCAGCGTTTTCAAATGACATTAAGGATTAATGTGAACCTCGCCCCCCAAGCCTCTTTTCTGTCACCGCCCGCTGTGGTGCACAGGCGCGCGCCTGCGTTTCAGGAAGGCACCCTGGGGGAATGCATTCGGATCAATTGATCCCTCGCTTAGTACACCTACTGCCGCCGGGCCTATTGGCGGCTTTTAATGTAGTTCATGGAGTTTGAAATGAAGCGTAAGCAGTTCCAGAAAAGCCTGTTGGCACTCATGGTCGGCGCAATCAGTTCGCAAGCGCTGGCGGTGGAATTCGACCTGGGGCAGGGCAAGAACATTTGGGTCGGCGAGACCTTTAATGAGTCATTGATTATCAACGGGACGTTCTCCGAAGTAGTGGTGCCGACCACCACCAACCCTGCCGGACTGGGTGTGGCCAACACCACTATCCAGGGTTCGTTGATCAACCGTGCCGACATCACTCTGGATTCCCAGGGCGCCGCCATCCGTGCGATTGCCCTGGACCCGCTGTTCTGGTCGGGCCCGCAGAATCTGAGCCCGGGAACTGTCACCGGGGACGTGGTCCAGGCGGGCAACATTCTTATGAAAAATGGGGGTTACGAGGGGCTTGAGATCGGCGCGACGACCATCGGTGGAAGTGTCATCAACTCCGGCACCATCCGTTCCACGCTGCCCCTGAGCCCGCCGGCTTCACCCTCCTACGTGGATGGCGGCGAAGGCATTTACCTGCATGGCACCACCATCGCCGGCGACGTCTCGAACACCGGTGTGATCGACATGAGCGGTGATTACGCCATCGGCCTGATCCTCGACCGTCAGAACAATCTGGGTACCACCGTCGGCGGCAAAATCCTCAACGCCGGCACGCTCAAAGCGACGGGCGAGGGCGCCTGGGGCATCGAGGTGGAAACCGACACCAACCCTCTGCGCATCGAAAACAGTGGCCTGCTTTCTGCCAACGGCAATGACGCCAAGACGGTGATGTTTCTAAACGGTACGGTCGACTACATCCTCAACACCGGCACCGTCGAGGCCACGGGCACCAACGCCAATGCCTTCGAGTTTGCCGGGGCAACCTTTGCCCAGAACAGCGCGACCGGCGCGCGCGGCATCGTTAACCGCGGCACGATCAGCGCCGATGGCACAGCCATTCATGTAGATGCCGCGGACCAGACCTCGGCGTTCGAGATCAACCAGCAAGCCGGCGAAATCCGCAGTAACGCCGGCATCGCCATCGACGCCGCCAACCTTGCCACGCTGAATTGGACCGGCGGCAAAATCACCGGCGACCTGCTCAACTTGAGCGCGGTGAATGTCGCAGGCCAGGCCGATTTCACCGGCAGCCGCATCATCGCGCCGGTATCGGTCAACTCGGGCTCGCTGAACCTGTCGGCGCCCGGTACTGCGATCACTGGCAACCTCAACGTTGCTAGCGGCGCAGGTATTGATATGCACCTGGCCGACAGCGTAGTGCCGACCACGCCGTACCTGACCGTCAACGGTGCAGCGAATTTCGCCCAGGCTTCGAAACTGACCGTGAGCGCCAAACCGGGCGACTTCGCCAGCACCAACAACGGCACTCAGTACACCCTGTTGCAAGCCACCAGCGTGCATGACAATGGCCTGTCTGTGGCCAGCTCGTCCTCTCTGCTGAACGTGCTGAGCTACTCGGCCGACGCGCAAACGGTCAAGGCCGTGGTGGCGGTTAAAGACAACCAGCAAGTGCAGCAGGAGCTCGCCGCGGTGGGCGCCGGCGCTGCGTCAGCGACGGCGGTGAACACCTTTAAAAACGACGTACTGAGCGGACTCAATCAGAACGACCCAGTGTTCCAAACCCTGGCTGACGCCGGCACAGCACAGCAGCTTGCTCAGGTCAGCGAACAACTCAAGCCGGACGTCAATCGCGGCGCCCTGGACGTGGCGTTGTCGGGCCAGACCGTGGTCAACGGCGCGATCTTCAACCGCCTCACCGACCAGCGCGAAAGCCATCAAACCGGCGGCGTGTGGGTGCAGGGCCTGAGCAGCAACATGGACCAGGACGGGCGTGGCGGCAACAACGGCTACTCGGCCAACAGCAGCGGCATGGCCGTGGGTGTGGACGGGCGCTTGAACGACACCACCACGTTGGGCGTGGCGTACAGCTACCTTAACTCCAACATCCATTCCGACCTCGGCAACAAGACCGACGTGGAGGGCCATGCGCTGTCGCTGTACGGCAACTGGTCGCTGCAAAACTGGTTTGTCGACGGCAGCCTCAGCTATGGCCATAACGACAACGACAGCAAACGCCATATCGCCGGCACCACAGCCAAGGGCAGTTACGACAGCAATGTGCTGTCTGCCAGTGTGATCGGCGGCTACAGCTTCAAGCCGTCGCAGGCCGTGGTGATCGAGCCGCGCGTGGCAGCGCGTTACGCCAACGTGCGCATGGACGGTTTCAACGAGAAGGGCTCCTCGGCCGCGCTGAGCACCCAGTCGCAACGCTATGAAGTGGGCGAGCTGGGCGCTGGTGTGCGCTTGGCGGGCAACTTGCCCATGGGTGCCGGTAGCTTGCAGCCGGAAGCAACCTTGATGGCGTATCACGACCTGATGGGTGATCGCGTCGCACAAACCTCCAGCTATGTGCTCGGCGGTTCTGCGTTCACCGTCACCGGCGCTTCGGTGGCGCGTGACAGCTATGAAGCCAGTGTCGGCGTGAACTACCAGGTGTCGGACTTTACCGTGGGTGCCAGCTACACCCGCCAGGCCCGCAGTGGTTTTGATGCCGATGGGGTCATGCTCAAGGCGCGGTACGCGTTTTAAGTATTACGGCCGATAGAAAACGGCATCGGGCTGCGGTTCTCCCACGTAGCCCGAGCCAGATTTTTAAATGTGCTCAAGGAAGTAACCCATGAAAAAGACCTCACTCTTAATCCTCGCCCTGGCCTTGGCCGGCTGCCACTCCACTGCCAGGAACTCCTCGCCAAGCCTGCTGACGGACGGCGTCCAGTTGCAGCAGAAAAAGGTCGAGGTGGACGCCGAACACGCCAAGGTCATCATGAAGGCAACCGGTTTTACCTATCCGGTGCAGTTCTCCGTACGCCGTAGTTCCGATGCAGATCAGCGTCCGGAAATCCTCGGGACGGTGGTGGATTCCGGCCGTGGCAAGGTATTCGGCTGGATCGCCAAGATGAACGAAGTGGGCAACAGCGCCGTCGCCAAACGCTTCCCGCAGTTGGAAGTGCAGGCTGACCCGGGGCAGCCCTTTGAAGTGATCGGCGAGTCACGGGTCTACAACGCCAACTATGTCGGCCTCGTCAAAACCTATGTGTATGAGTGCGGCCCCATGAGTTCGACCTTCAAGCCTGAGAAGCAAAAGGTTTACCTGGTGGAATTCGTGATTGTCGGGAAGGGCTGTGAGCAGCATGTGTATGACGTAACTGCGCCTAATGAGCGTGTCCCGGTGGCGACTGTGGCGGCGACAGGAAATATTCCGTCGCTCTAAGTTGCTTTAACCCGAATCGCCAGCCCCTTGCGTCTGACCTTGTGAACGGATCATTCATTCACGAGGTTCAGCCCATGTCCCGTCCTCTTCTGCTGTTACGCCCTGCCGCCCAAGGCTTCACCGTGACCCTGCTGGTGGCGCTTGCCGGGTGTGGGCTCTCTTCATCCCGTGACGTGGCCAAGCCCGCTGAGTCGGCGCCTGTCGTGGAGGTGCAAAGTGAGCCCGCCAGCGTCCAGGGGGCCATGGTCAAGCGGATGGTTGCGCCTGCACCGATGGCGTCGCGATTGGTCATGAACGACTCGATCGCCATGCAATACCAGACCGAGCCTCGGGAGCAATATCAGAACCTCCCGGACAACCCGATCCGCAGCGTTGCCGAAACACCGGTCTCCACCTTCAGCGTCGATGTCGACACCGGCAGCTATGCCAACGTACGACGCTTCCTCAATCAAGGCAGCCTGCCGCCCGAAGGTGCTGTGCGACTGGAGGAAATGGTCAATTATTTTCCCTACGACTACGCCCTGCCTACTGACGGCTCGCCCTTTGGCGTGACTACGGAAGTTGCACCGTCGCCGTGGAACCCTCACACCCGACTATTGCGCATCGGCATCAAGGCCTCGGACCGCGCCGTGGCAGACCTGGCTCCGGCTAACCTGGTGTTCCTTGTG
Source organism: Pseudomonas sp. G5001 (assembly GCF_013385475.1). NCBI lineage: Bacteria > Pseudomonadati > Pseudomonadota > Gammaproteobacteria > Pseudomonadales > Pseudomonadaceae > Pseudomonas > Pseudomonas sp. G5001. The sequence continues at coordinate 72,833 of NZ_JACAPZ010000024.1, forward strand.
GATGTGTCAGGCTCGATGAATCGCCGCGAAGGCCTGCCTCTGGTCAAGACCACCCTGAAATTGCTGGTGGACCAACTGCGGGACCAGGACCGCGTCTCGCTGGTGGTCTACGCCGGCGAATCGCGGGTGGTGCTCAAGCCCACCTCGGGCCGCGACAAAACCACGATCCGCAATGCCATCGACCAACTTACCGCCGGCGGCTCAACCGCAGGCGCGTCGGGGATCGAAATGGCCTACCAAATGGCCCGCGAAGGGTTTATCGACAAAGGCATCAACCGCATCCTGCTGGCCACCGACGGTGACTTCAACGTAGGCGTGAGCGACTTCGACAGCCTCAAGCAAATGGCGGTCGACCAGCGCAAAAGCGGCGTGTCCCTGACCACCCTCGGCTTCGGTGTGGATAACTACAACGAACACCTGATGGAACAACTGGCCGATGCCGGTGATGGCAACTACGCCTATATCGACAACCTGCGCGAAGCCCGCAAAGTGCTGGTGGACCAGCTCAGCTCAACCCTCGCCGTGGTGGCCCGGGATGTGAAACTGCAAGTGGAATTCAATCCGGCGCAGGTCAGTGAATACCGATTGCTGGGTTATGAAAACCGCGCCCTGAAGCGTGAGGATTTCAACAACGACAAGGTCGACGCCGGCGAAATCGGTGCAGGGCATACGGTGACCGCGTTGTATGAAATTGTCCCGAAGGGTGAACAGGGTTGGCTGGAGTCCCTGCGCTACGCATCGGCGGCCAAGGCTGACGGTAAAACTGATGAGTTGGCGATGTTGCGGGTACGCTACAAACCAGCGGAAGGCGGCAACAGCCGACTGATCGAACACCCGATCAGCAACCCGCAGAGCGGCAAACCCAGCGACGACCTGCGCTTCTCTGCCGCCGTGGCCGCCTTCGCCCAGCAACTCAAGGGTGATGGCCGCTACACTGGCAGCATGAGTTTCAAGGACACGGCCGCACTGGCCCGTTCCGCACGGGGCGACGACCCTTTTGGTTTGCGCGGCGAATTTGTGCAACTGGTCGAATTGGCCCAGAGCCTCCAGGCCCCGGCCAAACACTGATCCACCTCAAAGGAGTGCGCCACCTGATGGATTCACCCAGCGACGAAGCCCTGCTGTCCCGCTACCGCAGCGGCGACGGTGCAGCGTTCGAGGCCCTGTACGCGCGGCATCGACAGGGCCTGTACCGTTTTCTCGTGTCCTTGAGCAACAAGGCCGAACTGGCCGAGGAAGTGTTCCAGGACACCTGGCTCAGCCTGATCCGCAGCACCAGCGAGCCACAGGGGCGGGCGAGTTTTCGCACCTGGCTGTTCCAGATTGCCCGCAACCGCCTGATCGACCACTGGCGCAAGCACGGCATCCACAACCCGCTGCACGACAGCTACGATGAGCAGCTTCACGGCCAGCCCGACGACAGCGCCGGGCCTGAGCAACTGCTGAGCCTGAGTCGTGATCAGGCGCGCCTGGACAGCGCACTGCAAGACTTGCCCGAAGACCAGCGCGAAGTGTTCCTGCTGCGCCTGCATGGCGAGCTGGAAGTGCCACAAATCGCCGCGCTCACCGGCGCCCCACTGGAAACGGTAAAAAGCCGCTTGCGTTACGCCCAGCAGAAACTGCGCCGACTGCTGGCCGAGGAGGTACCCGCATGACTGACCCCCGACATACCCAGGACTCGAACGACGAGCTGCTGATCGAGCATTTCCGTCAACACACCAGCGGCGAGCCGCCGGCTTCCCTGGACGCCTTCATCCTGGCCACCGCCCACCGTGAAGCACCGGTGCGGCAACCCGGCCTGTGGCAGCGCTGGTTACAGGCCTGCCAACGGCCGCGCTGGCAGATGGCATTTGCCACCGTCGCGGGTGTGGCCCTGATGATTGGTTTGGTCACGCGCTCGCCGGTGCCGCAGCCGGAGTTATCCACAGGGACTTACGCGGCCGCCCCGCAGGAACAGGCCCGCCCGGCCCCGGCAGCCGCGCCGATGGCTCGATTCTCCGTGGCTCCGCAGGCTGACAGTGCGCCGCAGGTGCAGGCAGAAGTCGCGGGTTCGCTGGCGGATGAGCCGGTGGCGAAGATGAGCAAGCGCGCGGCTGTTGTGCTGCCGTCATTGGAGCAAGGGCTGCAGGAAATCCTGCGGTTGCGGCAGGCGGGAGAGGCCAAGGCGGCGGATGAGAAGCTGCTGGAGTTGCATAAGCGCTTTCCCAAGGAGGATCTGCCGGCGCGGTTGGAGGCGTTGAAAAATCCTTGAGGTGGAGGTCGCCAGCCGGTGGTTGACGAGAGACTTCCGGCCTTTATAATCATTCGCAACACGGCCCCTGTCGGTTGATGCGCTTCGGTGCAGCAATTGCTCAGGGGTTTTTTATTGCCTTGATTTTTTCGATTACCAATCGCGCTCCTGCCAGTGGTGATCCACTCCCATGCCCTCCAAATTCAGATCAAGGTGGGACAAGTCTGGAAAGTCATTCTCCAATAGTGCTTTCAGCCGTCGTCCCCAGCTTGATGACGGATTGATGACCTTCATCAAGTGGTGGGTGAGGCTTTAGATCGCTCAGTAACGATCATTCCGCGAGCTATCAATATCTCAAGTTGGTCCTGGTAGCTCTGCCAAGGCTTAGGGTAACCCTGGATCATTGGTGCATCACTTTAGGCATGTGCGAGTTCCTCCAGCTTGAAATCGATGCAAGCGCCCGCCCTTCGATGTGTGGCGTCACTCGGGCTTTCACTTTGCTGGTCGAGAAACTTATGGTCAGCCATAAAACTGTTACTTTATTTGCATCTTCTTCCTTATCTTGCGCCCACAAAAAAAACCCAGGCCTTTCGACCTGGGGCTTTTTCATCTGTATCTGGTGCCCCGGCGGGATTCGAATTTGATATATAAACCATTGAAAATAAAGGATTAATTAAAAATTACATTAAGTGGGGATACATATGGGGATACAGCAAGCGCTTTTCAGTCACGAGCGCCATTAGATACTCATTACGACGGATTTCTACCTTTGATGAAACCTCTCTGCCTCAGCCATTACTCTCAGATTGTTAAGGAGTTCTTCTGATATACCAAACTGTTGCGAAAAACGATTCAGATTACATACATATATTGTGTATCCTCCGGCCGGGCTAACTTCCAAATAGAAATGTCCTGCTTTTTTAATATTGTTTTCATAATCATCGAAGTGAGGATGATAGATACGATATTGGTCTATGTTGGTTGGATATTTCCTGCGAGGGTTTTTCTTCATAGCAGCATCTGCAAATGCCTCACGCTGACTTTTATATTCATTACAGTCGGGACATGCTACGCAAAGATTTTTAGGTTCAAACATGAATTGAGGGTAGTTAGATTTCGACACTATATGCTCAACATGCGCCCCCTGAGCTGACCTTGCCGTAACAGGATTTAAACAATATGCGCAATTGAGGCGCTGTTCTTTCCGATAGAAGTCTCTAACTTCGCGTCTGATCTCTTCAAGATCATCGTCTCCCCATCGTGTATGGCTGTATGCGGGTTCCTTTTTTATTTCCTTGATTTTTCTTTTATTAAGATCGCTAAAAACAACTGAGTTATTAATTGCTGGCATAGTAATAATACAGCTCGCGTACAGAGTCTATGAGTTGAATTGTTGGGTCGTGTGGACTTAGCTGAATTTGCATCTCTAATAATTTTTGTAGCTCTTCGTGTATTTCTGAGTCGACCTTTTTTCTGGTTCTAAGTTTTGCGATTAAATTGAAACTAACTCGTGAAATATATTCGTTCATTAAGCCCGGAGCGTCAAAAAGCTCCGCTAGTTGAAAGTCCGCAGACTTGTTGTTGAAGTAATTTGACTCGTAGAGTGCTTCCTTGCTGAACGAATAAATATACGAATCTGAAGTGTTCAGCCTAGAAATAACTTGAGGCGAGTGGGTGGCTATTATAAACTGGCAATGGTGGTATCCTTCGAATGCTGATGTTAATAGCCGCATAAACTCTTCCTGCCATCTTGGATGCAGGCTGATTTCTGGTTCGTCTATAAGAATAAGAGAGCCATTTTCTATATGTCCCGCAATTCCGAGCATCAGAACAATTAAACATTGTTCACCGGAACTTGCCTTTCTTAGGTTCAATTCTCCAAAACCTTCCTTGTGTAGTTGGAGATCTATCAGCCTCACCAAGCCTACATCCATTAGTATTTGGATGGAGTGTATTATGTGTGAGTGTGTCAGGTTACCATCTAGGAAACACTCATTTGTCATGAAGTCAACATCGAGCGATAGTGCTTTACGCTCGGTGAAGTAATCTGCAAGATTGCTCATTGCGTATTTGGCTGTTGACTTAATTTCTGTCGCTAGAGAGTTAAAGTTTTTAGCGTATCGTTCATCTAACATGAGCGTATCGGAAAGGTCATCCGATTCTATTCGAGCATAATGAACAGGTATATTTTTGGAGTCCCATTTCTCCGTATAGCGAAAGAATGCAGGCTTGAATATGAAGCTAATGCTTGGTAAGAAAGAAAGAGATTTAAAAGCATCAATTAGGTTGGCATTGTTTTGCTGGTTTAATAATTTGTTGAGTAAGCCTTTGGAGGCCGAAGAAATAAGGGAAACTGCGGATGAGGCAGAAAATAGTCCCTCGCCACGCATCCCAACATACCTGTAGTTGTTAGGGTTGGCATTTCTTTTGCCTCGAGGGGTTGGGAATTTATCGAATGGGCTAGTGGATACAGCAATAACTAATGGTGTTCGATCAATGCTGCAATTTGGGGATGCAGAGTCGTAAAGGTCATCGACATCGTAAATGTTGCGAGTTTGCGATTTTGCAATATTCGTTAATAGTCTGCTTTTGCCGAGGCCATTTTTCCCCACCAAGACCGTATATGTGTTTTTGTCAGAAAAAAGTTTATTTTCTGGCAGTAATTCAATTATTTTACCATCGTGCTCTATTTTAGATACGCGAAGCATCTGTATGTACCTACATAAAAGTTAAGGCATAGTTTCTTCGGTATAAGCTATAGAGATGGCCGCTTCGGCGTCTTTGTTATTTTCTTTCTGCGAACTAATGGCTTGGCGTTATCTGTCTTGGGAGATAGGAAGTCAGTGATACCCAACATCCACTCGGGCCTCTCTTTTGCATCTGCTAACTCGATGTATCGAAGAGCAAATTTTACCTTAAATTCGGCCATTTCGAACAAGTCATCTAATGCCTTTATTTCCATGCGGCGGAGATTCAGTGCGAATGAAGGTGGCATTTTCTCATCCTGAGATTTCAGCCCTTTTATCACTTGGTTTACTATAGTTGCATATGGTTCATCATCTTTAAAGCTTTCAAGAGCTTTAAGGAAGAACCGAGGAATCAACGTGTCCTCAATAACCGTGGCGGGATGAAAGTCATTATTGCCAGTGGTAATCAGCTCCGTTCGTTGTGTCTCTTCGTTGTTTTTAACTCTTCGAATCTGAATGGATTTTATTGAGTTTTTTGTATCGAATCTTTCATATTTTTTGTCAGTATCAAGCAGCATGAATACACTGCCATTTATATCATCTCGCGCATCTATTAATGCCAGCTCTATGTACGTATATATCTTTTTTAACGCAGGGCTGCCTCCTACCGCGACGATCAAATACCCTTCATCCTTTAAGTAATGGTCTAGATAAATTTTATCTGCAGATCCCTCGCATATTAACCATTTATAGTTGCTAGCAGTGATCGACGCGACGATAGACTGTACAAGGTCATTAGTGCCCTTTAGCTCAATTTCTGTTGGGAGCCTTCCGCCTGTGACTTGCTTAAGTTTTTTAACATCTTCTCTAAAGCATCGAAGATCTAATAATACTGGACCACCATCTGTTTTTGGACAGTAAACTGCTACGCCATTTGATACGATCGGCATGAATCCATACCAATGAGTGGTAACCAAAACCTGTACGCCGCTTTCCGCGACGTCTCGCAGTTTTTCAAATTGGCTAAAACAAGCTGAAACGTGTAGCGATAGCTCTGGCTCGTCAATTGCTAAAATAAGCTGCTGATTAGATGCATGGGCGGATGATGTGAGGAACGCTTGTGCGACATCTATAAGCGCCTGTCTTTTTTCTCCTGAACTTAAATCAGCAACTGGAACAGTATCCTTGCCTACTTTTTTGTTTAAAACTTTTGAGCCGAAATAAGAATCTATAATGGTTTCCGTGAAGTGTGTTAAGTTGACGAGGCTTTGTTTTAGTGCTGGTTTTCGATATTCATAGTTTATTAGCTTTTCAGAAAGACTATCTAAAAATTCGCTTAATTTTGTGTTAATGTCAGTGACAATGGTTTTGTCAATTAGATGGCGAACGATTTTGTCGATTTTCTGGCCTAGTAAAGCCTGCATAGTGCGACTTTCGAGTTTTGTATGTTCTTTGAAATCAAGCTCGGATGGGAGATAAATAAATTTATAATAATGTTGGATTAACTTTTGTAGCTCTAATACTGCATCAGAGAAAGTTGCATATTTTTCAAGTGCTGCATAATCTTTCAATGTCTCAAAAATAGAGAGATACAATGTCGGAGTAGCAGTTCTGCTTGTTTTTTGTATGCCAAATGGGAAAAGATAGTGCGTGTCTTCTTTGAATCCTAATTTTATTATTTCTTCACGCTGTTTGCAAAATAGCTCCGCATGGACTTTGCCGGAGGGGTTGAAGTCCGTAATTTTTGCTGTCCACGACATTCCGCTTAATTTGTTCAGTAGCCAGCCGTTAACAGGTTGTGGAAAGTTAGACTTTTCTATTAGGAAGATTGGGCAGATGAATGGCTCGCGCTCTTGAAAACCTTTGGATAGTGTGTGATTAAAATTCCACTCCGCACCATTAAAATAACTGTTTAATGCTTCTAGTACGGAGCTCTTCCCTGCGCCATTCTCTCCGACTAGAGCACTAAATTTCTTACCATTTGATAAGGCAATGTAATTTATCCCTTGATAGGTTTTGAAGTTTCTAGTTAGCAAACTAAATATCATCATGCGTCCCTGCAAAGTAGGCTTTCTTAGGATTGCTCAAGCCTTCCTGAGCATGGTCTCTATGGTGGCAATATGGCCTCATATAACTATGCGATGTCAAGTCTGCACTTGAGTGCTCCCGGGTGCAGGGTTTTGAAGGGGATTTGCAATAGCCTGAACAAGCATGAAGCATTGATCCTTACTGGTTGGAGGTCGTTAGAAGGTTTGCAGAAATACCGACCTATTTAGCCCGCAGGTGTGGTGGGGGGACAACAGCGCGCGCCGGGGTGGAGGCTCGCCATCCAGCGCCGGGAGCTCGACCAGTGGGACCAGCCAGAAATTGGCTCTCTGCAGCTCACCTAGCGCCATGGCCAGCACTTCCATTGAGCTAGTGGGGAATCTCATCGAAAACGAAAAAGCCGCCCTATGGCGGCTTGCACGCTGTGTGTGGGATCGAATTCAGGACGTTTGCGTTTGAGTGTGTTGCTCAATCATTGCATTCAACTCCGAACGGCGGCGCGCTCGATAGATCGGGCTCTTCAACTCTTTCTCGCCGGTGGTGAAATCGTCACGCGGAACGATAGAAAGCGCCTGCCACACGGCATTGTCATCGACGCATAACGCAGCACTGGCTCGATCAATAAAACCGAACAAGGCTTCTCCTAGGCGTCGTGCTTCCTCGCGGCTGACGGCCTTTTTTTCGTCGCTAAACGTCGCCTCTTGATAGAACGCATCCTTCTCTATATCCCGTTGGATGATGAGCTTTTTGCGCTGTAATGCTTTAAGAAACGCTTCTGCTTCGGGCAGTGCGAAAAGAGCGGTCGCAGAGGTGGTGAGGCAATGATCGCCATAGAGCGCAAACGCCGTCTCGCGACTACTCAGATAGCGCTCACGGGCTTCATAGGTATCTATCTGGCACAACTCCATTGCCGGTTGCAGTTCGCCGGCCAGGCAGGCGTACTCCAATGCCAATTCGCGGCTGTCCAGTTCCTGGCGCTTGAAGTTGCGAATATCTTTGTTCAGCACGCCATCGCTTTCCCGGAAAAGCTTCCGCCAGGTAGCTCCATCTAGCATCGTTTGCTGTTCGGCCGCGCCGGCCGTTTTGCGGTGTTTTTCTTCTCGCGCTCTCAAGCCTTCAAAGCGCTCGCGTATAGACAGGTAACCGCCTGCTTTGACAGAGGTACTAGATGGTCGCGGCGCTTTTTCATGCGGGCAGCCGGAATGCTCCAAAGTGCGTTTTCAAGGTCAAACTCCGACCAAGGCGCCTCACGTAGCTCGCTTGGCCGCACGCCGGTCAGCGTCAATAGGTGCAGGCCAAGGCGCAGATCTAAAGCGTGAGGATATGTGCGGATGGCGCGGAGCAGTTCAGGAAGCTCTTTCGCCGTGACGTGGGCGTAGTTCTCGGCTGGCTTGGATTGCAGGAAACGACTAAGGCCTTCCAGCGGATTGTGAATGGCTCTGCCTGTCACTCTCGCCAGATCGTAGATTTCCTTGCAGGAGCGGCGAACGCGGCTCATTTGTTCAAGGATTCCCTTTCGCTCAAGTGTTTGTAGAAAGTCCATCCATTGCTTGGGCGTTATCTCTGCATACGGTCTTTTGCCGAAAACGGGGAAGACGTGGAGCTGTAGAGCGCCGACTGTGCGTTTTGCGGTGCTGGCTTCCCAGCCAGGGCTGCGAATTTCGATCCACTCGCGAGCCAGGATCTCGAACGTGTTTGTTGCCGCTTCGAGTTCAGCCGCCTTGCGGGCTTTGCGTGCAGCGATAGGGTCGCCGCCGTTGGCTATTTCCTTGCGGTACTCGGCGGCCTTTTTCCTGGCCAGCGCACCACTGACCTCCGGGTAGCCGCCTAAGCCAAGCCAGCTCCACTTGCCCGCTTGGTTTTAGTATCGAAGTTGCCAGGATTTCTGGCCATCCGGTTAACGCGCAGATAGAGGCCGCTGCCGTCGAGCTCGCGATATTCCCTGGTCTCGGGTTCGATGCTTGCTAGCGCGGTGTCACTGAGCGGCCTGCGTTTGATTTCTGACCGTTTCACGCTCGTGTATCCCCTCGGTTCTAGATATGGCCAAGGATACACCGAGGGATACACACAGCTGAAGTATGAGGGGAGATGACTATAGACAAGCAGAAACAACAAAGCCCGCACAGGGCGGGCTTTGCGGGGCGTTTCGTAGTCATCAGGAGACAACCAGAAACATCATTTTGGTGCACCCGGCGGGATTCGAACCCACGACCCCTGCCTTCGGAGGGCAGTACTCTATCCAGCTGAGCTACGGATGCTTGTGCGGGCGACATCATACCCATGTCGACCTTGGGCGTCCATGCCGCTTTTCGCCCGGCCACCGGTAGGAATACGCGCCGCTGACGCCCTGTGCCGGGCATCTCGGCGCAATACGGTGGAACTCGCCCGAAACACGCTGATCAGAAAAATCGAGCAAATGCGCCGTTTTCGTTCTTTTTTTCGAACAGACTATTGCCCTGCACCCCCATTGATCCTAGGATTCGTTTGAGATTTCAAACGCTCCTGCCTGGGTGCTGAACCGCACATTTGTCCTTTCGTGCGCTATTTACGTGCTTGCGCCCAGTGAATGATTTCCCTGACGGCAGCCCTCAAGGCGCCTTTCAACAACTCTAATTCGCTCCGCGCGTGCGCGGTGCTGTTAAGGAAAGCCGACATGCAGCTCAAAGACACCCAGTTGTTCCGCCAGCAAGCCTTTATTGATGGCGCTTGGGTCGATGCGGACAACGGTCAAACGATCAAGGTCAACAACCCCGCTACCGGCGAAATCCTCGGTACCGTGCCAAAAATGGGCGCCGCCGAAACCCGTCGTGCCATTGAAGCAGCTGACAAGGCCCTGCCGGCCTGGCGTGCACTCACCGCCAAGGACCGCGCCAACAAGCTGCGCCGCTGGTTCGAGCTGATCATCGAGAACCAGGATGACCTGGCCCGCCTGATGACCCTGGAGCAAGGCAAGCCGCTGGCCGAAGCCAAGGGCGAAATCGTTTACGCCGCCTCGTTCATCGAGTGGTTCGCCGAAGAAGCCAAGCGCGTCTACGGTGATGTGATTCCCGGCCACCAGCCGGACAAGCGCCTGATCGTGATCAAGCAACCAATCGGCGTTACCGCTGCCATCACGCCGTGGAACTTCCCGGCCGCGATGATCACCCGTAAAGCCGGCCCGGCCCTGGCTGCCGGTTGCACCATGGTGCTCAAGCCTGCGTCGCAAACCCCATTCTCCGCGTTCGCCCTGGCTGAACTGGCCCAGCGTGCCGGGATTCCGAAAGGCGTGTTCAGCGTGGTCTCCGGCAGCGCCGGCGATATCGGCAGCGAGCTGACCAGCAACCCGATCGTGCGTAAGTTGTCCTTCACCGGCTCCACCGAAATCGGTCGCCAGCTGATGGCCGAATGCGCCAAGGACATCAAGAAGGTTTCCCTGGAACTGGGCGGCAACGCGCCGTTCATCGTGTTCGACGACGCAGACCTGGATAAGGCCGTCGAAGGCGCGATCATTTCCAAGTACCGCAACAACGGCCAGACCTGCGTCTGCGCCAACCGCCTGTACATCCAGGATTCGGTGTACGACGCGTTCGCCGAGAAACTGAAACTGGCGGTGGCCAAGCTGAAGATCGGCAACGGTCTGGAAGAAGGCACCACCACCGGCCCGCTGATCGACGAGAAGGCGGTGGCCAAGGTGCAGGAGCACATCGCTGACGCCCTGAGCAAAGGCGCGACCCTGTTGGCTGGCGGCAAGGTGATGGAAGGCAACTTCTTCGAGCCGACCATCCTGGTCAACGTGCCGAAAGATGCTGCCGTGGCCAAGGAAGAAACCTTCGGCCCACTGGCGCCGCTGTTCCGCTTCAAAGACGAAGCCGAAGTGATCGCGATGTCCAACGACACCGAGTTCGGCCTGGCTTCCTACTTCTATGCCCGCGACCTGGGCCGTGTGTTCCGTGTGGCTGAAGCCCTGGAATACGGCATGGTCGGCGTCAACACCGGGTTGATCTCCAACGAAGTGGCGCCGTTCGGCGGCATCAAGGCTTCGGGCCTGGGCCGTGAAGGCTCCAAGTACGGGATCGAGGATTACCTGGAAATCAAATACCTCTGCCTGGGCATCTAAGCCCGGCAAGGCATTGTTGCAAACGCAAAGGGCACGAGAGCGCTGTCCCTTTGCGTGTTTCACCCCGTTATTCGTAGTGGCCGGGAAAGCTGTGGCAGTCGATCATCGCATGCTGCCGTAGTTGCCTCCCCGCCACGTATTCCTTGGACCACGCCACCCGATGAGTGGCGAATGAGGACTTTATGAGCAAGACCAACGCATCCCTGATGAAACGCCGCGAAGCCGCTGTACCACGCGGTGTTGGCCAGATTCACCCGATCTTCGCCGAGTCGGCGAAGAACGCCACCGTGACCGACGTTGAAGGTCGCGAGTTCATCGACTTCGCCGGCGGTATCGCCGTGCTGAACACCGGCCACGTGCACCCGAAAATCATCGCCGCCGTGACCGAACAGTTGAACAAGCTGACTCACACCTGCTTCCAGGTACTGGCCTACGAGCCGTACGTTGAGCTGTGCGAAAAAGTTAACGCCAAGGTCCCGGGTGATTTCGCCAAGAAAACCCTGCTGGTCACCACCGGTTCCGAAGCGGTAGAGAACGCCGTGAAGATCGCCCGTGCCGCCACTGGCCGTGCCGGCGTGATCGCGTTCACCGGCGCCTACCACGGTCGCACCATGATGACCCTGGGCCTCACCGGCAAAGTGGTGCCGTACTCGGCCGGCATGGGCCTGATGCCAGGCGGCGTGTTCCGCGCGCTGTTCCCGAACGAGCTGCACGGTGTGAGCGATGACGACTCCATCGCCAGCATCGAACGCATCTTCAAGAACGATGCCGAGCCGCGTGATATCGCTGCGATCATCATCGAGCCGGTGCAGGGCGAAGGCGGTTTCTACGTCGCGCCTAAATCCTTCATGAAGCGCCTGCGCGAACTGTGCGACAAGCACGGCATCCTGCTGATCGCCGACGAAGTGCAAACCGGTGCCGGCCGTACCGGTACTTTCTTCGCCATGGAACAGATGGGCGTTGCCGCCGACCTGACCACCTTCGCCAAATCCATCGCAGGCGGCTTCCCGCTGGCCGGTGTATGCGGCAAGGCTGAATACATGGACGCCATTGCGCCAGGTGGCCTGGGCGGCACTTACGCTGGCAGCCCGATCGCTTGCGCCGCGGCCCTGGCCGTGATGGAAGTGTTCGAAGAAGAGCACCTGCTGGACCGCTGCAAGGCTGTGGGCGAGCGCCTGGTGACCGGTCTGAAAGCTATCCAGGCCAAGTACCCGGTGATCGGCGAAGTGCGTGCCCTGGGCGCGATGATTGCGGTCGAGCTGTTCGAAGATGGCGACAGCCACAAGCCGAACGCCGCTGCTGTCGCTTCCGTGGTGGCCAAGGCGCGTGACAAGGGCTTGATCCTGCTGTCCTGCGGCACCTACGGCAACGTGTTGCGCGTGCTGGTTCCGCTGACTTCGCCGGACGAGCAGTTGGACAAAGGCCTGGCGATCATCGAAGAGTGCTTCTCCGAGCTGTGATCAAAAGTTGACCTGATCGACAAAAAACCCGCTTAGGCGGGTTTTTTTGTGCCCGATGAACGGTATTCAGCCGTTGTTCATTGTACGCAGGCGGCTCCTTTGTCTAAGGTGCTGGTATTGCCGATGGAGCGTGCTGGATGACTGCTGTTGATTTACCGGCTGTACCCCGTGTGTTGATTGCCGAGGCCGACCCTTGGTCCCGAGATCTGCTCAAGCAGGTGTTGCTGAATGTGCGCTGTGACGCACGGCTGGATGTGTGTGCCGATGGCCAGCGGGCCACCGAGTTGCTGCGTGACAAACCCTATGACCTGATCATTGCCGATTGGGAGCTGCCCGGCGTCGATGGCCTGAGCCTGCTGCGCAGCGTGCGCCTGCAACGGCGTACGCCGCTGTTGCCGTTTATCCTGCTGAGTACCCGCAACGACAGCGCCAGTGTGCGCGAAGCTTTGCCCCTGGCACCGACCGCGTACCTGACCAAACCCCTGAACATGGAAAGCCTGACCCAGCGCCTGCAGGACTTGCTGCTGAACGAAGGTGAGACGGTGTATTGCGAAGTCCCGGCCCTGGCGCCGGGCATGACCTTGCCGGTGTTTCTGGAGCGGCGCCGGGAAGCCTCAGACGGTGCGCCGCTGCGGGTCGACGTGCAGGCTGCGGTGCAACATAGCCTGGAGCCGGAGGGCCTGGACCTCAAGCGCCTGGAGGAGCAGGTGCGCATGGACCCGCAGATTACTGCCGTGTTGATCGCCGCCGCCAACAGCGCCAGCCATCACGGTTCGCCGGTGCAGACCCTGGGCATGGCCCTGCACAAGCTGGCGGCGGGGCAGAGCATGAACCTGATCCTGGGACTGGCCCTCAAGCACAACGTGGTACTGAGCGACCCGAGCCTTGTGGATTACGCCGAGCGTCATTGGCAGCTGTCCCAGCGCACCGCCGACTACGCCCGCAGCCTGGCGCGCATGCTCGACCTGGATCACGAGCGCTGCTACAGCGCCGGCATCCTCCATCGCCTTGGCGACCTGGCCTTGCTGCGGTGCCTGCAAGACTGGCTGCTGGGCGGTGGCGAATTGGATGACGAAGCGATTGGCGAGTCCCTCTACACCTTCGGTGCGGCCTATGGCTCGGCACTGCGCACCCGCTGGCGCCTGCCGCTGGAGTTGCGCCAGTTGATCGCGGCGATATATTCGCTGGAAGGCGGGGTGTATTCCCGGGAGGCGCTGGTGGTGAACCTGGCGGCGCAGCTGGCGCGGCTGACCGAGCATGAAGGCGTCGAGGCATTGGCGAAAGGCAAGACGGCACGCTTGCTCAAGGTGGGTTTGCCGGAATTGACGCGTATGCGCAAAACCTAGCAGGCGATGCGTGCCAGTGTGGGAGCTGGCTTGCCTGCGATAGCATCATCCCGGTACAACCGACACACCGAGGTGCCTGCATCGCGGGCAAGCCCGGCTCCCACAGGTCATCGTGTAGCGTCAGCCGGTGAGCACGCGGTTTTTGCCCTGGCGCTTGGCCTCGTACATGGCCGCGTCAGCGCGGGCAAACAGGCTGTCCACGTTGGCGTCCTCGGCGGTCAGGCTGGCCAGGCCCTGGCTGACGGTGACCGCAAAGCTCTCACCGTCGTGGCTGAAGCTCAGCTGCGCAATCTCGCGCCCCAGGCGTTCGGCCACCTGCATTGCCATCTCCGGGGCACAACCGGGCAGTATGGCGGCGAACTCTTCGCCGCCAATGCGCCCGAACAGGTCGCCACGGCGCAGAACTCCCCGACCGCTCTCGGCGATACGCTGCAACACCTGATCGCCTTCCAGGTGGCCGTAGGTGTCGTTCACCACCTTGAAGTCATCGATGTCCAGCAACAGAAACGCCAGGGGCGTGCCTTGCAGGCAGGCGCGTTCAAACTCGTGGTGGGCGCACTCGAAGAAATGCCGGCGGTTGCTGCTGCGGGTCAGCACATCGGTGGTGGCCAGGCGGTGCAGCTCCAGCTCCAGCTGCTTCTTTTCAGTGATGTCTTCGGCTATGCCTACCACGATCACCGGCTGGCCGGGCTCGGCCTGCTGGTTGATGTAACACTTGTCGCTGAGCCAGCGGATCTGCCCGTCGGCGGTGATGATGCGGTACTCGCGGTCTTCCACGGCGCCGCTGTGCAGCACCTGGGCCAGGCTGTGCTCGGCGTAGTCGAGGTCTTCGGGGTGGATGCTGTTGCGCCATTCCCGATAGTCGGTCAACAACATGCCCGCCGTACGTCCGAAAACCCGCTCATAGGCCGGGCTGACGTACAGCACGCGGCGAGTGTCCCACTCGATTGCCCAGAGCACGGCATTCACACTGACCAACAGCGAACTCAGCAGTTGCTCGCGTTCACTCAGCCGTTCCACTTCGCCCTGGGCATGCATCAGGGCCAGCAACGTAGCGGCGGCTGCCGGTCGTGGGTGTTCGAGGACGGGGGTGTCGGTGAAGGTCTGTTCGGGGACCATCGGCACAACTCTCTCTGGGCAGGCCGCGGGGTTGGGCAGCGGTCACAACAAGGGCCGCCGGGATGGCGAAGTGTTGATTGAGAGGGGGAATTTGCTGCGAAGTTCCGTTATCAGCGCCGATTAGAGGCGACCAAGAACTGGCGCCAGAAACATGTAGGAGCGAGTTTGTTGGGGGGAGGGGCTTGCTGTGGGGAAGGAGTTGCGGTGGGGAGGGGCTGCTATGGGGAAGGAGCTTGTTGTGGCGAGGGAGCTTGCTCCCGCTGGGCTGCGTAGCGGCCCCAAAATCTTGGGAGCGCTGCGCACTCCAGCGGGAGCAAGCTCCCTCGCCACAGAAGCTCCCTTGCCACAAAAAATCGGCTCGCTACAGCCGTATCAGGCCGCGGCAGGCCGCAGCGAATAGGTCTTCAGCTGATGGGCAAAGTCCCGCAGGGATTGAATCCCGCTGGCCTCGGCCTCGTGCACCCATTCCTTGATCGCCGCCAGCATGTCGTGGCCGTTGGTGCTGGTTTTCAGCCAGATCTGTTGCAGCGCCAGGCGCTTCTCGTAGATCACTTTCAGGGCCTGGCTGTGCTCCAGCATGCTCTGGATGCGCACGTGGTGGCGGTCATCCAGCAGGCTGGTCTCCCGCGACAGCAGGCGCTTGGCGCGATGGAATTGGTGGCGCACCGAGTGATCGACCTTTTCCAGTTCCTGCTTGACCAGCGGGCCAATCACCAACTTGCGGTACTGGGCCATGATCTGGAAGCGGTTGTTGAGGATCGCCATCGCGGTATCCATGTCCAGGCTGCCCTTGCCTTCGACCCGGTGGGCGATCGGCGCGACCCGTTGCACCTTGGCCAGGCGCAGGAAGCTGAACACTTTGATCCAGGCCCAGCCCAGGTCGAATTCCCACTTCTTCACCGACAGCTTGGCGGAGTTGGGGTAGGTGTGGTGGTTGTTATGCAGCTCTTCGCCACCCACGATGATGCCCCAGGGAATCAGGTTGGTCGCCGCGTCGCGGCATTCGAAGTTGCGGTAGCCGATGGCATGACCCAGGCCGTTGATTACGCCGGCAGCCCAGAACGGGATCCACATCATCTGGATGGCCCAGATGGTGATGCCGATGGTGCCGAACAGCAGTAGGTCGATCACGCCCATGATCGCCACGCCCAGCAGCGGGTACGGGGTGTAGAGCTTGCGCTCGATCCAGTCTTCCGGGCAGTTCTTGCCGTAGATACGCAGGGTCTCGGGGTTCTCGGCTTCGGCGCGATACAGCTCGGCACCTTTGCGCAGCACGGTGGACAGGCCCTTGATCACCGGGCTGTGGGGATCGTCGACGGTTTCGCACTTGGCGTGGTGTTTGCGGTGGATAGCGGTCCACTCGCGGGTGTTCTGCGCCGTGGTGAGCCACAGCCAGAAGCGGAAGAAGTGTTTCAGGCCAGCATTGAGCTCCAGGGAGCGGTGGGCTGAATAGCGGTGCAGATAGACCGTGACCCCGACAATGGTCACGTGGGTCATCAACAGAGTGACTGCCACCAGTTGCCAGGCCGACAAGTCAAGAAAACCGTTGTACCACATAGGCTGTATGGCCCTCAGATAAAGAAAAAACCAGCTTGCGCATTATCACTAAGCCTACAGATAAAACCAGCCGCCCTTTCAGATAGGAGTGACTGGATGTTTCTTATTCTATAATCCGTAACCTTTGTAGGGCGAATCTGGTTTTTTAGTAAGGATTACTGAACATATGCTGTTTTCATACCGAGGTGCCCTGCGTGCCGGGCTGATGTACCTGCTGGTTTCGATTGTGTGGATTCAGCTCAGCCATCAGGTATTGATCAACTTTATCGATGAACCCGTGGAGCTGGGCCACTGGCTTCAGATACGCGGTTACCTGTGGGTCAGCCTCAGTGCCCTGGCGATCTACCTGCTTTGCGCGCACTTTGCCCGGGCGAACCTGATCCAGCAGCCACTGAAGGAAAACCGCGAGCGCCTGCGCCAGGCCGCCGCCGTGTTCGATTGCACCCGCGAAGGGGTGCTGGTCACCGATGCCCTGGGGCTGATTGTTCACGTCAACCGGGCCTTTATCGAAATCACCGGCTACCAGTGCGAAGACGTGCTGGGGCACCAGCCGAGCCTGTTCAAGTCCGGGCGCCACTCGGCCAGTTTCTACCAGGCGATGTTCGAGACGCTGGAACGTGACGGTGAATGGAGCGGTGAAATCTGGAACCGCCGTAAAAGCGGCGAAATCTATCCACAGTGGCAGACCATCCGGGTGATCCGTGATGAGCAGGGCCATATCAGCCACTACGTCGCGGTGTTCTCCGATATCAGCGCCATCAAGCACTCCGAGAGCGAGTTGGCGCACCTGGCCCATCACGACCCGCTGACCGACCTGCCCAACCGCCTGCTGTTCACCGATCGTGCCGAACAGGCCCTGGCCTCCGCGCAGATCCATAAACGTGGCTGCGCCTTGCTGCTGCTCGACCTCGACCATTTCAAGATCATCAACGACAGCCTCGGCCATAACGTCGGCGACCAGTTGCTCAAGGCCGTCGGCGAGCGCCTGCAAGGCCTGTTCGGCCCCGGCGTGACCCTGGCGCGCCTGGGCGGCGACGAGTTCGCGGTGCTGGCGGAAAGTTGTCCACAGGTGGGCCAGGCCGCCGCCCTGGCGCAACGTATTCTCGACGCGATGAAAGAACCGGTCATCTTCGACGGCCATCAACTGTTTATCAGCGTGAGCATCGGGATCAGCCTGTTCCCCAGCGACGCGCTGAGCGCCGAGCAACTGCTGCGCAACGCCGACTCCGCGTTGTTCAAGGCCAAGAGCGCCGGCCGCGAAGGCTATGCCTTGTACACCGAAGAGCTTACCGCCCACGCCCAGCACCGCGTGGAAATGGCCGGTGAACTGCGCCGCGCGCTGGATCAGCAGGAGCTGCGGGTTTACTACCAGCCAGTGCACGACCTGCAAGACAGCCGAATGATCGGCGTCGAAGCCCTGGTGCGCTGGCAGCACCCGGAGCGCGGGCTGGTGCCGCCGGGGGAATTCATCCCGATTGCCGAGCGCACCGGACTGATTGCCGACATCGACGCCTGGGTCATGGACCAGGCCTGCCGCCAGATGTGCCAATGGCTGGCAGACGGCGCACCGCTGACGTTTCTCGCGGTGAATGTGTCCAGCCGCCTGTTTGCCCGGCGTGAGCTGTATGAGCAAGTAGCCAAGGTGCTGCACGACACGGGGCTGGATCCGGCGCTTTTAGAGCTGGAAGTCACCGAAAGCGCGGTGATGGAAGACCCGGAAGTCGCCCTTGAGCAAATGCATCGCCTGCGTGAGCTCGGCTTGCGCCTGGCCATCGACGACTTTGGCACCGGTTATTCATCGCTGCTGCGGCTCAAGCGCTTGCCGGTGCAGAAGCTCAAGATCGACCAGGGTTTTGTCGCCGGGTTGCCATGGGATGAAGACGATGCGGCGATTGTGCGGGTAGTGATCGCGTTGGCGCAGAGCATGGGCATGCAGGTGCATGCCGAGGGCATCGAGCAGGTTGAGCAGGCGCGGTTTCTATTGGAACAGCGCTGTGACCTGGGCCAGGGGTACTGGTTTGGTCGGCCGATGCCGGCCAGTGAGCTGGATTGGGCGAGGGCGCCGACCATTCGTTAACCACCGCCTGTCCTGATTTCAAACAGGGCCAAAATGTGGGAGCGGGCTTGCTCGCGAAGGCGGTGGGTCAGTCAGCAAATCTGTCACTGACCCACCGCCTTCGCGAGCAAGCCCGCTCCCACATTTGGATCTCCACACGGCTTTATTTCACGGGTCGTCCCGCAAAACCCCTCGCAACCCCTCGTTCCACCAGAAAATTCTTTCTGGTTATATAAACATTCTTAAATAGTATTTTTAAGAATATCCGCGCTTATCTACTATCGCCCTCACGCCGCAAGCAGTGCCGCCACTGCGAGGCACTTCTCATTTCAGGAGCACGACCATGAGCGCATCTCTACGTAGCGTTGACGGCCAGGACGAAGCAGCCATTTTGCGCGAGATCCAGAGCGCCCTGCGCGATCTGCGGTTTGGCGCGGTGGAAATCACTGTGCACAACGCCCAGGTAGTACAAATCGAACGCAAAGAGAAATTCCGTTTGCAGAACCCGGGCAACAAACCGAGCTGAGCAACTCCGGCGATTCGATTGCAAGACCCGCAACTATAAGAAAAAAGCCAACACCCAAGAATTTCAGGAGCCTTCTATGTCGTCGATTCGCCGTTATGCCCTGGCAGCACTGGCCAGTGCCGTGTTTGCCGGTTCCGCTGTTGCCAAGGATTACGAACTGCTCAACGTGTCTTACGACCCCACCCGCGAGCTCTACCAGGACTACAACGCTGAATTCACCAGCTTCTGGAAGCAGTCGCACCCGGGTGACAACGTCAAGATCCAGCAATCCCACGGTGGTTCGGGCAAGCAGGGCCGCGCGGTAATCGACGGCCTGCGCGCCGACGTCGTGACCCTGGCCCTGGCCGGCGACATCGACGAAATCGCAAAACTGGGCAAGACCCTGCCGGAAAACTGGCAAACCCGCCTGCCGGACGCCAGCACCCCGTACACCTCGACCATCGTGTTCCTGGTACGCAAGGGCAACCCTAAAGGCATCAAGGATTGGGGCGACCTGATCAAGAAAGACGTGTCGGTGATCACCCCGAACCCGAAAACCTCCGGCGGCGCCCGCTGGAACTTCCTCGCCGCCTGGGCCTACGGCCTGAAAGCCGGTGGCAGCGAAGCCAAGGCCCAGGAATACGTGAAAGAGCTGTTCAAGCACGTGCCGATCCTCGACACCGGCGCGCGCGGTTCGACCATCACCTTCGTCAACAACGGTCAGGGTGACGTGTTGCTGGCCTGGGAAAACGAAGCCTTCCTGGCCCTGAAGGAAGACGGCGGCGCCGACAAGTTCGACATCGTTGTACCTTCGCTGTCGATCCTCGCCGAGCCGCCAGTGGCCGTGGTCGACAAGAACGCTGAGAAAAAGGGCAATACCGAGATCGCCACCGAGTACCTCAAGCACCTGTACAGCCCGGCTGGCCAGGAGATTGCGGCGAAGAACTTCTACCGCCCACGCGATGAGAAAGTCGCCGCCAAATACGCCCAGCAGTTCCCGAAACTGGACCTGGTGACTATCGACAAAGACTTCGGCGGCTGGAAAACTGCCCAACCGAAATTCTTCAATGACGGTGGCGTGTTCGACCAGATCTACTCGGCGCAGTAAGCAAAATCAAACTGTAGGAGCCAGCTTTCTGTGGGAGCCGGGCTTGCCCGCGATAGCATCACCTCGGTGTAACTGATACACCGAGGTGCCGGCATCGCAGGCAAGCCAGCTCCCACAGAAGCTCGCTCCTACAGTGGTATCTACCCGCTAACCAAGGACTCTTATGTCGCGTCGTATCTCCCCCGTCATACCCGGCTTCGGGCTGACGCTGGGCTACACCGTGGTGTACCTCAGCCTGATCGTACTCATCCCCCTTGCGGCGATGTTTGTACATGCCGCTCAACTCACCTGGGATCAGTTCTGGAACATCATCTCCGCACCGCGTGTGCTGGCGGCGTTGAAACTGAGCTTCGGCACTGCGTTGTATGCCGCGATCATCAACGGCGTGATCGGTACCCTGCTGGCATGGGTACTGGTGCGCTACACCTTCCCCGGGCGCAAGATCATCGATGCGATGATCGACTTGCCGTTCGCCCTGCCCACCGCCGTCGCCGGTATTGCACTCACCGCGCTGTACACGCCCACTGGCCTGGTAGGCCAGTTCGCCGCCGACCTGGGCTTCAAGATCGCCTACACCCCCCTGGGCATCACTCTCGCGCTGACCTTCGTCACGCTGCCATTCGTGGTGCGTACCGTGCAGCCGGTGTTGGCCGATATCCCCCGGGAAATCGAAGAAGCCGCCGCCTGTCTCGGCGCCAAGCCCCTGCAAGTGTTCCGCTACATCCTGGTACCGGCGCTGCTGCCTGCCTGGTTGACCGGCTTCGCCTTGGCGTTTGCACGAGGTGTCGGTGAGTACGGTTCGGTGATCTTCATCGCCGGCAACATGCCGATGAAAACCGAGATCCTGCCGCTGCTGATCATGGTCAAGCTCGACCAATACGACTACCACGGCGCCACGTCCATCGGTGTGCTGATGCTGGTGGTTTCCTTTGTCCTGCTGCTGCTGATCAACTTGCTGCAGCGGCGCATCGAACACCCATAAGGAGGCGCGGAACATGTCCCAATCGTCTATTTCCGCCGCGTCCTCGGCCAACGCTGCCCGTCGTGGCAGTGCGGTGTCCCGACGCATCCTGATCAGCCTTGGCTGGCTGGTGTTCTTCCTGTTTTTGTTGCTGCCGCTGTTTATCGTGGTGTCCCAGGGCCTGAAGAATGGCCTGGGTGCGTTCTTCACCGCGATCCTTGAGCCGGACGCGCTGTCGGCATTGAAACTCACGGTGATCGCCGTGGTGATTTCGGTACCGCTCAACGTGGTGTTCGGCGTCAGCGCCGCCTGGTGCGTGAGCAAGTACTCGTTCCGTGGCAAAAGTATCCTGGTGACCCTGATCGACCTGCCGTTCTCGGTATCGCCGGTGATCGCCGGCCTGGTCTACGTGTTGATGTTCGGCGCCCAGGGCTTCTTTGGCCCGTGGCTGCAAGACCATGACATCCAGATCGTGTTCGCCTTGCCGGGCATCGTGCTGGCGACCATCTTCGTCACCGTGCCGTTCGTGGCGCGTGAGCTGATCCCGCTGATGCAGGAGCAGGGCACCCAGGAAGAAGAGGCCGCGCGCCTGCTGGGCGCCAATGGTTGGCAGATGTTCTGGCATGTCACCGTGCCGAACATCAAGTGGGGCCTGATCTACGGCGTGGTGCTGTGTACCGCGCGGGCCATGGGTGAGTTCGGTGCGGTGTCGGTGGTGTCCGGCCACATTCGCGGCGTGACCAACACCTTGCCGCTGCACGTCGAGATCCTCTACAACGAATACAACCACGTCGCCGCGTTTGCCGTCGCGAGCCTGTTGCTGATCCTGGCGCTCTTCATCCTGCTGCTCAAGCAGTGGAGCGAGAACCGTATCAACCGCCTGCGCAAAAGTGCTGGTGAGGAATAAGTCATGTCGATCGAAGTCCGTAATGTCAGCAAGAATTTCAACGCCTTCAAGGCCCTGAACAGCATCAATCTGGACATCCAGAGTGGCGAGCTGGTGGCGTTGCTGGGCCCGTCCGGCTGCGGCAAGACCACCCTGCTGCGGATCATCGCCGGTCTCGAAACCCCGGATGCCGGCAACATCGTGTTCCATGGTGAAGACGTCTCCGGCCACGACGTGCGTGATCGCAACGTCGGCTTTGTGTTCCAGCACTACGCGCTGTTCCGCCACATGACCGTGTTCGACAACGTCGCGTTCGGCCTGCGGATGAAACCGAAAAACCAGCGCCCCACCGAAAGCCAGATCGCCGTGAAAGTCCACGAGCTGCTGAACATGGTGCAGCTCGATTGGCTGTCGGATCGCTACCCGGAACAACTCTCCGGCGGCCAGCGCCAGCGTATCGCCCTGGCGCGCGCCCTGGCAGTAGAGCCGAAAGTGCTGCTGCTGGATGAACCTTTCGGCGCCCTCGATGCCAAGGTCCGTAAAGAACTGCGCCGCTGGCTGGCGCGCCTGCACGAAGACATCAACCTGACCTCGGTGTTCGTGACCCACGACCAGGAAGAAGCCATGGAAGTGGCGGACCGCATCGTGGTGATGAACAAGGGCGTGATCGAGCAGATTGGCTCACCGGGCGAAGTCTACGAAAACCCGGCCAGTGATTTTGTTTATCACTTCCTCGGCGACTCCAACCGCCTGCATTTGGGTGAAGACAAGCACGTGCTGTTCCGCCCGCATGAAGTGTCGTTGTCGCGCCATGAACTGGAAGACCACCACGCGGCTGAAGTGCGTGATATTCGCCCGCTTGGCGCGACCACCCGGGTGACCCTGAAGGTCGAAGGCCAGAGCGAGTTGATTGAGGCTGAAGTGGTGAAAGACCACGACAGCCTGACCGGCCTGGCGCGGGGCGAGACGTTGTTCTTCAAGCCCAAGGTCTGGCAAAAAGCCTAAAAGCGCCGCAAAACCCATGTGGGAGCGGGCTTGCTCGCGAATGCGGTGGTTCAGTCGGTACATCCGGTGACTGACACTCCGCTTTCGCGAGCAAGCCCGCTCCCACATTTGGATCTCCAGTGTTGCTCAGGCCGTGGCGTTCTTGTGCCGCACGGCCACGGGCCCTGAGCGCTCTTCAATCTGCCGCTTCAGCTCATGCCGCAGCCCCACCAGGAACGCCAACTCCGCCACCACAAACAACGGCCCCACGATCAACCCGGACACGTCATCGACAAACGCCGGTTTGCGCCCCTCGTAGTAATGCCCCACAAACTGGATCACCCAGCCCACCACGAACATGCCGATGCCGCTGCTCAGCCACACCAGCGTGCTTTGTGCCGCCAGCACATGCCCGGCCCACACCGACAGGCCCATCAGCACCGTCATCAGCATGCCGAGCGCCAGTTCCAGGCGCAGGTAGAACCATGCCGAAAGCAGCGCCACTACCACCGCGGGCGACAGCCACAGCCCGGCCACCGTCCATTCGGGGCGTGACAGCAGCACGGCCACCGCCACCACAATCAGCGGGATGCCGATAAAGTGGCTGGCGATATTGCGCGGGTCGCGGTGGTAGGCGGCGTATTGACTGAGGTGGTCGACGAGGCTTTTCATTGTTGTTCCTCCTGTAGGATGTTTGATCATGCCCTGTAGGCCCACGACACACTGTCAACTGGCCGACAATCTTCGGAGTTCGCATGGATGTAGAGAAATGGCACCCACGGCTGGCCACCGGTCACTGGTACAGCCATCTGCCTGCTGATCTACAGAATAGCTTGCTGGCCAGCGCCCGGTTGCGGCAGCTGACGGCGGGGCAATACCTGTTCAAACGCGGCGATCCGCCGTGTGGGTTGTATGCGGTGCTGGAGGGCTCCCTGCGTATCAGCGCGGTGAACGAGCAGGGCAAGGAGGCAGTGTTGAGCCTGGCGGAGTTGCCATACTGGTTCGGCGAAATCTCATTGTTCGACGGGTTGCCCCGCACCCACGATGCCTGCGCCGTCGGGCCGTGTACGTTGCTGCAGGTACCGCAGCCGGCGTTGCTGCACATTCTTGAACAGACTCCGCGTTACTGGCGCGACATGGCCCTGTTGATGAGCCAGAAACTGCGCCTGACCTTTATCAATATCGAGCAATTGAGCCTGATGCCGGCGTCGGTGCGGGTGGCGCACCGCCTGCTGATGATCGCCGAGGGCTATGGCGACATCGAGCAGGCCCGGCAGGTGCTGCAACTGCCCCAGGAAGACTTGGCCGCGATGCTGAGCCTGTCGCGCCAGACCACCAATGCGTTGCTCAAGGATCTGCAAGGCCAGGGCATCGTGCGCCTGGGCTATGGCGAGATCGAAATCCTCGACCCGCAACGTTTGCGCGAGGCGGCGCATGCCTGAGGGTGGTAGCCTGCGTTCACGATTATTCGAGGTGTGTTATGCGCGTCCTGCTAGTGGAACACGAGTCAGAGGCGGCCGAGGCGATGGGCCGCAGTCTTGAAGAGGCCAGCTACACGGTGGAGGTGGCGGCCAATGGCATGGCGGCCCTGCGCTTTGTGGAAAGCACCGAATACGACCTGGTGATCCTGGATGTGATGCTGCCGGGGCTGAATGCCTGGAAGCTGCAGCAGGCGATCCGGTTGAAGGGTGAGACGCCGATGTTGTTTTTGACCACGCCGGACGGGATTGAAGATCGGCTGCGTGGGCTGGAGTTGCACGAGGATGATTATTTGCTCAAGCCGTTTGAAGCCCGGGCGTTGGTGGCGCGGGTGAAGAAAGTGTTGCGGCGGGATCGGGGGCGCTGACTGCCACTGGCTTTTGGGGTGTTTGATTGACCGCTTTCGCGAGCAAGCCCGCTCCCACATTTGACCGAGTACATCCTTTGGAATGCGGTCAAATGTGGGAGCGGGCTTGCTCGCGAAGAGGCCCTCGCAGCCGCCGCAACTCCAGCTACCTCAACCCATCCCGAAACTGCCCCGGCGTCATCCCGGTCCAGCGCTTGAACGCCCGGTTGAAGCTGCTGGTATCGGCAAACCCCAGCAAATGACTGATCTCCGCCAGCGAACACTCGGGATCCCGCAGATGCAGCAGCGCGAGGTTCTCCCGGCATTCGTTCAGCAGCGCATCAAACCGGCAGCCCTCATCCGCCAGATGCCGCTGCAAGCTGCGCAAACTCAGATGCAACGCCTGGGCGATGCGCTCGGCGCTCGGCTCACCGTCAGGCAACTGCGCTTCGATGGCCGAACGCACCTTGCGTTCCCAGGTCAGCGGCCGCAGTTGCGCCAGGGTGCGCTTGAGCACGGTTTCATTGTGCTCGGCCAACTCGGGGTTGGCATCGTCCAGGTGGCTGTCAAAGTCCCGCGCCGCAAATTCCAGACGGTCTTCCTCGGCGGCAAAAAACACCGGCGCGCGAAATACCGTGTGCCACGGCTTGGGATCAGCCGGCTCGGGCCGCCGCAGGTACACCGCCAGCGGCGCGTACTCCCGGCCCAGGCGATTGCGGCAGGTGCGCACGTAAATCGCGGCGAACGCATCAATCGCCTCAAACGCGGGTGCGGGTGTACCGGCGGGCTGTTGCAGGCGAAAGCGGTAACGTTCGCCCTCCCGGCTAAGCTCCAGGCTCAGTGCGTCGCTGACCACCTGGTGATAGCGCACGATCCGCTCGAACACTTCCCGCAGGCTGCCGCTGGCCACCAGCGCATATCCCAGCGCGTGAAAGGTGGTGGGGCTGACAAACCGCGACACCCGCAAGCCAATCGCCGGGTCGCCGCTGGCCTGTACCGCCAGTTCCCACAGGCGCGTGGTGGCCGATAGCGGGTAGCGCGCGTTCGGATCTTCCATCAACTGCGGGTCGAGCCCGGCCTGGGCGCACAGCGCGGCGCTGTCGAGGCCCAGGGCGTCGAGCTGCTTGCGCAGGGCGCGGGTCCAGCTGGCGAGAGAGGTGGGTTCGGTCATGTTGATTGGCGCTTGCGGTCAACAGGTTGGCGTGTGGGGCTAGCGTCCCGCCAGATCGCATAGGGCAGGATGTACGCATCAATAAGACAGAGGATGGAAGCATGGACGGTACTTCTGCAAGCCCCCGGCAGATGAACGCACAACAGCGTTCAGCGCATATTCGTGAAGTGGTGCTGGCCGAGGGGCTGTTATTGCGCCAGCGCCACCCCTGGCTGCTGCATCAGGATGCGTTGGGCGCGGGCATCCTGGCCTTTGCCCTGGTGGGCATGCTGGGTTCGGCGGCGCTGTATATCACCGGGCACATGGCGTGGTGGGTGTGCCTGCTGCTCAACGCATTCCTCGCGTCATTGACCCACGAACTGGAACACGACCTGATCCACAGCATGTACTTTCGCAAGCAGCGCCTGCCCCACAACCTGATGATGGGCCTGGTGTGGCTGGCGCGGCCCAGCACCATCAACCCTTGGGTACGACGCCATATCCACCTCAATCACCACAAGGTTTCCGGCAGCGAAACCGACATCGAAGAGCGCGCAATCACCAACGGTGAACCGTGGGGCCTGGCACGTTTGCTGATGGTCGGCGACAACATCATGTCGGCACTGATCCGGGTGCTGCGGGCACCGTCCTGGAAGCACAAGCTGGGCATTCTCAAGCGCACGGCGCTGGTCTACGCACCGCTGGCGCTGCTGCATTGGGGCGCGTGGTATGTGTTCCTCGGCTTTCATGCCGCCAATGGCATCGCCAGCCTGCTGGGCGCGCCGATCGACTGGTCGGCCAACACGCTGGCGGTGATGCACATCATCGACATCGCCGCCGTGGTGATCATCGGCCCCAACGTGCTGCGTACCTTCTGCCTGCACTTTGTCAGCTCCAACATGCACTACTACGGCGACATCGAGCCGGGCAACGTGATCCAGCAAACCCAGGTGCTCAACCCGTGGTGGCTGTGGCCGTTGCAAGCGTTCTGCTTCAACTTCGGCAGCACCCACGGGATTCATCACTTTGTGGTCAAGGAGCCGTTCTACATCCGCCAGATGACGGTAAAGGCGGCGCACAAGGTGATGGCTGAGATGGGTGTGCGCTTCAACGATTTCGGCACATTTGCCCGGGCCAATCGGTTTGCGCGCCAGGAGGGACGGCTGAGCGAACTCAACCCGGTGGAAAGGACAGCGATCTGAGCAAGCGTCCCGGTCACCCTGGGGTGACCGGGTGCGATTTACTGAATGGCCTGGTAGAAGTTCACCTGTGCTTCATCCAGGTACGCGAGGATTTTCGCCTGCAGGCGCTCGGTGGGTTTCGCCGGGCCGAAGGCTTTGTAGAGCGTTTCGAAATGCGCGTGCAGGTCCGCGACGCTTTCCCACTGTTCGTTGAGAAAGAACCGGTTGGGGTTCTCTTCATCCTTATGCCATTGATAGACCACGGCCTTGTCGTGCTGGTGGGTGAGCTTTTGTGAAACGGCCGCTACATCACGATAGAACTCGGCCTGTTTGCCTTCTTTGATGGTGCCGCTGAAAACCAGGTAGAGCATGTTGGAATCCTCGGTTTGGGGAGATTGCAGAACATCTGCATCGCCAAACTAGCCTCAGTGAGCAGACCCTTGTAGCCAGCCTGCCGCGAATTCAGAATTCGTAAAAGGCCTCGGAATCGAACGGCCGTCTTTGCCCGGTCAGGCTCATGCGTTGCAACACCAGCACTACCACCGCAGCGGTAACCCGATGGAACGACAAGTCTGTCACCCCTAGTCGAACGACACGTGGGCCGCTCGCGAGATTTGTTCTGCCTGCAGCTTGGTGAGTCACCGTCATGATTTTTTCCCTATGCTAAAAATCGCCCTGGAACTCGGCGATCATGAACTCGACGAAAGCCCGAGCCTTGGATGAGATCAACCGCGCGCTGGGGTAGATCGCCCAGATATCCCGGGTTTGCTCCAGGACACAGGACGGCATGATTTCCACCAATGCGCCGCTTTCCAGTGAGGGCCTGACGTTCCACTGTGAAACAGAGACGATGCCGAGCCCACCTTCCGCTGCAAGCCGTGCGCTTTCGCCGCAATTGACTCTGAGCGAACCACTGATTGCCGTGACTTTGTGTGACTGGGCATCCACGAAACGCCAATGGTCCTCGTCGCCCAGCAGGATGCAGGAATGATTGACCAGCTCCGCAGGTGAAGTCGGTTCGCCATGCGCCTGGAGGTAGGCGGGTGCCGCACACAGGATGCGTCTGTCGCAGCCGAGCTTGCGCGCCACCAGGGATGAGTCCTTCAGGGCGGCGATGCGGATTGCCACATCAATCCCGATCTCGGTCAGGTCCTGCATTTGATCGGACAGTATCAGGTCGATCTTCAGCTTCGGGTTGGCGTGCAGGAACCGGGTAATGGCCGGCATCATGCACATCCGCGCGAAGGACCCGGGGGCGGATACTCTTAACACCCGTTTGGCCACGTCCTTGCCTTTCACCGCGACCAGATAGGCCTCGTCCACGGCTGCCAGCACCCGGATTGCATGGGGCAGAAACAGCGCACCGTCTTCGGTCAGGCTGACCTGGCGAGTGGTGCGATGCAGCAGGCGCATGCCCAGGTATTCTTCAAGCTTCGCCAGTTTGTGGCTGGCCACCGAGGGCGCGAGTCCCAGCTCCCTGCCGGCTGCGGTGATATTGCCCAGCTCTGTTGATCGCATGAACAGGTTCAACGCATCAATATTCATGCTTCGGCGCCGCTAGTGTGTGGGCGCCGGCGCGGCATCGATCTTCACGCGCAGCAGGCTGTAGGGTTTCTGGCGCAAGTCTTTGCCTGCGTGAAAGATGCTTTGGCGGTGCAGCTGATTGGCGATGAAGTACAGGTAGCCATCAGGACCGATTGACAGTGTGTCGGGCCAAAGCACACGCGGATCATGGACGATGGTCTGCCATTGCCCGTTCGCCAGCCGTTTGCGCACGCTGTTGTTTTCGTAGTCGCCGGCATACACGGCCCCCGAGGCGTCGGCTTCAAGCCCGTCCGAGGCGCCTTTTTCCCCGAGGTCTTTGACCGCCATTTCGAGCCGTGCTTCGCTGACTGTCTCGTCACGCAGCAGTGCCGTGGGGATGGCGTACAGGTGCCGACTCGACAGCGGGCAGAAATACAAGGTCTGCCCATCAGCCGACAGGGCGATGCCGTCCGAAGCCACGGCAAAAGGCTGGGTGCCGCCTTTGGCATCCCGCACTTTCAGGACCTGGCCTTCGACCGTGGGTACGAAGTTCGGGTCGACCGAGGTCGAGGGTGCACCACTGAGCCGGCGTATGGCCGTGCCACTGGCGATGTCCATGACGATGATCGCGCCCGGGCCGGTAAGTGAAGAGTCGGTGATATAGATCACGCCTTGGTCACCCACGCGAAAATCAAAGCGCATGTCGTTGACGTAGGTGCCGGGCAGCATGACGTTTTTCGGGAATACGAGGGTCTTGACCACCTTGTTGGTGGCGAGCTCAACTGCGACGAGCTTGGCACCACCTGGCTGTGGAGGCGAGAAGCCAGGCGCCGCGGTGTCCAGTATCCAGAGGCGTCCGCGCCCGTCGGCCACCACGCTTTGTACGCTGATAAACCCTTTGGCCGGGTCTTTGGGGTTGGCCTGGTTTATCGCCTGGTCAGGGTAGGGTACGACTTTGCCGTCGCGCAGTTCTGCGACGGTAAACGGCACCTCGTCGCCCCAGCGAGGAAAGTTGACAAAGATGCGTCCGGTCTCGGTAACGCTCACACCGGTGGGCATGGCATCGTGGAAGGCGTGCACCTGCTCGATGGCGCCAACGCTCTGATCGGCGGGCAGGTTCGCCGGCATGGAAGCCTGGGCGGCGGTGCCGGTGAGGGCCGCTGCCAAGGCAAGGGCAGTCCAACTGATTGGGTATTTCAAGTACATGGCAGGGCTCCAGGTTTTTCTGTTCTGGAGCCAATGGTGTCGGTTCCCGGCAGGCGAAAAAACCCGCTGATTGCCGATAACAGTTTCATTGAAATCAAGAGAATGGGCTGTCGCGCGCAAGCCTGGTTTTTTAATTGCGGGCGAGCAAGCTTGCTTCAGCAGAGGGGGTATCCACGGTGATCAGGGTTTCGATCATCGCCTTCGCCGCCGGCGACAAGCGAAACCCGGTACGGCTGATGATCCCGCAGCGGTTGTTCAAACTGTCGAGGCTGTGAGGCACGTTGCGCCAGTGCAGCACCGTCAGTGCGCCACGGGCAAAGTCTTCGGCAAACGCATCCTCGGCACCCAGGCCAATCGCGTTGGACTGGTGCACGATGGCCGCCAGCGCCGCAAACTGCTCCAGTTCGATAGCGGGAGAAAAGTCGACACGCCCGCTCAGGTTGGCCAGTAGCTTGCGTACCCCGGGAGCGATCAGCGGTGTGGCCAGCGGGTAGTCAAACAAGTCGTTGGTCGAGAGGCTGTCCTTGGCCAGTAACGGGTGCCCGGCGCGGCAGAAAAATACATTGCGCCGGGGTGTCAGGGCCTGGGTCTGGAAATTCGGATCGGCCTCGAAGTGGCGCACATCGGCGATGAAGAATTCGATCTCTTCGCGACTCAAACTGCGTCCGAGTTTTTCCCAGTTATCCACATGCAAACCGCTGCGTACTCGTGGATGAGCGCCGACAAACCGTGCGATCGCTCCAGGCACCAGGTTCACCGCCGCCACGGCATCGCAGCCAAAGCGCAATTCGCCGGCGTCGAGCTTGGTCATGCGGGTGACTTCGTGGCTCAGCCGCGCCGCGCCCTGAACGAGCGACAAGGCATGTTGCAACACCACCTGGCCCTCGGGAGTGGGGCGCAGGTCTTTGTGGGCGCGGTCCACCAGCACACAGCCAAACTCCTGTTCCAGGCTTTGGATGCTGCGGCTGAACGCCGGCTGGGTAATGCCCATGGCGTCGGCGGCGCGCACAAAACTGCGGTACTCGTTCAGAGCAATGAAGTAGCGCAGTTGGCGAAGGTCCATGGAGTTTTCCGGCGTCCTGAAGGAAACCGCGATTCTAATCCCCTCGCTTATTCCGCAAAAGAATGTTCATTGTTTTATCTAGATTCAAATTGCATATCCATAGAGCCTGTGCGGTAGGTGGCCGGGCTGAACACCCGGGTGAGTATCAGCATCGCCACCACCGTCAGCGTCAGCACCATCCACGCGCTTAAGAAACTGCCAGTCAATTCCCGCAGCCAGCCGGTCAGCCACGGTGATACGGCGTTGATCAAAAAGCCCACGCCCTGGACGAACGCCGCCAGTTGGCCGGCCTCCCGAGGGTCGCGGCGGTGATCCAGGGTCAGCAACAGGCTCAGGGCGAAACACGCTCCCAGGCCGAAACCGATCAACGCCACCCACACGTGGGGGAACTCCAGCGGCGCCGTCAGCAGGCCGATATAGCCCACGGTCTGGGCCAGCAGGCTGATGCTCAGTAACGGTCGACGATCAATGCCACGTTGCGCCAGGGCCGGCATCAGCAGCGCGGCGATTACCTGGAAGATCGTCATGAACGCCAGCAGCGAACCACTGGGCAGTACGCCCCAACCCAACTGCTGATAGTAGGCCGGCAGCCACGCGACCATGCTCATGTAGCCGCAATTCACCAGGCCGAAATACAGCGCCAGCAACCACGCCCGACGGTTGCGCAGGCCCTGGAACGGCGCCGTCACCTGCGGGTTTTTCGCCGCACCCAATGGCAGCCACGCCCACAACAATAGTGCGCCCAGGGCCGGTAGCAGCCAGATCCCGAGCCCCGCCTGCCACTGCTGGAAATGCCCCGCCACCAACGGGCTGAGCAGGGCGGCCAAGCCACCGCCGCCCATCAGCGAAGCCGAGTAAACCCCCATCGCCAACGGCACGCGCTGGTGAAACTGGCGCTTGATCATCGCCGGCACCAGCGCCTGGATCAGCGCCACACCCGCACCGCCGAACAATGCCGTGGCCAGCAGCGCCGGCGCCTGGCCAAACAGCCAGCGCGCGAGGCACGCCAGCAGAATCATCATCAAGCCCAGGGCGATTCCGCGACGCTCCCCCAGCCTTGCCTCCAGGCGCACCCCCACCAACGCCACCAGGCCCATGCAGATCACCGGCAGGCTGGTGAGCAGGGCGCTGCTCTGGAAACTCAGGCCGGTGGCCAGACGGATTTCCCCCAGCAATGGGCTGATGGAACTGAGGATGGGCCGCAGGTTCAGGCCCAGCACCACCAGCAAACCCCAACCGGCGAGCTTGCCGGCGAATGAATTATTCAGCGTCATGCAGGGCCTGCCACTCGCGGTAAAGGGCTTGCATCGCTGCCTGCGGCAGGTGCTGCACGGGCAATTTTTGCTCCACCAGCGGCAGCGCCAGTTGCTGGTAGATCGCTGCTGTGGACAAACCAAAGGGCGCCGCCACGTCGTTGCTGGCAGCGAACACCACACGGGATATGCCGCACAGGTGCATCGCACTCAGGCACATCGGGCAGGGCTGGCCGCTGGCGTAGATCACACAACCGTCGAGGCGCGGGCCGAGTTGTTGGCTGGCGGCACGGATGGCGAGCATCTCGGCGTGGGCGGTGGGGTCCTGTCTCGAGTGGATTTCGTTGACCGCCTCGACCAGCACCTCGCCGTCGCGCACCAGCACGGCACCAAACGGGCGGCCACCAGCGGCTACGTTGGCCTTGGCCAGTTGCACGGCGTGATGCAGATGCTGTTGATCGTCAGTCATGGAAAACCCCTCGTGCGCAATGAGGCGTGAAGTATGGGCAGCCACAGGGGTATTCTGAAATTAAATATAACCATGCCAATCAGTGGCAAATGGAATGGTGAGCCCATGTTCGATCCCGTGTTGTTGCGCAGCTTTGTTGCCGTCGTCGATTGCGGCAATTTCACCCGCGCGGCCGAGCGGCTGCACTTGACCCAGTCCACGGTCAGCCAACAGATCCGCCGCCTGGAAGATGCACTGGGTAGCCAGGTGCTCGACCGGGATCAGCGCCGCGTGGTAGCCACGGTGGAGGGTGAACGCTTGCTGGCGTATGCGCGGCGCATCCTGGCGCTGCACGAAGAGGCGGCCGACGTGCTGATCAATCAGCAGAGCGATGGCGTGTTGCGCCTGGCGGTGCCCGAGGATTTTGCGGCCGAGCGCCTGATGCCGCTGCTGTCGGCGTTTGTGCAGGCTTATCCCCGGGTGCGCCTGGAGGTCACCAGCGGCTTGGGGCCGGAATTGTTGCGGGATTATCGCGGCGGTGAATTCGACGTGCTGCTGGTCAAGCAAATGGGTGACAGCGATGACTGCCTGGTGTCCTGGCCGGAGCCGTTGTGTTGGGTCGACAGCCGCAGTTCGCCGTCCCTGGGACGTGATCCGCTGCCGCTGGTGGCGTTTCCCGCTGGCGGCCTGTACCGCAATGAAATGCTGCATCACCTGGAGGTAGGCGGCTGGCGCTGGCGCATCGGTTATTCCAGCGCCAGCTTGGCCAGCGTGTGTTCGGCGGTGGCGGCGGGGCTGGGGATCAGCCTGTTGCCAATGCGGGTGGTGCAGCCCGGGCACGTGATGTTGGGCGCGGACAGCGGTTTGCCTGCGGTGCAGGGCGTGCGGCTGGCGCTGTATGGCCGTAACGGCCTTGGTGCGGCAGGGCAGGCGTTGCTACGCCAATTGCAGGATTTGTGTGCCGGTAATCCACGCTGAGCCATGCCTTCAGTGAATATTTTGTATGCCTCAAAAGCATTGAGATTTTCCCCCTCGGCGCCAGGCCGCGCAGGACGTGGCTTCGGCGTATCCGGATGTTTCGGTTATTCAATTTAGATCTATCTATAACTTTAAAGATTACTTTAAGAGATAAGCGTCTGCCCCCGATGATTCAGCCCTCGACGGCCGCCAAGGCAGGCCCGTCGGTTTTTTTGCTTAAGACCGCAGGGGAGTTAATCAATGGGCAATGTCCAGACCGCCGCCAGTGCACAAGAGGCGCAGTGGCGCCACGCACCGGGTGGTGAGTTGGTCGACCTTGGCCGGCCGCATCGCGCGCCGTTGGGGCAGTTGCGTACGCAGAAAACCCCGAAGGGTGTGTTGAGTCGGCGTGAAGCGATCCTGTTGGGGATTCTCGCGCTGGCCTTGCATGGCGCGGTGATCTATTGGGTCAGCCAGAAGCCAACCCCGGTGCTGCCGATTGTGCCGCCGGAAATCCCGCCGATGACGATCGAATTTTCCCAGCCGGCTCCGCCGGTAGTGGAGCCGCCACCGCCTGTACCACCACCGCCGCCGCCACCGGTTGTCGAGCCACCGCCGCCGGTGGTTGATGAATTGGCCGCCAAGCCGGCGCCGAAAAAGATTCCGAAACCCAAGCCGGTGCCAAAGCCTGTGCCCAAGCCCGCACCGAAACCGGTAGCCGAGCAGCCGCCCGCGCCGCCTGTACCCGCGCCACCGGCTCCAGCACCGCCGGCACCGCCTGCGCCCGCGCCGGTCACACCGGCCTCGGCCAACGCCGCGTACCTGAAGAACCCGGCGCCGGAATACCCGTCACTGGCCCAGCGCCGGGGTTGGGAAGGCACGGTGCTGTTGCGGGTGCATGTATTGGCCACCGGCAAGCCGGGTGAGATCCAGATTCAGAAAAGCAGTGGTCGCCAGCAACTCGACGAAGCCGCACTGGCTGCCGTGAAGCGCTGGAGTTTTGTACCGGCCAAGCAGGGTGATGTGGCCCAGGACGGCTGGGTCAGCGTACCGATCGATTTCAAGATTCATTAATTATTGGATGCGGTGTGTTGGACACATCGCGACCTGCACAGAGGGAAAACATCATGGCATTAGCATCTCCAACTGAATCCATCGAAAGCGCGGTGATCTGGCTGCTGGTGGTCTTTTCGGTCGCTACCTGGGGCCTGGCCCTGCTCAAGGGCGTCCAGTTCGGCCGCCTCAAGTCCCAGGATCGCAAGTTCCACAAACAGTTCTGGGCGGCATCCAGTCTGGACTCGGCCGCTGAGTTGGCCGAAACCAAACCCGGCGCCGCCGCTCGTGTGGCCCAGGCTGGTTACGCCGCGATCCAGGTGGGTGAGGCGCCACACGCTGCTGACCTGAGCCAGGCGATCAACCATCAGGACCGTCTTGAACGCGCTTTGCGCCAACAGATCGTGCGTGAGCGCCGCTCCCTGGAAACCGGCCTGGCCGTGGTTGCGAGTATCGGCAGCACCTCGCCGTTTATCGGTCTGTTCGGCACTGTGTGGGGGATCATGGAAGCCCTGAAAGGCATCAGCGCCGCCGGTTCCGCCAGCCTCGAAACCGTGGCCGGGCCGATCGGTGCGGCACTGGTTGCCACGGGTGTGGGTATTGCCGTCGCGGTGCCGGCGGTGCTGGTTTACAACTACTTCCTGCGTCGCCTGAAGCTCACGGCTGCTGACCTGGACGACTTCGCCCACGACTTCTACAGCCTGGCGCAGAAGAACTCGTTCCGCGTGCTGCTGCACCCGACGCTGAGCAAGGCCGGTGCCCAGGGTGGCGCGCAAAAAGTGAAGGAGGCGTCCTGAGATGGCCTTCTCCACGCAAGACAGTGATGAGGTGCTGAGCGAGATCAACGTTACGCCGCTGGTGGACGTGATGCTGGTGCTGCTGGTGGTGTTTATCGTCACGGCGCCGTTGTTGACCAATGCGATTCCGATCAACTTGCCCAAGACCGAGGCGGTGGCCCCGGTGGAGCAGAAGGACCCGCTGGTGGTGAGCATTGATGCGGCCGGCAAACTGTTTATCAACAAGGATGAAATCCAGCCGGATTTGCTGGAATTCAACTTGCAGTCGGCCAAGGCCAAGGACCCGGAGGTGCGGGTGCAACTGCAGGCTGATGATGGAGTGAACTATGGCGAAGTGGCGCGAGCCATGGCGTCGATTGAGCGGGCGGGGATTACCAAGCTTTCGGTGATTACTGCACGTTAGTTTCAAATGCCTCGACAATTTTTTTGGCCGTCTCCTTGGCAGGGTGCGGCCTTTTTTTTGCTTTGGGGGGAGTACATATCCGTTATTTAGGTAACGGCGGCTTATGGTTCCGCTCTTACAGCGGGTCACTTTTGGCAAACGCCCCAAAAGTAACCAAAAGGTCTTTGCCCCACCACTCGGTGCCTCGC